>CAZFAZ010000001.1:0-21057 GCA_964517155.1 uncultured Thermoplasmatales archaeon
TCCAAGTTTTTTTCTACCAGTATTTATTTTTTTATCGTTACATACTACATTTATTTCTTTTTTATCAAGCCTAAGGTTTGCAACCTTGCAGCCCGAACCAAGGTTACAATTAGCACCTATTACTGAATCCCCAACATAATTCTGATGCGGAATGTTACTATTATCAAAAACTATTGAGTTTTTTACTTCACAAGCATTACCTATATGACAACCAGATCCAATTGATGTATACGGCCTAATATAGCAGTTTGGCCCAATTTTACAGTTTTCACCAATTACCACAGGCCCTTCAATATAACTTCCATTCATTACAATTGTATTTTTACCAATGACAACATTTCCTTTAACTGTCGCATTTTTCTCAACAGTTCCTTCTATTTCTCTAGAATTTTTTTTCAAAACTTCCTCATTTGCATCCAAAAGATGCCATGGATATACTACATCACGCCATTCTTTAAGCATTACAGAAGAAACATCAAATTTTTCAGCCATCATATTAATTGTATCTGTGATTTCATATTCACCTCTTGGGGATTTAACTGTTTTTTTAATAAAATCAAAAACTTTTTTGTCAAAATGATAAATACCTGCATTTATAACATCTGTAAACGGCTGTTGCATTTTTTCATAAATTTTTACGACTTTATCGTTTTTTATTTCAACAATTCCATATTCTTTAGGTTTTTCTACTTTGAAAAGCCCTATACTATTTTTCTTTTTAACCAAGTTTTTAATATCTTCTCCCCCAAATATTGTATCCCCGCATAAAACTATAAAGTCATCAGCAAATTTTTCAACAAGTCCTATCGCATGGGCAGTACCTTTAGGTTTACCTTGATTTAGATATTCTATTTTTACTTTGTATTTTTCACCGTCTCCAAAATAATTACGAACCATTTCACTTTTGTAAGATACTATAAAAATAAATTCCTTAAGTCCTGCATTAATAGCATTTATAAGGTTTCTTTCAAGCAGTGGTTTGTTTGCAATAGGAAGCATCACTTTTGGACGAGTATATGTCAAAGGATGCATTCTTTTGCCTTCACCTGCCGCAAGAATTACACATTTAACCATATTTTATTTTCACTTCCTTTGTTTATTTATTCAACAGTTACAGATTTTGCAAGGTTACGCGGTTTATCAATACTGCATTCACATAAGTCTGCCACATGATATGCAAGTAACTGTAAAATAACAACAATCGGAATACTTGATAAAAAACTTGAATTGCCAGGTACTCTTAATACAAAATCAGCATGTTTTTCTATCTCTGTGTCATCCTCTTCAGCTATTGCTATTACTTGCGGGCCACGTGCTTTGACTTCACCTATGTTTGCAAGAATTTTATCATAGGTTTTATCTTTTGTGACAATTGCAATAACAGGTGTATTTTTTGTAAGTAATGCAAAAGGTCCATGTTTTAGCTCACCTGCAGCAAAACCCTCTGCATGAATATAAGAAATTTCTTTTAGTTTTAATGCACCTTCAAGTGATAATGGATAGTTTATACCTCGTCCTATAAAAAACACTGATTTTGCGCCTTTAAGTTCTTTTGCAACTTTAAGAATTTCACTATTTTTATCAATGGCATCTCTTACTTTTCTAGGTAGTTCTCTTAAATAATGTATGTGTTCATATAGGTCATCTGCACTGATTTTATTTTGTATAATACCCATTTTTAAAGCAATTAAAAGTAAAACAAGAATTTGTGAGGTAAATGTCTTAGTTGCAGCAACACCAATCTCTGGACCAGACTGCATAAGTATATATCCATCTGAGATGCGAGTAGCCGTGCTTCCCATAACATTTGTTATGACTAGTGTTTTGCATCCTGAATTTTTTGCTTCACGAAGTGCAGCAAGGGTATCTAATGTTTCACCTGATTGAGTAATTGGAATTACTAAAGAAGAAGCCTGTTTTGTACCAAAATAGCGGTATTCTGATGCAATCTCTACAAAAACAGGGATATCTGTAAGTTTTTCAATTATATATTTTCCAACAAGTCCAGCATAATAAGATGTACCGCAAGCAACAATATGAATAGAACTGATACTGCTTTTTAGCAAATTTTCTACATTTTCATTAAAATTAATGCTTCTATCTATTTCTGATATGCGCCCGCGAAGAACCTGGTTAATGGTATCTGGTTGATCATAGATTTCTTTGAGCATAAAATGAGGGAAACCTGATTTTTCAGCGTCTTTGAAATCCCATTTTATAATATCTTCTTTTCTTTGAACAGGTTTATTATTTTTATCATATACTTTTACATCTTTTTTTGATACAGCACAGATTTCACCATCGTTTAAATAAATAACCTGATTTGTGTATTTTAAAAAAGCAGGAACATCTGATGCAAGAAAGTTTTCGTTATCACCAACACCAATGACTAGAGGGCTATCTTTTCTTGCACCAATAATAATATCTGGCTCATCAGTACTAGTTACAACAAGTGCATAGTAACCTTCAACTTTTTTAAGTGCTAAAAAAACAGCTTTTTCTAGATCATCTTTGTAGTTATCTTCTATTAAATGAGCTAAAACCTCTGAATCAGTTTGAGAAACAAACTTGTAGCCTTTTTTTATCAGATTCTCTCTTAATTTTATATAATTTTCAATAATTCCATTGTGAACAATTGCTATTTTTTTGTTTGTGCTTATATGGGGATGAGCATTTTCTTTTGTTACGCCTCCATGAGTTGCCCATCTATTATGTCCCAGACCAATAGTTCCAGCGGTTTTAGTTTTTGTAATAGTTTTTTCAAGTTGTTTTATTTCTCCAACTTCTTTGTAAACTTGTTGTTTTTTTCCTAATATCGCTAGTCCTGATGAATCGTAGCCCCGATATTCCAATCTTTTTAAACCATCAATTATAACTTTATCTGCATCACGAAATCCATTGTAACCAATTATCCCGCACACGTTTACATCACTTTGCTGTTGCTTTCTATATTTTTTCTAATTCTTTTCATTGACTCGATTTTGCATTTACGCCCTATTATAACACCAGGGTCTACAACTACATGATTATTAATTGTGCAGTCCTCTCCAATGAGAGCACCAAGGTTTTTGACTTTTTTGAATTCACCTTCAATTTCTATTATGTTTTCACCTGAGCTGCTTGAAAAATTATGACCTAGAATACTACCACGAGCAACAATTGAGTTTGTAATAAATGAGCTTGAGCCGATATGTGTATCATTCATTATTACACTGTTTTGAATTTGTGCCCCTGGCTGAATGACAGAGTTATCACCAATGCTTGTCGATGGAAAAATACATGCATTAGGCCCTATCTCGCATCCCTCTCCGATAACAACGGGTCCTACTATGTAGGAACCTGAATAAATTTTTGTTTCTTTACCAATTGATACACTGCCTTTTATTGTCACATTTTTTTCAATGGTTCCACCAGTTGATGCTTTTATATTTTGCATCATTGTTTCATTTACTTGTACTAAGTCCCAAGGGTATACTATATCCATCCATGAACTAGCAATATTTGTACTAAAAGTTATTTCGTCTTTGAGTAGTGATTGTACAACTGATGATAAATCATGTATTCCTTGTTTTGATAGTTCTTGTATTTTTTTGAATACACTCTTTGGGAATTTGTATATACCTGTTGATATGAATTTTCCAATTTCCTCTTTAGGTTTTTCAACAAGTTTTTTTAAGTTTTGATTTTCTAGAAATACTACGCCATATTTTGATGGGTAGGAATGTTCTTTTATAATAAGTGAATATTCTGATTTTTCTTGTATCAGTTTTTGTATGCTTTCATTATCTATTATATTGTCTCCTGCTAAAACAATAAATTTTTCGTTTATACTGTCTTTTGCTTGTAAAAGCGCATGAGCGGTTCCTAGTTGTTTATCTTGTGTGATATATGTAATTTTAGTTCCTTTGTAGTCTTTAAGATAATCCATTATCACTTCTTTTTTATATCCAACTACTAAAACAACTTCTACAACACCAGTATTTTTTAATGCATCTAAAACATGTTCAAGTATTGGTTTATTTGCAATAGGAAGCATTACTTTTGGCATGGTTTCTGTAAAAGGTCTTAGTCTTTTTCCCTCGCCTGCGGCAAGAATTACTGCTTTCATAACATTCTCCCTTTTGTAAATCGTAAGCCTGTATCCATTATTTTATATTTACTAAAATAAATATCTTATAGATATTTACAAAAAAGCTAAAGCTAGCCTCACTTCAGTATGCCCTTCTTTAGTTAAAAAATATGTATCATTTAGAATTCTTTATTTGTATATTTTATCGTGATGATCGTAATCTTCTAAGATTACAGTATTTGTATCTTCATCAATTGAAAAAGTTAAAACAAAATGTCCATCGATGTGAACCCTTTTCCAATTATTTAATGGTGCCTTAAGATTTTTATACCTACGTGGATCAATAAAAATTTCTTCTGATTTCTTTGCAATAATCTCTGCTTGTTTAGGGCTCTTTTCCCCCAATTTTATTAATTTCTTCTTTAAAGAGGGTCTGATATTTAGATCATACATTTTTACTTCAAACCCATCATTTTTCTAAGGTCTTTAGGAGTTCCGACGTTTACAGGTTTTTCCTTCATTATTTCTTTAGCTTTTTCAATATATTCTGGTCTAAGTTCAGGTTCAAGAATTTCTTGTTCGTATTCTTTAGCCATAAGATCAATGGCTTGACTTTTGTCTTTAAGTCCATATTTTGCCTTGAGGATATTTAAAATTCTATTGGTATTTTCTTTGATGTTTATTATAGCTTGAACCATATTAATACAACCTTAATATAATATATATATGGCATTAATATATATAACTTTCTGTCAAAAATATCAAGCGTATAAAAATATTATACGTAATCAAAAAAGAAATGATGGAGGTATATGGATGAGTAAAAAAGATGACATCTATTTACATCACATTTTGAATTCCATTTCTAAAATTAAAAATTTTACAGAAGGTATTAATGAAAATGATTTTAAAAAAAAATGAATTAATACAATCTGCTGTGGTCCGTCAGATAGAAATTATTGGAAAAGCTACTAACCAATTAAATTAAAGTAAAAAACAGAGAGAGTAAAAAACTGATTTTTAGAAAAATCAATTTATATTTTTTAGTAATTTATAACGATAAATTTCTATATACATCCTATTTTACTAAAGTAGCAATTGTCCAGTATTCAATAATACATTACTTACTTTTTTATTCTACTTTATTTACCAATTCTTCTGTGGAAATTACATCAATATGTCTCTGGTTTTTTAGTGCTTTATCATTGCTCCATACCGAACAATTTAGTTTCATAGCTAAAGCAAAATAATCTACATCATTTTTATCAGGACAAATAGTTTTTGCTTTTGAAATAAATCTTTCAGTTTCCTCATTTGGAATAACAATTATTTTTTCTCTTAAAATTCGCATTAATCTGTCAAAATCTTTATCATTTCTTTTTGTCTTATCTTTGATAAACGCTCTATATTTTTCGAACTCATCGAAAAGAAACTCCGGTGCAAAAAGATGAATAGTATCTTTAAAGATAATCTCCTCGGTTTTTCCTTTTTTTATAAGCACTGAAAAAAGTATATTTGCGTCAATCACTAAATCCATATTTAACGTCTCTCGGCTAGTTTTTTGTTTAATTCTCTACCAAGCTTCAAAGCTTCTTCTTCTGTTAAATTACTTTTTTTTTTGAATTGTTTCAAAAATTCTAGATCGGAAATTTTTTCTTTGAACGCTTCACGGGCTACTGCGCTCCAATTAATTTCCATAAAAGAATCCATTTTCTTCTTTAATTCCTTTGGAATTGATAACGTTATATTTACCACACATATCACCTTTGTATTACTTGTATATATGTGTATTATGTGCTAATATATAATATTTTTGTATTAATATAGAGGATATGTGCAAAATCACACATCAGCTTTGAAAAATCCTGCGAACTATGGAAAGATTGCTTTAGCTATACTTCCTGTGTTTCTCCGGCTTCAATTACTTCTAAAAGTTGGTCTGTTTCCATTTCTATCAGATACTATTAATACTATTTGATAGTAATTTATAAATATTTCTTTTCTCTGGGGTGAAGTACTATCAAAATAAATTTTAATCTTTTTGGTTTCATATTTTTTATAATAATGACATTTCAAAACATCTATCATACAACATAATAAGACTCTTAATAAAAATACATCAAAAAATAGTATTTGCCTAACTTAAAATACACAAATACTTTTTATCTATTTAACAAACAGCATAGAATATTTACATTTCTCAGCGATTTTCTTTTTAACGTTTTTTACAGGAAAACCTAGCATCCCTTTCTTTTTTTGTTCTTGACCTAGTATTACTAGTTGTGCCTTGATTTTTTCTGCTTTTTTTACGATTTGTTTTTCAAGGCTGCCTTTAACAATTTCAACATTTATTTGTTTTTTTTGCATTTCTTCTACAAATTTTTGTGCCTGGATTTTTAGTTCTTTTTCTGTTTGTTTAGTTGATCTTTTCCCTTGCTCATCAACTTGTACGCAATCTTCTGTATCTACAATATATAATATTTGCAAACTCCAGCCTAAAGTCTCTGCAAGTTTTATGCTAATTTGAGATATTTTTTGATTTGACACAAGGTTTGAACAGATAGCTAGTATTTTCTGACTGGTTCCTTTGCCTACCACCCATATTGGTATATTTACTTCTTCAAAAAGCCTATAGTTTAGAATACATCCTTTCCTAAACCCCATTAAAAGTAAATCATATTTTTTGCTTCTTATTTCTTCTTTTATTGCATCTGTATATTCTTGCTCAACTATTTTCTCAGAGATTTCTTTGTTTTTAAATATTTTTTTTATTTCTTGAAAAATTATTGTATCTGCTGATTGTTTTTGGTTTTCTATTAGTTCTTTTTTTGTCTCTTCAAGATTATATTCTGTTATATATGAACAAGATATTTTATTTGTTTGTTTTAGTGTTTTTTCGTCTATTATGTATAGTATTGTAATTTGACTTTTGAATTTCTCAGAAAGAGTAAGTGCTCTTTGTATTACTTGTTTTGAATAAAATTCTGATGATATCGGCATCAATATATTTCTAAACATTTTTTTCACCTTTTTTTATAATCCTAATACACCTTTCCAGTAGAATATTGCAACTGAAAATACTATTGTTATACATACTATATTTGCAAGCACTCCAGTTTTAAACAAATCTTTTGTTGTAAAATAGCCTGATGAATAAGTTATTGCATTTCCAGGTGTAGCAATCACAAGCATAAATGCTAAACCACCGCTTAGTGCTATGAGCATCGCTGAAAGAAGCGGACTTATACCAGATACAGCTGTTGAAATTGAAAAACCTACAGGTAAAAGTATTGCTACGGCACCAGTGTTTGACATTATCTCTGTTAAAAAAATTGTTACAACAATTAATCCAAGAATTACCAAGTACGGGTTTTCACCTATAACATAAAAAAGTGCTTTAGCTATCCAGTCTGCTGCACCTGTTTGAATAATGCCCATGCCAAGTGTTATAGCCCCGCCATAAAGTAAAATAATTCCCCAGGGAACACGTCTTTCAACATCTTTCCAGCTGAGACAACCTGTCATAAAAAGTAAAACTCCACCTAGTAGTGCAATAACTGCAAGGCCAAAATACATGTATTGTGAAAAGAAAACCCAGAGGCATAAAGTTAACATAAATATTACTATGACTTTTATCTGATTTATACCTAGTTTTCCAGCTTTTATAACCTGATTACTTATTACTTTTTTTGCAAGTGCTATATCTTTTATTTCAATAGGAAAAGAAAATTGAAGTATAAGCCATACAAGAGGCAAAGCAATAAAAACAACAGGCATAGAGTAAATCATCCAATCTAAAAAAGTAACAGTAATGCCTTCCTCTGCAAGAAGACCTATCGCAAGCGGGTTGCGTGCACCACCTATAAGAGTTCCCAAGCTTCCAATAGAGCAGCCATAGGCAACACTTAACATGCTGATTTTACCAAAATTACTTTGCTTTGGAACTATTTTCATAGCAATCAAAATAGAAGTAATTATTGGTAAAAATAATGCTGCTACTCCATGTTCAGGCATTACAAAAGATAAAAAGGCACATGAACACATAATGCCAAAAGTAAAAAAACGAGGAGAACTTTCAAAATAGCTTAGAAATTTTAAAGCTATTCTTTTATGAAGGCCGTGTTTTTCAATTGCAGCTGCAATTATAAATGCACCAATTAAAAAAAACACTGCTTGATTTCCAAATGATGAAAAAACATCTTTTGGCTGCATTAACCCAAGCAGTGGCTGTAAAATCATTATAAGAAGCCCTGTTACAGGTAATGGAATTGGTTCTGTAATCCATAGTATTACTGCCATTAAAAGTATACCTATCATGAGTTTACCTGAGAAAGGCAAACCAGCAGGTGTCGGTAAAAAATAAAAAATTACAATTATTAAAAAAGCAAGTAAAATAAAGAAAATATCTTTTTTTGAAAGAATTTTTTCTTTTTTATCTTCTTTATCGTTATTCATTTTAATTTATTTTCCTGTTCCTGTAAAGTTTTTTATCTACAACATTTATCATTTTTTCAAGTGATTCTTTTGGCATTTCTAAGTATTTGTGTATCTTTTTAATATTTTTCCAAGGGTTTGAAAGTATTTCATTATAGTTTACTGTAAGATAATCTATATCTTTTCTTTCTTGCATTATTTTTTTAATCATATAATTAAGTTTGATAAATATTTCACGTGTTTCATTGTGTTTTTCGTCTTTTTTACCCATCATTTTTTCCATTGAATAAAGTATTTCATCTATGTTTCGCTCAGAGTATATTATTTTGTATTTTGCTTCTGGAAGAAATTTTATACCATAACATGTGATTTTGATAAATTTTCCTTTGTATTTTTCAAATGGAAATGTTTTGTTTATAAGCCGGTTTATGATTTTTCCGCCTTCAAGTTCATAGTATCCTTTTGGATTGTTTTCATCAGGTTTTCGTGTATCATCAAAACTTGTTGATATGCCACC
Organism: uncultured Thermoplasmatales archaeon; assembly: GCA_964517155.1. Lineage (GTDB taxonomy): Archaea > Thermoplasmatota > E2 > DHVEG-1 > DHVEG-1 > PFL35. Next base: position 9,021 of record CAZFAZ010000001.1, read on the forward strand.
TGCGTTTAGTATCTGCATAATCATAGATGTCCCTGATCTTTCTAGTCCTGATACAATGTAATTTGTGTCTTTTTCAAGTATCATTTTTGGTGTATACTCCTTGTTTTTTAGATTATTTTTTCTTCTTTGAGTTTATTTATTACAATCTCTGTGCTTTCTTCAATGCTGTATTTATCTGTATCAATTATTATTTCAGGTTTTTCTGGTTTCTCATATGGTGCAGAAACCCCTGTGAAATCTTTTAAACTGCCATCTCTTGCTTTTTTGTAAAGCCCTTTAGGGTCACGACTTTCACAAGTTTGAAGTGCTGCTTTGCAGTATATTTCAAAAAATCTTTTTGGACCAATTATTTCTCTTGAAAAATCACGCATTTTTTTATATGGTGATATAAAAGCTGTACATGTTATTATTCCTGCATCTGCAAATAGTTTTGCAACCTCAGTTATTCTACGGATGTTTTCATCGCGGTCTTCCTGTGAAAAACCCAGGTTTTTGTTTAGCCCGTGACGAATGTTATCTCCATCTAAAACATATGCTAGTTTTCCCATTGTATGTAGTTTGTAGGCCACCTCATTTGCAATTGTAGACTTTCCACTACCTGACAGCCCTGTAAACCATAAGACTTTTGCTTTCTGATTAAGTAGTTTTTCTCTATCTTTTATTGTTACTTTATGTTGATGCCATTTGATGTTTTTTGATTTTTGTTCTGTTTTCATAACTTTTTTAATTCCCCTTGTTTTCTAAAAATAGCATTATTTCTTCTATAAACATATTTGTTTTATCTTTTGGAACAATCGCACCTAAAACTTCTTTTTTTCCACCGCATTTAAAACCTAGTTTTTTTCCTTTTTTTATCATTGGCTCTGCATTTTTTTTGCTACGCATGTAGATTTGATCTTTATCATCAAAAAATCCTGTGTTTACAACTAGTGTATCTTTTCCGGTATCCCAAGATACTTTTCTTGTAACTGTGGATATAATGTTGTATGTTGTGTTTATTTTTTTAAATATTACATCATTTATTTCTTCATTTGGAGTTTTAAATATTTTATTCATTTCATTGTCTAGTTTGTTTAGATTTTGAATCCATAGTTTGTTGTTTAGTATCTCTTGAGGGTTTTGAATTTTTAAAAGTTGATGTGGTGCATCTTCTACTGCTTTTTTATCTCCTATTTTATAGTTTGAATCTATTAGGTATACCATTTTGTGTAGGTCTTCAAATCTTAAATTGTTTTTTTTGCAGAAATCATTTATTTTTTTGTTAAATTCAAGATTATTTTTGATTTTTTCTTCATAATCTCCAACAACGCCTAAAAGTGCATAGAGGTTTACATCGTTTTTTAGATAATCATTTATTATCCAGCTTGCAGAGGGATATTTATCTGGGTTTTCTCCTTTAAGTATTGGATTGTGATGAAATACTTCTTCGTAGATTTTTCCCAGGTGGTGATCAAAAATCATTACTTTTGATTTTTTTGCAAGTATTTGTATATTTTCTGGCGTTAAAGCCATATCTACTATTATTATAAAATCGTATTTTGAATATTTTTTTATTTCTTCATCTGTTAAGTAGTAGTTTCCAAGTGTTGGTGTTGCATTTTTAATGTCTTTATGTTTTAGTTTTTCTAGCATAAGTTTTGCTGAGCATATTCCATCTGCATCCCAGTGATGAATTATTATTCCTTTTCCGTTTAGTTTTTCTAACATTTTTTTCACCTTTTTTATTCTCGTATCATTCCTGCTGCAACTGTTTCGTTTGTATATTCATCTATAAATATCATACATCCCGTCGCTCGATTATCCTTATACTTATCATAAAATAATGGTTTTGCAGTTCTTATTTTGATTCTACCTATTTCATTTAAACCTATTGTTTTTGCATCTTCTATCCTGTGTAGTGTGTTTATGTTAAGTTTGTATAGTATTTCTTTTACCATACATTTTGTTTCATTTGCTGTATGTCTTATTAAGTATTTGTTTCCCGGCTCTAGTTTTTTCTTATTCATCCAGCATATCATCAAATCTATATCTTTTGATATAAGCGGCATGTTGTTTTCACGAACAAGCATATCTCCTCTGCTTATATCCAGGTCATCTTCTAGTTGAATCGCAACAGACATCGGCGGAAATGCTTCTTTTATTTTTTTGTTGTTTTGTCCTTCGATTGACTTTATTTTTGTTATAAAACCTGAGGGTAATATTTTTATTTCATCTCCTGGTTTAAATATCCCGCTTTCTATTTTTCCTGCGTATCCTCTGTAGTCATGAAATTTGTCATCTCTTGGTCTTATTACGTATTGAACTGGAAATCTGCAGTCTATTAGGTTTTCATCGCTTGCTATATGTATGTTTTCCAAGAGATATAGTAGCGTTGGTCCTTCATACCAGGGCATGTTTTTTGATTTGTCTACTACGTTGTCACCTAGTAGAGCACTTATTGGTATGAAATACATGTCTTTTACATTTAGTTTTGATACAAAATTCTGTATTTCTTTTTTGATTTTGTTGTATGTTTCTTCTTTAAAATCTACAAGATCCATTTTATTTATGCATATTACAAAGTGTGGTATCTGAAGTAGTGCTGAAATAAATATATGTCTGTGTGTTTGTTCTACTACTCCGTTTCGCGCATCGACTAGTATTATTGCAAGGTTTGCCGTGGATGCACCTGTTACCATGTTTCTTGTGTATTGCGGATGTCCCGGGGTATCTGCTATTATGAATTTTCTATTGGGTGTTGCAAAATAACGATAAGCTACATCTATAGTGATGCCTTGTTCTCGCTCTGCCTTAAGTCCATCCATGAGTAGTGCAAGGTTTAGGTTTTCTCCTCTTTGTTGGCTTATTTTTTCTATGTTTTCTATTTGATCTGAAAATAGTGTTTTGCTGTCATATAAAAGACGTCCTATTAGCGTGCTTTTTCCATCATCTACGCTTCCCGCGGTTGTAAATCTTAGTAGCTCCATATCTAGATATGTGTCTGAATTTACCATTTAGAAGTATCCCTCCTTTTTTCTGTCTTCCATCGCAGTTTCAGATCGCTTGTCATCTGCTCTGCTTCCGCGCTCTGAGCTTCTGATTTGTGCTACTTCGTTTACGATTTCTTTAAGGGTTTTTGCATTTGATTTTGTAAGTCCTGTGCAGGTCATATCTCCTATTGTTCTGCAGCGAACTTGCATTTCTTTTGCATTTTTCTTTTCTGTTTCATCCATATTTATGTATTCTGTATATGCTAGTATTACTCCATCACGTATTATGCATTTTCTTTTATGTGAAAAGTATAGTTTTGGGATATCTATGTTTTCTTTTAGTATATATTGCCATACATCCATTTCTGTCCAGTTGCTGAGTGGAAATACTCTGAAGTGTTCTCCAACGTTATATCGTCCGTTATATAAATCCCATAATTCTGGTCTTTGGTTTTTTGGATCCCATTCTCCAAACTCGTTTCTATGTGAAAAGAATCTTTCTTTTGCTCTTGCTTTTTCTTCGTCGCGTCTTCCACCACCTATACAGCAGTCGAATTTGTTTTCTTCTATTGTATCAAGCAGTGTTTTTGTTTGCAGGTAGTTTCTACTTGCATATTTGCCTTTTTCTTCTGTTACTCTGCCTTTTTTTATTGAGTCTTCTACGCTTCCAACAACTAGTCTTGCCCCTAGTTTTTTTACATAATTGTCTCTGTACTCAAGGGTTTCTGGAAAATTGTGTCCCGTGTCTATATGCAGGAAGGGGAAAGGCATTTTTGCAGGATAAAATGCTTTTTTGGCTATATGGCCCATTACAATTGAGTCTTTTCCTCCTGAAAATAGTAGTGCTGGTCTTTGGAATTGTGCTGCTACTTCTCGCATTATAAATATTGCTTCTGCTTCTAGTTTGTCAAGATGTGTTAAATTATAGTGTGTCATTTTTAAGCCTTCCATGTTTGTTTTTTTATTCTAAATAACCTAGTGATTTAAGTTTGTTTTTCACTCTTTTTTCATCGTCTTTTGAAAATGCTTCGTCTTTTTCTTCAGAGCCTGATATTACTTCTCTTAGAACATAAGTCACATATGAAGAAAGGGATGTAAATCCGGTTCCTTCTATCCTTTTTTTAATCTTGTTTGCAAGGGGCATTGGAATAGATATTGTTGTAAATTTATTTTCTTCCGTCATAATTATACCTAACTACATTTCATTATATTTAATTAAATGTAATTATATATCATTACACTCTGTTATATATAATTTACGAAAAAAAAGAAGGAGAAAATTGCTAAATTAAAATCCTCTTAATTTTTTATAATACGATATTTAAGATAAACAATAATAAACAATACAATTACTATCAAAACAGTAGGGAGGAAAAAATCAAACGGAACAAAAAAAAGAGCAATAACAAGTGAAAAAATCAAAACCATAAAAAGTACAATAAAGTTTTTTAATGCTTTTGATTCAAATTTTATTTCTGCAACTCCTTTATTCTCCGATTCTTTTAAAAAATCAACTACCTCTTTTTCTTTTTCGCTGAGTTCAACATCTTTTTCTTCTAATTCAGTTGTTTTTCCTTCTTTTTCTGCTTTTAATCCTTTTAAAAAATTTTTATAATTTTCAAGATTATCAAAAATTAATGGACTTCCACGATACCCGCAATCTCTACATACATCTCTTGAAGTATAACCAGTTATAACTCCATCTCTCAAACGTCCTTGAAATATTCTTCTACTTCCACAGTTTGGACATGCCGTAATCTCCAATTTGTTATTTCACCTACATTTATTTGATAATAAAAAAACAAATAATAGCTTTGCTATTACCCCACTGTAATTATTTGGGTGAAATCTGTGAAAAAAAGCGATGTTAAAGTTGCAGTTATAAGAATTGAAGGGACAAACTGCGAGCAAGAGTCATTTGATGCATTCAAAAGACTTGGTGCAAAACCTGAGTTTGTACATCTTAAACAACTTTTACATATTGATTGCACTAATACTGAAAAAAGAGATATTTCTGATTACCAATGCATTATGATACCTGGAGGTTTTTCAGCAGGCGACTATATTCGCGCAGGTGCTATTTTTGCAGCTAGAATGAAAAGCAAGTTAGGCAGCGATCTTAAAGAATTTGTAAAAGATGAATATCCAATACTTGGCATATGTAACGGCTTTCAGGTTTTAACAGAGCTGGGGCTGCTTCCAGGTGTTAAAGAAATTATGACCAGCGTTCCTGATGCATGTTTAAATATTAATGATAGTAATCGTTTTGAATGCCGTCCAACCTTTTTAAAACATGAAAATAATGGCAAATGCGTTTTTACAAGTAAACTTGCTAAAGGAGAAATTAGACTTATTCCTAGTGCTCATGCAGAAGGAAAACTTTTGTTTCCTTTAGATAAACAAGAAGAATATCTTAAAAAATTAGAAGAAAACGATCAGGTTGTTTTCCGTTATGTAGATGAAAACGGAGAATATGCAGGTTATCCTTGGAATCCAAATGGTTCAATCAGCAATCTTGCAGGAATTTGCAATCATATCGGAAATGTCTTTGGTATGATGCCTCATCCTGAAAGAACTTTTTATCGCCATCAACATCCAGATTGGGTTCAAAATGGTCTCGATAAAAACATAGGGGATGGAATGGCTATTTTTGAGTCTGTTTTGGATTATACTTGTAAAAGGTTCTGAAAGTTATGCCAAGTGTTGCCACTTGTATCCTAATGGATGAAAAAGGGCAAATTCTTATTCTTAAGCGGAGCAATAAAGTTGGAACTTACAAAGGATTCTGGAGTGGTGTTGCAGGTTATGTTGAAGAAGGTGAAAAGCCTATTGATACTGCATTTAAAGAAATACGTGAAGAAACAGGTCTTAACAATAATGATGTTGAGTTAATAAAAACTATCGAGCCTATCGAAGTTACAGATTTTTATGAAGGAAAAAGATACGATTGGAAGATTTATCCTTTTTTGTTTAAAACTGGAAAAAAAAGTAAAGTACAAATAGACTGGGAGCATACTAAATACAGATGGATAAAACCATCTGAACTAGAGAGTTTTGAAGCCGTTCCACGGCTAAAAGAAGTTGTATTAAAATTATTAAAATAAACAAGTTTTTATCGGATGGGGAAGCCGTGGAGGTGGTGAGGAGAGATAGGAAAAAATTAGGAAAACTCCCCCATCCTACATTATATAATTGCTTTATAAGTATATAAACTTTTTTATAAAAATATTAAATAAATATATTGGGACTTTTAAAATCAAACTTTTTTATCTAGAGAAATAAGTATTTTTTCTATCTTAGAAAACGTATCATTAATAGATCCAGATGTATCAATAATCCCCCAATCATCAACAAGCATAAGTGCCTTGTTTCTAACTTTTACAAGAGCATCATGAGTCTCAAAAATCTCAGTTTCCTTACGCTCAGAAATACGACTCAAAAGCTCTTCAGGCGTTGCATCTAAAAAAAACATATACTCAGAAGTAGGAACAAAACCATAAAAAAACTTATAACCAATTTTTGCAAGCTTTTTAGGCAAATAAGCAGTCCCAATAAGATATCTTGTCATAATAAGTGTATCAATATCCTTCCTACGATAATATTTCCTAATTGAACGCAAGACATCAAACATGTAAAAAACAGAAGCATTAAGCTTGTTTAGTTTACCTTTCCCAAGTAACGCCTTTTTTGCTTTGCGACCAAAATAATTATCAACTTCAGGATGAGATCGCAAAACTACGTTTTCACCTAAATCTTCATATCTTTTCTTAACTAGTAATGCATGAGTATCTTTCCCAACACCATCAAGACCGTCCATTATTATAAGACGCATAAAAACCTCATAAAATAAATACAAACCAGTATAAAAATGCTGCAACAAATGGAACACTTAGATTATCAAGTCCCTTAGGCGTAAGCCCCTCAACTACTGCTGCAACAAATGCAATTCCAAGTAAAACAAGAACTACATCGCTTGACAAACTAATACCGTAATAGATTAATGCAACAACAGTTGTAATAAAAGTAAAGACAAACATAGCAAAACTGCCGATATAGCTTTTCTCATCACCAAAAACATTATATTTTTTCTTACCAAACCTAATGCCAATAATTGATGCAAAACCATCACCATATGACATTGCAAGAATTCCTATTGCAATAATAACCATATTATCAAAAAACAAATACGCAAGAATAGTCCAAGTAATAGCATAATAAACAAGTCCCATACTGTGCCCTGCCGCACTTGTTCTACCCTTTATAGATTTAATAGGAGTATAAGGACTCATTAAAAATGTAAAGAAAATAAAAGGACCTGCCGCAACAAAAGCCATAACCCAAGAATTATTAAAAATAGGTAGTAAAAAAGCAATATTTCCAACCATTATATGAAGAACCTTACGAGAAACTTCTGGCCATTTATCTAAAAATTTTTCTGTAATAATTAACAAAATTGCCACATAAATATAAACAAGCAAAACGCCTGATACATCGCCGCTAAGCATAATTTTTTTCCCCAATTAATGATTTTTATACCAGTAATATATAATAATATATAAAATATCTTATATAATTTACTCAAAAGTTAGATATTTACAAAAGCAGCTATAAGAAAAGCAAGAAGCCCAATAAAAATCGAAAACAAAGTAATTTTTCTAAAAAGTTTTAAATGAGGCTCTTTTTTAAAAATTAAATCAAAAGCAGTAACAAGAAGCAAAAAATCACAGATTAAAACAAGGAAAAGATAAACATAATTTCTATAATATATAGTATAATTTGCAACCAAGAAAGGAATAAAACTAAGAAAAACCGCTAAAACATAAAACAATCCTGCCAAAATATTACTTTTACGCTTTCCAATATATTTTGGAAAAGACCTGGTGCCTTTTTCTTTATCACCTTCATAGTCTTGCACATCCTTCATAATTTCTCTTCCGGAACCTGCAAGAAAAGCAATAAGTGCTATAATGTAAATCGCAGGATCGATAGTAAAAGAAAAATTATTTGAATTTATTACTGCAACTCCGCCAAAAACAAATGGAATTGCCATAACATATGCAATATAAAAATTACCGATAAATTTGATTTTTTTCATATGAGAATCATAAAGAATAGCAAACAAAGCAGTAATCAGAGCAATAATAAAACATGCAAAGTTTACAAAATAAGAACAAATAATTCCTAGTGGGAAAAAAACAGCAAATAATATTAGTGCAGTTTTAGGTTTTATGTCACCGCGAACAAGTGGTCTGTCATTGCGTTTATTTACAATATCTATATCTAAATCAAAATAATCATTTAAAGCAAAAGTACTTGCTTCGAGAAATAGTGCTGTAAAAAATGTTAGAATAAATTTATCCCAAGATGGAAGAGCTGCTCCTTCTAAAGCTATAACTGATCCTATAAGTATTCCTAAAAAAAGCATTACTCCATGTTCAAGGCGCATAAGTTCCCAGATTGCTTTAATTTTTTTCATAGAGATATCTCTTATTTATTTGGCTCAATTATAACTTTCATCGAGTCTTTTGCATCAGCAACAAGTTTGAATCCTTTAGCAGTTTGACTCATAGGCAGTTTATGCGTAATCATCTCGTTTACGTCTAGTTTTTTATCTTTTAAAAGCTTGATTGCATCAGTTATATCTTTGCCTGCCCCAGCATATGTAGAATAAGTTTTTACTTGTTTATTCCACAAATCAAAAAAGGGTATTGAAACATCAACACCAGGTGGAGTCATTGCAAACCAAAGAATTATTCCACCAAATTCAACACATTCAATTGCTTGTCTAACAGCAGATGATACTCCTGCGCATAATATCACAAAATCTGCGAGGCATCCATTATTGTTTTTCTTAATCTGCTCAGCAATATTTTCTTTTGCATTAATTACAACATCTGCACCCATTTTTTTAGCAAGTTTAAGTCTATAATTATCAATATCTGTTGCAAAGATTTTCTTGGCACCATCTGCTTTTGCAAGTTTGATATTTAAAAGACCTGCCATACCTGAACCTAAAACAAGAACAGTTTGTCCTTTCTTATAATTTGCAACTCTAAAACCACGAACAACACATGCAAGAGGCTCTACAAATGTTCCTTCATCATCACTTACAGAATCAGGTAGCTTAAAAGTTCCAAAGCGAACGTTTATCTCAGGAACACGTAAGTATTGTGCAAAACCACCAGGGTAAAATTTAGTAGATTTTAGTGTTGCACAGAGTGTTTGTTGATTATTTTTACAAAAACTGCATTTGTTACATGGTACATGATGAGTTACAAAGACTCTATCGCCTTTTTTGAATTTTTTAACGTTTTTACCTGCTTTTTCAACAACACCAGATATTTCATGGCCAAGAACAATTGGTGCCTTTTTTACTCTGTACCATTCCATGACATCAGAACCACATATGCCACTGGCAATTACTTTTACAAGTAATTCATCATCTGATATCTCAGGAATTGGTTGTTCCTCAATTCTAACATCATTATTGTTATAATACATTGCAACTTTCATGCTATCCACCGTTATTACTAACTATTTAATAGATTTTACCAAAGATAAGAAATATAAAAACAAAATATTTATTATTAATTAAAAGATGTATCTAAATATAATATGGGCGTGAGAGAAAAATGGGATTATTTGGGCCACCTAAGATAGCTATGACGCTGGAAAAATATAATTTTAACCCTGGCGAGGTTGCAAAAGGAACAATTACTATAAATTTGAAAAAACCAACGTATGCAAGGAAACTAGAAGTACATTTAATGGGTGTTAGAAGAGTAAGAAAAGGAAATTCACACAGCTGGGAAACAGTATATGATTTTGAGATGCCTGTAAAGGGTGAAAAAGATTACCAAAGTGAAACAGTTCCTTTTGAATTACAAATTCCTCCAGATATACTTATGGCTAGGAGTCAACAACAAGCAGTGCAAGATTCTCTTGAAGACAAACTAGGCTCTGCAGGAAAATTTATTAGCGCTATATCAGTTGGAGCTGGCGTTACAAATTGGAAAATACGAGCACAACTTGATGTCCCAAAAAAACTTGATATAAAATATACTCAAGACATACAAATTTATCCTGCACAAACAAATCAACAAGGCGGCGTGATTTAAAGAAGATTATTAAATAAACAGAAGAGTTTTATCTAGTTAAAATTAATTGGAATGGTAAAAAGCCAGAGATAAAACAGATATTTAACTATAACAATAATTTTATCTTTTCTCAAAACCTCTCTCACCATGTTAATATTTATCACTACTTGTTTATATATTTGTCGTGACAAAATAACAAAATGAAAAATATTTACATTGAACGTAATCTTTTTATCCTTTCATCAACAGGCGGATGTGTAGACCAAACAGAACCTTTTGAACTACTTTTGAAAGGATTTGAAATATACAGAGGTGCGACAGTTTTAGAGCCTTTTGGTTTTGTAGTAGGCTGATCCATCTTTATTTTTTCAAGTGCCTTTGCAAGTCCTTCAGGGTTACGAGTAAGATAAGCACCTGTTGAATCTGCTAAATACTCACGCCTACGAGATATAGCAAGATAAGTAAGCCTTGCAAATATCGGTGCAAGAATCGCAAATAAAAAAGCAATAGCAATAATTATACCACTGCCATCATTTCTACGACCGCCTCTACCAGCACCACCAAAAAACATTGAATAAAACACAATTTCAGATAAAAGAGAAATCGCACCAACTACAGCGATTGTAACAGTTGCAACACGAATATCATAGTTTTTAATATGACTCATTTCATGAGCTATCACACCTTCTAATTCTTCCTGATTTAACTTACGCAATGCACCTGTTGTTACACAAACTACGCCTTCAGAAGGATTTCTACCTGTTGCAAAAGCATTAATATACTCTGAATCTTGAACATAAACCTTTGGCATTGGAAGACCTGATGCAATGCTCATTTCTTCAACACGATGAATTAAAAGTTTTTCTTCACGAACATTTGGATTTGCAGGACGTGCTTTAGCAGCACTAAGAACAGTTTTAACAGATATTGAATACATCAGTAAAACATAACATATGCCAACAGGCAGTGCAAAAATCAAGGCAATGAGAATATTTCCTCTGAAAAAAATGATTCCAAAAGCAAGAATTACACCAATAAACAATAAAGCCATTAAAGCACAAACTAAAACTGTATTTCTCTTATTTCTTCGAATATGATCTTCTACGAGTATTTTTTTTTCCATAACCACCAATAAATAAAATAAAAAAGGGTTTTTAGAATTTTACTTGCGGTACTTCCCTTGCTGCATCTGGTATCTGTAGCATTTCACGAGCTTTTTTCTTCATAAAACCTGCAAACCATTTACCAGGTATTGTTTCAACAAGGTTATTGTAACTTAACACAGAATCATTGAAATGTTGTCTTGAATATGCTATTTTGTTCTCTGTATTTGTAAGCTCATCTTGTAGGTTTAAAAAATTCTGATTAGCTTTAAGATCAGGATAGTTTTCTGACACTGCAAAAAGTGTTTTAAGCGCTCCAGTAAGCATGTTATCTGCGTTAATGTTTTCTTGAGGCGATTTTGCATTTAATAAAGCAGAACGAGCCCTTGTAACATTTTCAAGAGTTTCTTTTTCATGCTTCATATAACCTTTTACAGTCTCCATTAAATTTGGAATTAGATCTGCTCTACGTTTTAATTGCACATCAATTTGTGCCCAAGAGTTATCTATTCTGTTTTCCAGCCTTATTATCCTGTTGTAATATCCAAAAAAGATAAACACCAAAAACAGGACTATAATCAATATTATTATTCCTAGTATCCATTCAATCATTTAGTTATGCCTCCTTATTAATTTTAGGTTAAATACTATTTTTTATTTAAAACTATCGCGAGATAAAAAATAAAAAAAATTATTTTTTATTTTCTTTAAACATATCATATGCTTCTTTAGCAGTATACTTTTTGTGAACAATTGCATTTACTGCCTTAATCATACCAACAGGATCACTACTCTGAAATACATTACGGCCCATATCCACACCAATTGCACCTGCTTGTATTGCATCATATGCCATCTGAAGAGATTC
>CAZFAZ010000002.1:0-8439 GCA_964517155.1 uncultured Thermoplasmatales archaeon
AACACAACATACAGCTTTACAACCAACTACGCACCCACACAAAGTGGAGAAGTACCAAAAGACGCAGCGACAGAAATATCACCACTACCTGATTTATACGTAATAATAAGCGATACTGATGGTGACATATTAACTGCAACCTGGAGAAGCAATTCATCAGGATCATGGGCAACATTTGCAACCAACAACAGTGTTGCAAGTGGCACAAACATTACTCAAAACAATAGTAACTTTTCAAGTTATTCAACTAAATACTATTGGAGTGTAAATGTAACCGATGGATGCACATGGACTAATCAAACATATAGTTTTACAACTATTATCCAAGAAGACCCACCTATAGTTACAACCAATGCATCAACAGGTGTAGAAGAAACAAATGCAACACTATGGGGTTATCTTGTAACAAATGGCAATGTTACAACAACTGTCGGTTTCTGGTATGATACAACAAGTGGCGGAAAAACAAATAACGCAACAGTTGGAACACTAGCAAGTGGAAACACATTCAGCTATAATGCAACAGGACTCACACCAGGTCAACTATACTACTTTACAGCCTGGGCAAACAACAGTCAAGGATTTGTAAACGGCAGCGAATTTACATTTCTCACAAAACCTAATGCTACGATTCAGGGTAGTTTCAAAGCACAAACCAATAGTTCAACAAAAATTTATTTAACATGGGAAAAAGGAACAGGTGCAAATACTACTTATATTGAGCGTAACTCTGTTGAAAGCTGGGCTCGTGGTAGCGGTATAGAAATATATAATGATTCTGGCACAAACTTTGAAGATACAAATCTTTCCCCTAGCACAACCTATTATTACCAGGCATGGAGTTATGCAAACTGGACATATAACCCAACACTAGAACAATGGTCAGATAGCTCTGGTAACACTAGCAACACAACATATAATGCACCAATTCTTAGTTCCGAATCACCAACAAATGAAAGCAGTGGCGTTGCTGTCAACCCAACACTTCAGATAACTGTTAATCATAATGACTCATATGATATGAACATAACTTGGTATTGGGGAACAGATAGTAGTTGTGAACACTTTATTGGTACAAATAATTCTGTGGGTAACGGAACCTACAGCATGGACAATGCTGCAAACTTTTCATCAAACAGTCAAACATATTACTGGAAAGTAACAGTAAACGATGGACATGGTGCCTGGACAAATGCCACATATCATTTTACAACAATAGGTGCAAACAAAGGAATTATTTCCAAAGGACAAAATGCGTACTCCTTAGAGATGAGCCCGGACGGGGCGACACTTTATGCGTATATTAATGGAAATTATGTTTCTACAGCGGTTCCCGAGCCTATTACAGATTGGTATCATATGGTAATGACATATGACGGAAGTAAGATTAGGCTGTATATCAATGGTGAGCTTAAAAATAGTATAAATCAAACTGGTGCTATAAACACAAATGCCAATGACCTACTGCTTGGCGAGTACATGACAGGTACCCTTGATGAGCTGCGTATCAGTAGTACCGCACGAAGTGCTGCATGGATAAACACCACCTATATAAACACAGATGAACCAACTAGTTTTGCAACCTTTGGAACTCAAGTTGGTATATTATCAACATTTTCATATAGAAAACAAATAGAGGTAAACTCTTCAATGGTCGACTCAGATCTATCAAATTTCCCAGTTCTTGTAAGTATCACTGATGCAGATCTTAAAAACAATGCAGATACAACTGGATATGATATTATTTTTACAAGCTCAGAAGTCAACTGGAGAACAGGTACATATTCAGATATACTGCCTCATGAAATAGAAAAATGGGATAGCAGTACTGGTAAGCTGGTTGCTTGGGTGAAACTAGACAGCATTAGCTCCACAACAAACACATCATTTTACATATATTACAGCAGCATCTGTGTGTTAGATAAACAAGATGCATCAGGTGTTTGGGATGATGATTATGTTGCAGTGTGGCATAAAAATGATGCTACTTCAACTACAATAAAAAGTTCGACGATCAATACGCTTACAGGTACGAAAAAAGGTGTCGGTGAACCTACCGAAACAACAGGTTATATCGGTAATGCTCAAGAGTATGATGGGACAGGTGATTACATCACGCTTGGTACAAATGTTATAGAGCAATTGCTTAATGGTACATCTGGTATTACAGTATCAGCATGGATTAAACCAGATGATTTTTCTGAAACAAAATACATATGGTACGGTCTAGTACATTCAAGTAGTGTGCATACAACTTTCAGGTCTAATGACAACAAACTTCGTCTTAACGCTAGAAGTCAAAGTACTGATGATTTACAAAGTGTTACTTCTACAGTTGATATAGGTACAGGCGTATGGCATCATTTAGTTGGTGTAGTAGATTATGCTAATGGTGATTTAATTCTCTATATTAATGGAAGTTATGATACAAATGTATCCGCAACCTTCGATTCATCATCACTTAGCATTGGTACTCCAAGTATTGAATCTCAGATAGGCAATCATCCGACATCTGGCAGAGATTTTGATGGCATTATCGATGAACTTCGTGTATCTAAAACAGTTAGGAGCGCTGATTGGATAAACGCAGAATACAATACGATGAACTCACCAAGCACTTTTCTTGCATTTGGAGCCCAAGAAATACCAAATGTTGCACCCATGCAAAGCAATCCAAATCCTGCAAACGACGTGACTGGTGAAAACCTGAATCCGACACTTAGCATTCAGGTTAATGATACAAATAATGATCTGATGAATGTTACATTTAGGACAAATGCCACAGGAGCTTGGGGCGATATCGGCAGTAATAATTCTGTCTATAATGGAACCTATAGCCAAACTAATTCCAGTATGAGCAGCTATAATACAAAATACTGGTGGAGTGTTAATGCTACAGACGGACAACTATGGACTAATAGAACCTATAGTTTTACAACAAGAGATGAGTATATACCTGAGATACCGGGGGATTTCACAGCTGCAACGCATAATTCAACACAGATAAATCTTACATGGACAAAAGGGGTTAATGCCACGCATACCTATATAGAGTATAATGCTACAGCAGAAGGCCCTTGGGCAAGAGGACAAGGAAATTTCTTGTGCAATATCACAGGAGAAATTCATCAACATACAGGTCTTGAATCTGATAATACTTATTATTATCAGGCTTGGAGTTACAATGAAGTAGATAAACGCTATAGCACTAGTTATGCATCTGCTAATGCCACAACAGCAGAAGCTTAATATATTAGATATGGTAACCATATAGAAATTATACCTTTAAAAGATGGAGAGATAAGGATAAAAATAAAAAAAAAATCCAAAGAAAATCATTTGGATATAAAAAATTAATCTAAAAAAATATATAAACGAAAATAAAGATAAAATGAGGTGATGAATTGTATAATCCAAAATATAGAATCTCTAATAAAATTTTAAAAAACCTCAATAGAATTAGTGCTGCCCATAACCTAATAGTTAACGCTCCATTAATTCCAAAATGGGAAGCTAGATTAAAAAAGGAGGCAAAAGTTAGAAGCGCTCATTTTTCAACTGCAATTGAAGGAAATAAATTAACATTAGGCGAAGTAAAAGCAATATTTGAAGGGAAAAAGATTTATGCAAAAAAAAGAGATAAACAGGAAGTTATCAATTATAAAAAGGTTTTAGAATTCGTAGATAAAGAACCTGAATTGATTATTGAAACAATTAAAAAAATTAATGAAATAACACTTGAAAAACTAGATGAAAAAGAAAGAGGACAGTTTAGAAAAATCCAAAACTATATTGTAAAGGAAAAAGAGGGTATAAGAGAAATTGTTTACATACCACCAACTGCTAAACAAGTTCCTAAACTAATGAAGGATTTAATTGAATGGATCAAAAAATCAGTAAATGAAGATATTTCACCAATTATTATTGCAGGTATTGCCCATTATGAACTAGTTAGCATTCATCCTTTTATTGAAGGAAATGGTAGAACAGCAAGAGCCTTGGCAACATTAATTCTTTATAAATTAGGATATGATACAAAAAGATTATTTTCATTAGAAGAATACTATGATCAAGATTTAAAAAGATACTATTCTGCTTTGCAATCAGGCCAAAAAAACAGAAACGGAGAAGATTTAAGCTACTGGCTTGAATATTTTTCTGAAGGTATTGCTAATGAGATGACAAAAATAGAAAAACAGATTTTGGATCTGAGTAGGGACAAAATTTTAAAAGAAAAAATAGGGCAGTTAGAATTAAACCATAGGCAGATAAAAGCAGTTGCTTATTTGCAAAAAAAAGGAAAAATATCTCGATCAGAATATGTAAAACTTACTAAATGCTCAGCAAAAACTGCATTTAACGACCTGCATGAATTGTTAGATAAAAAATTAATCAAACAAAAAGGTGGTGGAAAATATACTTTTTATATACTTGCTCACGTGTAATCTTACGTGTAACTTACGTGTAACTTACGTGTAATCTTGCGTGTAATCTTACGTGTAATATGTATGCAAAACACAACAACATTTGTAACATTTGGAAGCCAGCAGAGCAAATACCAACACCAACAAAAAAAACAACAATTCTCTGAATAGATATAAAGAACAGCAACATCTCAGCTTATCTTAACAAACACCAACACAAACATACAAAAGGTCTCAAATGCACTCCTCCAGTTACTTGCATCCAAAATCCGCGACCTACTATATCCTATTTCTCCTAGAAAAAACACCGCCCCAAACATACAAAAGGTCTCAAATGCACTCCTCCAGTTACTTCTATCCAATATCCATTACCCAATATCTTCATTTTCTCCTAGAAAAAGCACCACCCACTAAACGTTTTACTTGCTTTTAGTATACGATACCTAAAATAAAATTCTCTCCTGTTAGCATTTCCCAAATCCGTGACCTAAAATTTTTCCAAAATTCGATACCTAGACCTTCCAATATCCATGACCCAATTTTTTTCCAAAATACGTTACCTATCTCTTCCAATATCCCTGACCCATCATAGCCTATCTTCCTTCTCTCCTCACACAAAAAACATTTCCAATATCTGAGTTATGTAATATCAAAAAAAACCCTTCAAACAACAGTTACTATATCTACCAATTAAAACATGATATTTACTCATCATTAACTATTGTTTTAATTTGTCTGTAAAACTCTTCTGCATCGTCTATTGCCTGTTGTGCTTCATATTCAGATATAAGAAAGTCTAGAGCATATAATGTATTATGACGGTTTCTTCTATATGCATCTAGTTGATTTGACAGACGCCCCAATCTAGGATATTTTTCTCTTATATAAGATACTACGCAAAGATGACTTCTTTCTTTGACGCCATCTTTGAAAAGCAAAGCTCTTGCAGAATGAAACATAGCGGTATATGAACAAAATATAACAAGATTGTTGTTTCTCATTTTTAAATTATCTTTTGCGTTTTTTATGTAATTTAAACTTGTTTCTAATGATTTTACGGCATATTGTTTTGAAGGTTTTGTTTTTCGCAATAAACCTTCTTTATAACAGTCATTTAGTCTCAGGGCAATCCACCCCCATATAAAACAATATGATTTTGGAGTATTGATTCATAAAATATTTTGTCTTTTTCTTTTAATTTTTGCCAATCTGAAATTGTTAATACTTGGGTCGATATTATTTTTTTTATTTTACTTTCTAATTTTTGTAGAGTGTCTGTAAATTGTTTTTTCTTACCAGCAAGTATTAAAATGTCTATATCACTTTTTGAATCATATTCTCCATTAGCATATGAACCGTATAGTATAATTGAAATAATTGAATTGTCACTTTTTATAAATTCTTCTGTAAGATTATTTTTTTCTAGTTCAATTATCATGTTTAATATCTTCATTTGTTTTACAATTTCAGATTCGTTATTTAGATAGTATAAATGCACATTTCCAACTATTTCTTTTTTTAATATGTTATCTTTATGAATATTTTTTAAAAAGTTGTTAACAGTTCCTGATCCAATACCTGTGTTTCTTGATATTTCTTTCGTGTAAAATGAGCATTCAGGGTTACTTAAGAAAATCTTTAGTAATTTCCAATCTTTATATTTTTCAAACATTTCCTGGATGTGCATAATTAATAAAACTATCGTTTTATATATAAAACTATCGTTCGATAAATTGTACGAAACATTTTTTCTTAAATACCTTACCTGCACATCTCTCTTTCCCATATTAATCATTTGTCTGGTCTTTTGACTGCAGCGTCGATTGGCGAAAACTCATAATAATCATTTTCATCAAACCAAGCACACCTAAAATTCTCCAGAGGCATCTCTGCTCGATAACTCAAAGCACGTGTATAAAGATAAAGCTGCGAGGCAACCTTATGCTCGTTTTCTGCAGAAGCCTCTGGTTTATAATCCAACACAAAAATCTTACCCGCTCTTATCTGCAAAATATCGATGTGACCCGAGATATTAATATCCATTTTTTTATCCCAATACCATACAGGAACTTCACAAGCAACTGTTGCAGTATCATTAATCAGCATAAACTCTTCTAGGGCATCATGTCTTTTTCTATTATCTTTTACAGCATGTAAGGCTAATTTGGCAAGACTGCATGCCTGAGTTTTACTACCATATTTTCTGATGTTAATATCAAGTTTTATCTGAGAGCAGCGTTTTCCATCTTCAAACATTTTATCAGGACAAAAATGTTCAAAATGTTTAATGTATTCGGCTAAACTAGGATACCTGCTAGCATATCGTTCAAGTTTACCCTTATGATATTTAAATACATATTTGAGGCCTTGATGCATAAAACAATTAGTAAAAACAATCTTGCCTTTTTTAAAATCTAAAAATATCTGCTTTCTAATTTTTCTAAAAGAGCATATCTCAGAATACTCAGAAAGCCAATTATGCAAAGCACTTTTGGAAATTTTAACGCTAAATCTACGGTTAACAAGACAGCATGCCTCCTGCAAGCTATATCCTAAATTGTAATAGTTAATTGCATTAATCATAACCCAAGGATTATAAGTTTTGTTTTCTAGGCCTTTTTTGACAAAGCGTTTTTTACATGTTTTACAATAATAAACCTGCTCCAATCTATACTTTGTTTTTCTTTTTCCTTTTTTAGTAATATTTTTTCCTTTACAAAACAGGCATTTCATACTAAAAAATATGTTAATATTTGTAATATAAATATATTCTGATACATAATATGTCATTTTTGCTGGTTTTTGTTATATATCTATTGATTTGACTCCCCCGATATTATACGGTTGTACTTGTGTATATTAAAAGAATCTTGAGCAGGCATCTCCCAAAATTTTATATATAAACACATAATACATGTGTATACAAATAATACAATGGTGATTTGTATGGTTAATATAACGCTATCCATCCCAAAAGAATTAAAGAATAAAATGGATTCATTTATTGAAATTAACTGGAGTGCTGTTGCTAGAGAAGCATTTAAAGAAAAAATTGAGGATCTTGAACTTTTAAAGAGATTCAAAAAACAAAGTAATTTAACTAATAAAGAAATTATAAAAATTGGAAAACAGCTAAATAAAGCAGCAAACGTTGAAAAATAAATAATAAAATCATCATTAAAAGAGTGATATGTGGACATATAAAAATATATACAAAAATATCAAAAAATGATAAAATAAGTATAACAACCATACAAAAAAACGTGGAGGAAAAAATAATTGGCCATACTAAAAGAAAATAAAGAAAAAGTTTTGCACGAATTAGAAAAAAAGATAGATCAAAAGTATGACTCTTTTATCAATTCCAAAAATAAAGAAAAATATGTTAATAGAAAAGAAAATATTTTTGAAAAAAATAGCAAAAATACGCAAGACTATGAAATAAAAAACAATGAACAAACAGATAATGTTTTTAAAATAGTTGAAGAAAAAAAAGACCTGCAAGAAAACGATTATAAACGATTAAAACAAGAAACAACTTCAAATGCCCAAATAAAAGATATCGAACCAGAACTTATCAAACAAGTATTTAAGTTTGAATCTGAAAAGCAAAAAAAAGAAACAACAGATTATTTAAGAGAAGAAAAAACACAGTCAGCTGAAAAACTACATTTAAATAATAAATATAAAGATACTGAAAAAGAAAATTATCAAAAAAGATGGTATGATAATTCTTGATTAAATCGTGTTGCATATCCAAATTGAGATGATGCAACATGAAAAACAAGAAGTATTTTATTGGACTAGATGTCCATAAGAAAAGTACCACCTATGTGATACGAGACCAGATAGGCAATATCGTGACTGATGGCGAAGTAGCAACCTTATATTCTGAGTTATCTGAACGATTGGAACCCTATCTTAAATCTTCTATCATTGGACTTGAATCCTGCACCAGCTACTACACACTATATCAAAACTTTCTAAAACAAGGTTACAACATCAAAGTAGCCAA
>CAZFAZ010000003.1:0-26599 GCA_964517155.1 uncultured Thermoplasmatales archaeon
TTTATTACTTTATTACTCCAGAAATCCTTGAAGCTGTCAAGTTTACTAAGATTCTGAAAATCTTTAACGAGTGGTGGGCGTAGTTTTGCTTCAACATAACCTGCAACCCAACCTGCTGCAACGGCAGGGTTTAGAGAAGTCAAAGGTGCTGCTAGAAATGCAGTACCAATCGTAAGAGGATGTCCTCTAGCAATTGCAGCACCCAGTGCAGAAAGAGAACCGTTGATTAAAAACCACCAGAGAAGGATGTCTTTTATCTCTGAATAAGAAGATTCTCCTCTAAAAAGTAATAATCCACCTATTAATCCGATAAAAAGTATAGGTATCATATATGCAATTATTTTTGATATTTTTATTCTTTTTTTAGGAACAAACTCAAGTGCTTTTAAATCTACATCCTCTGAAGGATTTTTAATATTTTCTTGTATGCCTTTTAAGTGTCCTGCGCCAACTACGGCTACTACTTTTCCTTTTTTGCTTTCATCAAGGATTTTTTTTGCAATATACGTATCTCTTTCATGAATAAGAACAGTTGTAACACTTGGAGCAATTTGACCAAACTCTTCCATCATAGATGATATCACATCTTGATCCATGATTTTTTTAAGATCAAGTTCTTCTAACTCTTCTTCATCATAACCAAGCATTGCTTTAAGAAACTCCCAAGTTAATCTGAATTTCTCACGCAAGCCCATTTTTTTCCATGCTCTTTTAAGTGTAACTGAAATATCTCTGTCTACAAGTGCAATCTTTAGATTATGTTTTTTTGCTTCATCAATTGCAGCAATCATTTCAGATCCAGGTTCTACGCCATATTCTTTTCCAAGCTTACGTTGTATACTTCCAAGAAAAATCTGTGCAAGCAGAAGATAGGCATTTCCACCCTTTAAAAGCTTAGTTATAGGAGTATTTTCCCATTCTTGTTTCTTTGTAATCGAGTCATAACGCCTTTGGCAGAGTTCAACTGCAACAATATCAGGTTTATGTTCTTTTATTACTTTTTTAACTTCGTCAACGCTTTCCTCTGATATATGTGCAGTTCCGATAAGGATTATGTTATCATTTACTTTAACATACAAAGTCTATCTACCTTTTAAACTATGAAATATTATTAAATGAAATATTTTAAAAGAGTTAAAAAAACTTTTTAAATTTCTGCTTCAAAATCCTCAACCGTTGTTTTGAAGTCATCATAATTTTTAATTTTACCCTGCTGCTTTAGAGTTTCACGTGTTAACAGCCAGTAAACAAGTGCAAGTGCACGTCTACCTTTATTGTTTGTAGGAATTACTACATCAAGAAATTTTGTTTCATTATTAGTATCGCAAAGGCCGATAACTGGAATCCCTATGTTTTCTGCTTCATGAAGCGCTTGTTGATCTGCAAGTGGATCTGTAACGATTAGTAAAGCTGGCTCAAAAAAACCTTTTGCATTAGGATTTGTAAGAGTACCTGGTCTAAAACGCCCATCAAGGATTTTAATACCTGTTAATTCACCCATTTTTTTAATAGGTTTTTGACCGTATTGTCTAATTGAAACAGCAAGTATCTCAGCAGGATTATATTTTGAAATAAGCTTTGCAGCAGTTTTAATTTTTTCATCAGTTTTTTTAACGTCTATAATGTACAGACCATCGTTTCTAACTTTATAGATAAAATCTTTAATATCTGCTGTTTTCTGACGTGTTCCAATATGGGCGCCAGAAGTCATATATGTTTCTTCAGAAATAGCCATATTTTCTTCTTGAATTTTTGTAGTATTTTCTTCTTTTTCAGCTGTTTTTTCTTTCGTGGTCATAAAAGTAACCTCTTAAAAAAATATTTTTTTTATACTCCTTGCATTCTTTTAACAGTTATTGGTATTGCATCTTCTTTAAACTCAATCATCGCAATATCAATAGGTGATATCACATCTTTTGGTATCTTTATTAAAGTTGGAGCACCCATTGATATCTGAAGCGCACGTGCTCCTACAATTCGTGCTTTTTCAAATCTTGTATATTTCAATTTTATTCACCGTATCTTATAAACCGTAAGACCACCAAATACTGGATGTATTTAAAAAACTTACCCCTAAAAAAGAACTTTTTGAATATAAAAATTATAAAAAAGCTTCTTATTTCATTATTTCATGAGTATCTATATATTCTGTGGTTCTATTTGAAAACTCGTCTAACGCAAGCTGCATATCTATAGTAATATCTCTTAATAATTTGTCTAAATATTCATTTTTGAATTCTTTTATACCATCCATATCTGAAAAAAGTTTGCCTGTAAACCCAGCATCATCTCTATGAATCTCTATATTATATAATGTTTCCTCCATAATTTTTTTACCCCTCTTATATATTTTAAATAAAACCCTAGGAATATAAAAACCTTTTGAAATATTCAAAATAAAAAAATATATAATTAAAGAAGATAGTTTTAGATTTATAGCATTTTTTCAAGGAGTTTATTTATTTCTTGACCACGGTAGCCAAGTGCTCCTTTTTTTGTAAATGCTTTTTTTATCCCTTCATAGCCTTTTTTTGGAGGACTTAATCTAAAAATAGGTTTAACACTAGGTATTTCTTTATATTTGAATTTTTTTGAAATAATTGCGTCTGCAAGTTTTTCCATATCTTTATATGAAGTTACAGATTTTAAATGATCTTCAGTGATTGGTTTATCTCCTTCAAGTCGTCCTCTTTGAGTTATTAATTTAGTAAGAGTCTCTTTTTGTATTTCGCCCCAAGTTATGTAGTCTTTTGCTGTATATAACATCCCTTTGTTACTTGGTGTTTCATCTATTAATACACAGTGATTTGCACGTGTAAGATTTAACATCTGCAATGTCTTTTTTATATCTGGTTTAATATTTACAGTTCCTCTTACTCTTATGGCTGCATAAGTCATTTTTTAACTTGCCTCCTTTGTATCTTTTTCATTTTTATTGTCTGGTTCTTCAGTAATAATTGCTTGTTTTTGTATCTGAGTGGGTTCTATACTGCCAGAGATTATTCCAATTTTTTTAACTTGAGAATCCATTACACGCATCTCTGCATTTTCTTCAAGAGCATTAAAAACTGCTTTTGCATAATTAACTGTTGTTTTTGTTTTACCACGTGTAAATGCCCAGCAGTCTTTAACACCGGCAAGTGTAAGTATCTTTTTTGAAACGTTTCCTGTTGCAAGGCCTATACCGCGAGGTGCTGGTTTAAGGGTTATTTCAACACTTCCACTTTTTCCAGTTATAGCATACGGTACAGTATGTGGTTTGCCACATCCGCATTCCCATGATCCGCATCCACGCCTTATTTCTATCATGTTTAGCTTTGCGTTTTCTATTGCTTTGCGGATACTGCTACCTACTTCTTTGCCTTTAGCCTGACCAAAACCTATGAAGCCGTCGTTGTTACCAACAGCAACCGTTATTACGAATTTAACACGTCGCCCTGAATCAGTCATACGTTGTACCATATTAACGTCTATTACTTCATCTTCTACTTTTTGCAGTAAAATATCTACTATTTCTGGTTCACGTAGCGGCAGACCACTTTTAAGTGCAGCAGTCATAGTAGTAATTTCTCCTTTTTTTACCAGCTTGCCAAGTTTAGTTTTTGGCTCCCAGTTACTTGTTTGAAACTCAGTTTTTACAGGTCGTCTTCTTTGTTGTGTTCTTGGTGGCATTATTTACCCCCTATAATCTTTGTTTTAATACTATTTACATCATCTGATATATTTTTATCAAGATGCTGGCCAGTTATTCTTTCTTCAGATGGAAGTTTTTTTTCATCCAATGGACAAGTTACACCTGAATCTATTACTCCTTTTAACCCTGCAAAAACTTTTGATCCAGTTACAGGTATGTATCTTCCAATATCAAGTACACATTCTGTAACGCCTTGCTCTTTTGCACGTTTACCTGCCAATAAACCAGTTAAATATGCTGCAGGAGTAGTTGAAGTAGAATATTTCCAGTTGTATTTTTTAACAAGTTCTTTAGATGTTGCTGTTGCACGTATTATGTCGCCTTTTTCATTGTAATCTATAAACTGTATAACTGTATTATTTATTGATTTGCGAATAACAAGCCTGGTATTTCTTGATTTTAGAAGTGCTAGTCTTTTTCTGTAATCTGTTTTTCCTTCTCGCCTGCGACGAGGCTTTACATGATAACGTGGTCCTGTTTTCATTTTTTAAGTTCCTCCTTAATTACTCCATCTGAAAGCATATGTGTTTCAAGGTGGTGTTTATTTCTGAATTCTCCACCCTTTGCTTTCATATAGTATCTACGATAAACCGAGGATGTTATCTTTTTTTCAGCACGAAGTGTTTTTAGATGAAATCGTATAGGTCTTATTGTTTTAATCCATTTTTCTTTCTTTGGTTTTCTTGCCTTTTGTGCACCTTTACGACTGCCATGACCTCGACGTCGCCCTTTTTCTTTTTGTTTAGTAGCATATTTTTTTCTGCCACTAGAAATACCTATTACAGCACGTGCTTTTATGGCTTTACCATTGACTAGAATTCTAACATCATCTTTTGTAACTGCTTTTGCTATTTCATCAAGCCTATCATTATCCATCCAAACACGGTTTACACCGCATTTAAGAATTTCTGCAGCCATTCTTCGTTGATTCCTTAAATCAGTCATATTTTTTAACCTCACAAATTCAAGTTGAGAAGTCTAATATCAAGCTCTTTGGCTTTTTTCTCAATATCTATTCGTTTCTTTGTACCTACAGTGCCACCTATACGAGCAGCCTGAGTTTTAGGATTTATGCCTTCTAAATCTTTTACGTTAAAGACTGTTACTTCTTGAAAACCAGAAGAGTGCAAACCACGTGTTTCTTTGGGTCCACGAAAACCTACTCGAACCTTGCTAGGACGATATGCTAGGTTTCTACGCATCTTTGATGTTATTCCATCTGGACGACGCCAATTTTGAGGTATTCTTTTATAGCGGAACCATTCCTCACGCAAGAAGTTAGGCGTACGCTTCTTTATTTCTTTTCTTTTTTCAAGTTTTTGTTTTAATTCTTCACTTAAAACTGGTTTCTTTTTTGGTTTTACAGTCTTTTTTTCTCTTGGTTCTTCTTCTGTAGGCGTTTCTTCTTTTTTTGTTTTCTTAATTTCTTTTTTAATAGGAGTTTCTTTAACTTCTTTTTTGATGGAAGTTTTCTTTTTTTGCTCTGTAGTTTTAGTTTCTTGTTTTTTTGGTGTAGTCTTTTTCACTGGTATTTTTTCTGTAGGTTTTTTAACTGTTTGTGTTTTTTTCTTTGTTTCTTCTGTTTTTTTTGCTTTTTCTACCATTATTGCCTACCTCCTTTACTTATACGGTATACACCATCTTGGAAAACACGTATATCTCTGTTTTTTACTTTTGTGGCTCTTTCAATGTTTGCAACTGTTTGACCAACTTTTTCTTTGTCAATTCCAGTAACTGTAATATTTTCGCCTTTTGCATCTACATTTACTCCATCTAGTATTTTTGCATGTCTGGGAGATCGCTCTCCGAGAAAATTCTGAATAATAAATTCGTTTCCCTCCACCATTGTTTTTATAGGAAAATGAGAAAATACTGTTTTCATTTTATATTCAAAGCCTTGTGTTACACCACGTTTCATGTTGTTTATATGTGCAATAAATGTTCCCATTAATGCTTTATCTTTTCTTCTTATATTTTTGCTGTGTAATTCAATTATGTTTCCAGTTAGTTTTATATCTATTTTTGGATGTGAAAAGACTCTTGAAATTTCTCCTTTTTCACCTTTTATTGTTAATTTATCATTTTCAAAGGTTGAAGTAACGCCTTCAGGAAGCGTTATTTTTTCATTTATTTCTGGTATATTCATGTTTTATCACCTTTTTTAGTAGACGTATGCTAGTAGTTTGCCCCCTATTCCATTTTTCTTTGCCTCATCCTGTGAAAGTATTCCTTTTGTTGTTGTAAGAATTAAAAGCCCGAAATGCTGCGCTGGTAAATATCTTGACTCCCATTTATCTGTATCATTTCCTTTTATTGGATATCTTGGTTTTACGACACCACAATTGTTTATATTACCTATGAGTTTTACTTTGAATACTCCTGCTTTTCCATTATCAATGTGTTCAAATTCTCCAATGTACCCTTTCTCTTTTAACAGGTTTAATACTCCACCTATTAATTTTGATGAAGGCTGAATATCGCAAGTTCCTTTTCCTTTTAACTCTGCATTTTTAATTATTGATAATGCATTTGCCAGTGGATCATTTAACATTTTTTCCGCCTCCATTTTATTGATATTTTCTAAATCCCATTTCTTCGGCTTTTTCTCTAAAGCATTGTCTGCACATGTGTAAGCCATAGGCTCGGATTAGCCCTCGTTTTCTTCCGCATCGCTCGCATCCTTTGATTCTTCCGTATATCTTCTTTTTTTCTTTTATCTTCATCCTATGACCTCCACGTTAAATTGTTCTTGGAAAAACTTAATTGTTTCTTCTTTTTTTACTTGATGTCTCTGTGGTATATGCCTTGATGCTATTCTTCTTTTTTTGACTCTGTATCCATGTCTTTTCATAGTAATTGAAACGTCCATGCCAAATATTCCAATTTTTGGGTCATATTTTTGATTTTTAAACAAGGTATGATCAGGTATTCCAAATGATAAATTACCTTGGTCATCAAATGAATAATCAGACATTTTATTTTCACGAGTAAAAAGCGCCTCAGTTAAAAAATTATTAGCTGTTTTTCCACGAAGTGTAACCTTACAGCCAATAGGCATTCTTTTACGTAAACCCCAATCTTTGTTTGTTGTCTTTGAAAGAGTTTGAACGGGTTTGTGTCCTGTTAAATTTTGTAAAACTGATTCTGCTTTTTTGAGCCTTTCACCTGCTTCACCAACGCCTATATTAATTGTAATTTTTTCTATTTTTGGTGAAAATATTTTTTGTTTTTCTTGTTTATCGACTTTTTTAGCTTTTACAGGTGTTTTTTTAACTGTGTTTTTTGTCTTTGTTGGTTTTGTAGGTTTTTTCGTCTTAGTTTTTGCAGTCTTTTTTTCAGGACTCATTATGCTTTCACCTCAGGTAACTCGATTATTGGTTTGTTTTTTCCAATTGGAAAAACATATTCTTTAAGTGTGGTAAATTCAGTAGAGCCTTTCATTGTTGCAAGATTGGATTTTGGTGAATCGATTATTTCAATATCGCCTATATTTGCAATTTCTCCAATGTGACTTCCGCCGATAATCATTGAAACAGCGCCTTTTTCAAACTTGTAAATATCATCTATTTTTTGTTTTTCAAAACTGATTTTTAGTACATCCCCAGTTTTATATTCATCTTTTTTTACTATTTTATTTCGTCCATCATGTAAGTTTAATTGAACTTGTTTTTCTTTAACTATTGTCTTGTTTTCAATTCTGCATAGTTTATATTTTGCTTCTTCTGCTTTTATTGGGACAAGTGTAAGTTTACCACGTCTATCAAATAGAAGTCTGTAATCTTTTTTTATGGTAGGTATAGTTATTACATCCATGAGCCCACAGGGATGTTTATAGCTTTTTACGATTTTACCGTCTACATAAATTTCCCCATTAGATATGACGCGTTTTGCCTCTTTTAAAGTATCTGTTAACTTCAGGTAATCTCTAATTATTAGACCTAGAGGTATTGATTGTTTAAGAGAATGTGGCCCAGGTGATGTTCTAATAGTCCATACTCTTTCTTTTCTATGAAGTCTAACTGTTCTTGGAGCGTTTAATCTCTTCATGTGTTTGCTCATTTATTTTTCCTCCTTTTTTGGCGTTTTTGGAGAAGTTTTTTCCTTTTCTTGTGTCTTTTTTTGCTCTGTTGTTTTAGTTTCTTGTTTTTTTGGCGTCGTCTTTTTTACTGGTGTTTTTTCTTTTTCAGATGGTTCTTCTTTTACAAGTTTTTCTTCAGATATCTCTTCTTCGGCTGTTGGTTCTTCTTCTTTTTCAGCTAGCTCTTCAATTCTTCTCTGCTCTTCTTCTGCTTCACGCAACTGTTTTTGAGCCTCTTTTTCAATTTCTTTTCTTGTTTCTTCAGAAAGCCCTGTTTCAAGTCTTCTTCTTCGCCATCTATCAGTAAGGTTAAGTTTTGTAATAAGGACATTACTTGGATGTATAGGTTTTGCAATTTTGTTTCCATCTGCTTTACTCATAGTAATCCCTTCGATTTCAACAATGCCTTTTTTAATGTTTACTTTAGCCACTTTATCTTCATGTCCTCTGAAGTTACCGCGCATTACACGTATAGTATCTCCTTTTACGACAGGAACTGATCTTTTATCGTATTTTAATAGCAGATTTTCATCAAGATGCGCAGAAATGCCTTTCCTTTTTACATGTAGGGGGGCATTATGCATTCTTTTCCTTTGTTTACCAGGATTTATTGTTTTCATTTTATACTTCCCTCATTTATTACACAATACTAGAAGCATTTGAAGCAATCTTTGGGTATCTCTCAGCAGCTTCCAGGGCAACAGGTCCTTTAATCATCGATCCTTTAGTTTCACCAGTCTCGGTAACAATTACTGCAGCGTTGTCTTCAAATTGTACCATTGTTCCATCAGAACGTCTAAATGGTCTTTTCTGACGTACAATTACTGCTTTTAAAAGCTGTCTTCGCATATCAGCAGCACCTTTTTTAACACTAATAATTACCATGTCGCCTACACCTGCAACAGGATACCTTCTATGTGTACCCTTAAGTTTAGGCGTCATAACTATTTGAACTACTTTTGCACCAGTATTATCAATACATTCTAAACGTGCTCCAACGGGAAGCCCACGTTTTGTTCTACCTGCGATACCCTTCATAAATTTATCACCTTCATATTTTTTCTATTGCTACAAATGAAACTGTTTTACTGAGTGGTCTGCACTCAGCAATACGAACTTTATCCCCGACATTTATATTAAGACAAGGCGGGCAATGAGCCGTATATTTACTTGTTCTTTTCTCGTAACGCTCATATTTTGGAACATAACTACTGTATTCTCTTTTTACAACTATTGAATTCTGCATTTTTGTGGATGATACAACACCTGTTATTATCTGACCACGAACTGATAAAGTCCCATGAAATGGGCAGAATTTATCATCACAACTCTGGCTGGGTGCTTTGACGTTAAGTCCAATATTTCTTGCATCTGTTTTATCAGGCATTTTGTTTTTCACCTTATTTTTTTAATTCTATCTTCAGGGCGAAAAGCTATTTTTTCGCCGGTTATCCTTATTTTTTCATCATTTATGGTAAATTCAAATACTGCTGTTTTCTTGGCAAGTATCTTAGTTTTATTTTTTGTTTTTATGTGGAAGGTGTTTTTTGTCTCATCGATTATGAGTCCAGTTTGTCCTTCCCAAGCAGGATCTGTGCATTCTAGGATTTTTACCTTCAAGCCTATGAACTCATCTCTTGCAAGGGTTTTTTCATTCATATATTGCCCTCTTTTCTTGAGATTGTTTTGCATAGGATTCTCAACTCAAAGGCTGAACCTTTGAACCATATCAAATATGGTTACGCAATTTCAACGGTAAATCCCATTTTCTCAAGAGTTTCTTTTACTTTGTTTCTGTGGTCGCCCTGCAGCTCTATTTTTCCATCTTTTATTGTGCCACCGCAGGCACATTTGGATTTAAGCTGTGTTATCAAAGCGTGTATATCGAGGTCGTGTTCGTCTATACCATATATAATCGTCATCATCTTTCCGTATCTGCGCTTATCCATCTGGATAGTTATCTTTTGTTGCTCACGAGCTATATCTTCACAAACACAGATCTCTTTTGGTAGACCACATACTTCACATATATTGCTCATTTATTTTTCTCCTTCCTCCTGCATGATAGTAAGAATCTTTGCAATATTCATCCTAAGTTGGCGTATCTTGCCGGGCGATGGAGGCGAACCCCCCATTGCAGCAACTCCTCTTTCATGCATAAGTTCATTTTTCAATTCATTGAGCTTTTCATGCCTTTCTTCAGGTTTGAGTTCTCTTAGTTCTTTAGCCTTAAGTTTCATTTTTATGCAACCTCTTCAAGAATTTTTCTAAGGCCTTTAACTATGTTTTCAGCAGTTTTTCCACCTATTCCTTCAATAGATGCAAGATCGTCTACATCCATTTCAAATAGTTCTTCTAATGATTTAATACCTGCTTTTTCAAACTTTTTAACAACAGACGGCCCTATACCTTGTATTTCTATAAGGTTTTTAAGCGGAGTAACTTTCTTTTCAACTGGTTTTTGTTCTTTTTTCTCGTCTTTTGTTTCTTCTTTTTCAGCTTTTTTTAAATTTATTTCATCAGGTAATTTTGCATCAGATCTCATAATACGAACTTTAACACCAATTACCCCTGGTTTTAATTTTGCAACAGCATAGCCTGTATCCATTACTTGACGAGCGGTTTCACCACAATATTTAACATGACCTTCTGTAAATTTTTCAGTTCTGTGACGTGCACCAGTAAGTTTACCTGCGATAATCACCTGAACACCTTTTGCGCCTGCATCCATTATTCTGCGGACTGTAGAATGACCTGCTCTTCTAAAATGCCAACCACGTTCAAGAGCCTCTGCAAGTTTTTCTGCCATTATTTGTGCATTAATGTTTGCTCTGCCGCCTGCTTCTTCGATTTCAATTTGTGGATTATCAACTTTAAAGTTTTCTTTTATTGCTTCTGTTAACTCTTTGATTTTATGACCGCCTTTACCGATTACCATACCTGGGCGTTCGACCAGTATATTTATTCTAGTTCCCATAGGTGTACGCTGGATAGTCATGCCGCCAAAACCGGCACCTTCTATTTTTTTGACTAGGAATTCTTTTATTAGTATTCTATTTGTATTTTCTCTTATGAAATTTCGTTCTCCTGACATTAGTCTACCTCTTCAAGTATTATTTCAATATTTGTTGTTCTAGTATTTTTATCAGTGGCTCTTCCATGAGCACGAGGCATAATGCCTTTTATTACACGTCCACCGTATGCAGAAGCATGTGTTATTTTCATCTCTTCAGGATTAAAGCCTTTGTATTCAGCATTGTTTTCAGCGTTTTCTAGTATTTTAAGCATATATTTTGCTGCTTTTTGTGGAAAACTTCCAGGGCCTATCCCTTTTTGATGCGAACGTTTTCCATTGTGAAATATTGCAGGTAAAGGTCTTTTCATATCGATTATATCTTGCAAGTATTTTTTTGCTTGTTCTGTTTTCATACCGCGTATTGCATATGCAAGATTAATTGAGTCTTTTCTACTGCAGTGTAATTCATAACCATATGCTTTTGCGGCTTTATCTTGATCTAAATCTGTTGAATATCTCATATTTCATCACTTCAATGGCATAAATTTAGATGACCTTGTTGCTCCAACACCAGGTCCTGTGTGTTTTACTTTCTGGCGAGTAAGTGCAAATTCTCCAAGATAGTGCCCGATCATTTGTGGTTCTATTGTTACACGTTGGAATTCTTTACCATTGTAAATATTAATAGTATGTCCTACAAAACTTGGAAGTATAACCATATCTCGGCAATGGGTTTTAATCGAGTCTCCTTCATTTGCTTTTTCAACATCATTTAAAAGTTTGTTTTGTATGGTTGTAAGCCCACGTTTAAGTGTTCTGCGAGTACGAGATGGAAGCAAAGGCATTACTTCTTCGATTGAAAGTTTTTTAAGTTCTTCAAGGCTGTATCCCTGAAAGCTGAATTCTTTCTTTTTAAATTCGATTTTTTTTCTGCTAGCTTTCCTTCTGCTTCTTGCAGATGATTTAAATCCTTTTTTAGTAGCCATTTTATTTACTTCCTCCCAGTACGTTTTGCAGCTATATTGCCGACTTTTCTACCTGGTGAAGCTCCACGTTTTATAGTTGATGGTCCTCCAACATGTTGGTGTCCACCACCACCGTGAGGGTGATTTACAGCAGACATTGCAACACCTCGAACAACAGGATATTGCCTACCTCTTACTCTTCTAGCAATACTTTTCTTTCCTGCTTTAAGATATGGTTTGTCTTTACGTCCGCCTCCGGCTACAACACCAATTGTTGCTTTGCAACCAGAGTCAAGTCTTTTAAAAGCACCAGACGGTAATTGTATAACTGTTATGTTTTTTTCATGGGATACGACTGTTGCAGTACTTCCTCCAGCTCGAACTAGTTTGCCGCCATCACCTGGTTTAAGTTCAATGTTAAATATAGGGGCTCCTTCTTGGATTTTGCCAATAGATAAAATATTTCCAACTGCGATATCATTTTTTTTATCAGTGAATTTTATTTTGTCGCCTGTTTTTATTCCTTCAGGAGCAATAATTGTAATCTTTTTATTATCGATTGTTTTTATATCTGCAAGAGGTGCCGTTCTACCAGGATCATGTATTATATCAGTTACTGTTCCTTCTGTTAAATTTGTTTTATAATCATATTTTATTTCTCCTTTAAATCTATGTGATGGAGAATTAAATTTAGTATGAATTTTTCCTCTTCTCTGCTGTATAAGTCTCTTACCCATATTTTTTCCCTCTAGAATATACCTATTCTCATTCCAATATCTTCGGCTTTGAACTCTGGCATAAAAATCACAACTGCGTGTTTACCATGTTTTGTAATCCTTGTTTTAACATCTTTGACTTTTGCTTCAAAGAGTTTTTCAACAGCATCTTTTATTTGTTTTTTTGAAGAAGTTCTTTTAACAACAAATTCTAAAGCGTTATTTTTATCCATAAAATTCATTGTTTTTTCTGTTACGTAAGGGTGAAACACTATATCATATGGATCCATTTAATTAGCACCACCTAATTCTTTAATTGCTGATTGTGTAAAAATAGTTAAACGACCTGCGTCTCCGCCAGGTGCGAGATGTTCTATGTTTATATCTTTTGGTTTTACTATGTCTACCCCTAATAGATTTTTTGCACTGCGGCCTATTTCATCTTTTGTTGAAACAATAAGTATTGATTTTGGAGTGCGGTATTTTCTACCACGCATTTTTCCTTTTCCTGCACGTATGTGTCTACCGTTTGTTGCTCTTAACACGTCGTCATATATCCCTATTTTTTCAAATGCTTGAATTACATCTTTGGTTTTGTTAATTTTTTCAAATTTATCATCAATTATTACAGGTAGTGTTATTTTATCGTTGAATTTGTGACCACGTTTTGAAACGATTTCTTTATCTGATGTTGCGGCTAGTGCTGAGTTTTTTGCCATTTGTTTCTCTTTTTTGTTTATCTTTTCGCTCCAGTCTCTTTCTTGCTTTGGTGGATGTGCACGACGTCCTCCAACTACACATGGTGCGAGAGCTGCACGGTTACCTTGTGTTAACCTAGGGACACGACTTGAACCTCGTCCTTTTCCAACTGATGCAGTTGCATGTTTGCAACCTGCCATTTTATCGGCACCATAGGGTTGTCTTTTATTTGAACGAAGTACATTAAAGGATTTTCTTATTAAATCTGGTCTGAATGGTGTGTTAAAGTTTTTAGGTAACTCTATTTGCTCTTTTGAATTTCCATTCAAATCATAAACATTAACCTTTGTCATTTATTTTACGCTCCTTGTTTACTTGTAGTTGATATGTAGGTTATTTCTGCTTTTTCGACTTTTACACCACGTTCATAACGTATTGCATCACGCATACTGATAAGTCTTTTTGTAGGTCCAGGTATTGAACCATGTAGTAATATGTATGAGTTTTTCACAATGCCGTAATTTTGGAATCCTCCGGAAGGAGTTATTTCTTCACCGTTCTCGCCTATTTTTAGAACACGTTTATTGTATTCTGTTCTTTGATGGTATCCCATTTGTCCAGCATTTGGAACTGTTGCTTGTACCCAGTTTGGATGCCATGAACCTTGTGTACCTATCATACGTCTATGTTTACTGTTTTTATGAGATAGAAGTTTTACTCCCCATCTTTTGACATGTCCTTGAAAACCTTTTCCTTTGGTAACTGCAATTGTATCAATCATGTCTCCTTCTCGTAGAGTCTCATTGATTTTTACTTCTTTTCCAAGGATTTCTTTTGCGTATTTAATCTGATCTTCTATATTTCCACCAGATATTCTAAATTCTCTTATTTCTGGTGTCTTCTTTGGAATTCCTGTTACTAGTTTTGGTTGAGTATAAACTATTACACGAATTTCATCTGAGTCTTTTGTAAAATCCCAGTTTTTCTTTTTATCTTTTTTTGATATGGATATTTTTTTAGTGATTTCAGAATCTAATTTTTCAGCCCATAATTCGCCTATTGTTTGAAGGCCATTATAGGTTTTTTTGTATGTTCTTACTGCTGCTATTTTTATTGGTGGAGTTTCAACAACAGACACGGGCATCATTACTTCTTTGCCAGATGTTGTAGATGTTGGTCTGTAGTCTACCACAAAAGCATGCGTCATTCCTGCTTTGTAACCCAAAAATCCTTGTATTTTTGGTTTTTCTCCGCCATTTGGCCAACTTTTAATATGTGGAGTTTCCGCTTTTGCTCTTTTTCTTGGCGAATAGCCGTGTGATCCTCTTTTTGGATGATGTATATCAGGCATAATGTAACCTCTAAACAATTATTTTTTTTATGATTGATTATAGCCTTTTGTTTTCTAAACCGTGACATTTTACAGGAAGCCTAAAACAACGTTTTTTTGGCAGCTGTTTATGGGTTTCACATTGGAATTGCCCATATCTATGTCTGGTAAAGATAAGGAAATAAGGCATAATGGATATGCTATATAAATCTTATCCTTGATTAATGGAGTGGAGCAAATAGGTGGAATTAGTACTTTTTCAATTAAAAAATGTGAGGGATAATCCGCCATGGTGTTTTTTTCATGAATTTTTTATAATCTTCTCCGTATTGTTTTATTAAAAGTTTTTCTTCGTCTATAATACTAATTATCATTATTGGTATGGCTATTATTGCAATTAGCAGTGCTGCAAGTGAGTGAAAGAAGAATGCAAGGCCAAAACCTACTATTAAAAGAGAAGTGTAATGTGGATGTCGTATGTA
The DNA here is from genome assembly GCA_964517155.1 of uncultured Thermoplasmatales archaeon. Taxonomy (GTDB): domain Archaea; phylum Thermoplasmatota; class E2; order DHVEG-1; family DHVEG-1; genus PFL35. The sequence goes on from CAZFAZ010000003.1 coordinate 14,981, forward strand.
ATTAAATATTCCTCCTGTGACTAATTGACCTTGGTAGTTTTTCTCCCAAAAAATCTCCCATTTGAAATATACAAATCCACCTATTAAAAAGACTGTTATTCCGATAATGATGCTGATTAGCATATGTATTGGTAAAGCCCAGATATTGTATAATGGTGTTAGAGGTCCTATTAGAATTATGAGAAGAAGAGGGGCATAATGTATGATAAAGAGTGCTCTAAGCTCTTTTGGTGGTTTGTAATTTCGGAAAAGATGAATTATGCTCATTTTTAGACTATCTTTATGCCGCCTGTATCTATTGTCATGGCCTGTGATTTTAGCGTGTGTTTTGTATTTCTCATTTTCATAATAGAAAGTTTTCGCCTGTCCATCGTGGTATCAAAGCTTAGTGTTATTACTCCATCTGCTAAGAACTCTGATATGCCGTCTCTAGATAGCATGTTTGATCCAACTGGTAGTTCTGAGGTTACAATTGATGTGCAGTTGCTTGATTCTAGCGCATTCATTATGTATCTTAGGTGAAGTCTTCTTGTTGGAAGACCTGTTCCTGCAGGAAATTCGTCAGGTGTTTCAATACTTGTATCTGTTCCAAATTCTTCAGGATTTCTCATGAAAATTGGCATTTCTGAAAGAGGCGTTATTGAGTCAAGTACTATCCTATCATAATTTTTTGAAAGTATTTCGTTTGTCATTGATTCGTATACTAATTTTTTGTTTATATTTAGATATTCAAATTTAATTAATCCTTGCCCAATTGCAGATTCAAAATTAAATCCTAATTCTTTTGCTTGTATTATTAGTCCTTCTGGTTTTTTGTCAAGTGTTAAGAAAAGACATTTTTCACCGTTTTGTATCCCTTCCCATAAGAACTGAAAACAGAAGATACTTTTACCGCTTCCAGGAGAGCCAGATACAAGTGTTATTGAATTTTTTGGGAAGCCTCCTTGGATAAGAGGGTCCAGTCCGTAAACTCCTGTTTTAATTCTTTCTATTTTGCTGATCCCATCCTGTACATTTAGCATTTACAATCCTCGGGAGCGATATATAGTTGCATGTATATTATTTTATCCTTTCTGTTTTTTTAAAATTTATTAAAATGGATATAATTGTATAGAAATATTTATATACTTTGCAAGACAAAATAATTATTGGAAAATAAGGATAAAAATAAGGTGGTCACAAAAATGACAAACAACGTACACATCTGGATTTGGCTCCAAAACGGAAACCTCATGAAAGCTATCCTAAACTCAGATGAAGGAATTCTTAGGATATTTGATGAAAATGACAACCTAGTGCTTAAAAGAACAGGTCTTAATAAGATGCTTGTTAAACAAATCGAGGAATGCATAATAAGATACGGTGCAAAAAGACTAGATGCACATGCAGAACCCTTTAAATTCCTATAAAAAAACAATTTTTTTAATTAATTGATACTGTTTTATTTGGATTAACCTGTATTCCTTTATCAGTAATCTGCATTGCAACAATTTTCTTTTCATGCTGACCATAACGCATCTTTAAAACTTCTATCGCATTTTCACGAATATTTTGTTTTTGTAGATTATAAAGAACTATTATGCCATCTGCCAAGAACTCTTCAATTCCTGTTTCGCTATAACGAGTAGGTATAGGATCTGTTTCAGTTATAAGAAAACTTGTAGCTCCAGTTTCCTCAAAAAAACTGAATAATTGCTGAAGATAAACGCGGTAATTTTTATCCTTTGTAACAGATGCAGCAATTATTGCTGTAAGTGAATCAACTACTATTACTTCTGGATTAAAGTCTTTTGGTATTACAAGTGGTTTTATTTTATAAGATAGTTCTGTTGCAGAACCAGATCCTCCGATTGATCCAAATTTCATTCTAAGTATATCAAGAGGGTTTACTTTTTGAATTAACAACCTTCCTTCATCTATATGTTTGTTAATATCCCATCCAAATCCTTGCATACTTTTTATTATTCTTTCATTGCTTTCTTCAAAACTTACATACAGACAGTTTTTATCGTTTGAAACTAAATTATAGCATATCTGACGGCAAAAAGTGCTTTTCCCAGTTCCAGGCCCACCAGCAAGCAATATAGAATTACCTTGAGGTATTCCTTTTTCTTTGAATAATTCATCAAATCCTTTAATATTTGTTTTTAGTATTTTTTCTTTTTTGTCTTTTACAGGATTAGATTGTTCGTCCATTGCTGGTTCGCTCTCTTGCATTTTATGTCAAATTATATTCTTTTAATCTCTTCCTCTAATTTTTATCTATATTATATAATCTGTAAAAAACCTTTCTTATTTTAATTTTATATATTTAATCCTTATTTGGTATTACGTACCCTGTTCCAACTTGTATATCTATTTCAACTATAGTTAACTCTACGTCAATTGCAATATCACCACCTCGTTCTATTTTTACATAAGTAGAATTATCTGTTGTAACTTTAATATCTTCTAAATATTCCCATAAAATGCCTGAGTCGTCTCTTACAAGAGATTCATACCAGGCATTTGGGTAATCTGTATAGATAGATAGATAGTCATCTATCAATTCAACTAGATGTATTTCAAATGAAGTATGAGAAACATAATTAGTTCTGACAAAACAAGTATCTTGACCGCTAATTATATCTTTGTTGATGGGGGCGTTAAATACTGGTATAGTATAAAAGATTTTTATGGAGGTGCCTTTGTCTTCTACTTTCATAGGGACATCTACTTTTATTGTATTTCCCTGCCCCGGTTGCTCAAGGATAATAGCGCCACCCTCTAGTAGATAATTCTGATCAACAAAATAATAGTTTGCCGCATCATATTTAATGGAGGTTAAAGGAATACCTGTGCCGAGATACTTTTCGAGATATTCAATTGGTAAAGAATCAGGATCCTTCACAATTATTTTTACGCATTGGTCGATGTTATCTTTATCAATAATATTTATGATTCCAAATGACCCCTGTGATATAAAATATGGTAGTTCACTACTACCAAGTGTTATTGGTGATGCCATTGGAGAATATGCAATAGGTGAACCCCCTCCAGCTACACCCATTATCGCTTGAGTTTCTATTACAGATTTAAGATGCGCAACCTGATTTTCAACTGTTTTCATATGTTCTGTTTCTTTTTGCTCCATTATTACTGGAACATATACAAGTTGTATAGTTGAAAGAATAATTGCTACAAGTGCAACAAGTAGTAATGCTTCTATTACTCCTGCAAGGGCATGATTATTTCTAATAAAATGTATACTTTTCATCTCTCCAAATTTCACCCTCTAATTATTTATTATATGTATTCTAGACTTTATATTTTTCTTATTATTTTGTCAAAACGCAAAAATACTTTTTGTGAATAACTTTAAAGATTGGTATTTGATTTCCTCTCTGAAAATATTTGATGTTTGTGGAGGAATAAAATATATGGCTATGACTTTTGCAGAAAAAATACTTGCAAAGTACTCAAATGAAAAAGAAGTAGTTCCAAGTCAGATTGTAACAGTTCATCCTGATTATCTGCTGACTCATGATAATACTGCACCTATCATTCAAAAGATTACTCAAGATCTTGAAAAATATGGTGTTTATTCTAAAGATTTGCTGGTTATAGTTCTTGATCATGTAATCCCTGCTGCTTCTGAAAAAACAGCTAATAATCATAAGATAATTCGTGATTTTGTTAAAAAATATAAAATTAAGCATTTTTTTGATGTTGGCGTTGGTGTTTGCCATCAGTTAATGGTTGAAAAAGGCCTTGCTCTCCCAGGTATACTTGTATTGGGTAGTGATTCCCATACATGTTCATATGGTGCGGTTGGTGCTTTTTCTTCAGGTATTGATAGAACTGAGGCAGCATCTTTAATGCTTACAGGTGAAACCTGGCTTAAGGTTCCAAAAAGTATTAAAATGAATCTTTCAGGAAAACTTGGGAAAGGAATTTACTCTAAGGATTTAGTTTTGCATATAATTGGTGATATTTTAGCAGATGGTACTAATTATTGCTCGGTTGAATATCATGGAGATGTTAGTCAATTTTCAGTTGATGATCGTTTTGTAATCTGTAATATGGGTGTTGAGATGGGTGCTAAAAATAGTGTTTTTACAGTTGATGATATAACAGATAAATATTTGAAAAGTATCGGTGTTTCAAAGTCATCTTATAAACCTGTTTATCCTGATAAAGATGCAAAGTATTCTCAAAGCCTAGATTATGATTTAGGCGATGTTGTACCAGTTGTTGCCTGTCCACATAGTGTTGATAATGTAAAACCTGTAAGTGATGTTTCAGATGTTAATATTCAGCAGTGTCTGATTGGTACTTGTACCAATGGTCGTTTAACTGATTTTGAGGTTGCTACAAAGATTTTGAAAGGTAAAAAAGTTCATCCCGACGTAAGACTATTGATTTTACCTGCGTCAAAGGATATTTTTGAAAAAGCACTTGAAAAAGGCTTTATTTCTAATCTTGTAAAAGCAGGGGGAGTTGTTCTTCCACCAGGTTGCGGGCCATGTCTTGGTGCTCATCAAGGTTGTCTTGCCCCTGGCGAAGCATGTGTTAGTACTGCTAATCGTAACTTTAAAGGTAGAATGGGCTGTAAAGAAGCAGATATTTATCTTGCCAGTCCTGCAACAGTTGCGGCAAGTGCAATTACAGGTAAAATTTCTGATCCACGGGAGGTGTTATAAAAAATGAAGGTTTGGCGCTATTTTGATAATGTAAATACTGATCAATTGTTTCCTGGTAAATATACATATACATGCAGTACAGCTGATGAGATAAAACCTCATCTTTTAGAAGATATTGATTCTTCTTTTGCAAAGAATGTAAAATCTGGTGACATTCTAATTGGTGGTAAAAATTTTGGATGCGGCAGCAGTCGTGAGCAACCTGTAGTTGGTTTGAAAGCAGTAGGTATACAAGCAGTTATAGCAGAGAGTTTTGCTCGTATTTTTTATCGCTCTGCAATTAACCAAGGATTAATCTTGATCGAGTGTCCCGATGCAGTGAAAGCCTATGCTGATGGTAATAAGATGAAGCTCGATGTTGATAATGGAAAAATAGTTGTTGGTGATAAGGTTTTTACTTTTCCAAAACTACCAAAGGAGATTCTGGCAATTAGGGATGCAGGCGGTCTTTTAAATTATACTCGTGAGAAACTAAAAAATAAAAAATAATCATGGCTTGTATTCTATGTATTTTCCTTCTTTATGGTTTTTACTTAGTTTCTGATATATCTCTGCGTTTTTCCTTGTTGATTCTATAAATTTTTCATCTTGTTTGATTATTTTTCCAGGAATTCCAAGAACTAAGCTGTTTTCTGGTACTATCATGCCCTCAGTTACTAGTGCATTTGCACCTATTATACTACCTCTACCAATTTTTGCACCGTTTAAAACAGTTGAATTTATACCTATTAAGCATTCGTCTTCTATTGTTGCACCGTGTATCATTGCACAATGACCAATTGATACATTTTTTCCAATTGTTACAGGGTTATATTCATCACAGTGAATTACACAGTTATCTTGAATGTTAGATCCATCGTCTATTTTTATTAAGTTTTGATCACCCCGTATTACTGCAGCAGGATATATTCCACAGTTTTTTCCTATTTTTACATTTCCTATTATTACAGCTGTTTTATGTACAAATGTTGATTCGTGTATCTCGGGTTTCATTTTTATTACATCCAGATTTTTGAAACAAGGTTTATTTTTTATAATTTATGTTTATGTATTAAAAATATGATTTTTAAATCTTAATTTTTTTTTAAAATGTTAAATTATATTATTAATAAATAGAAAGATACAAATACAAGTTTAAGAATATTAATTACAGTTCTTTAGAGGGGAATAATGTTAGTGGAAGGTGAGATATGTTAGGATCTGTTAAATTTATTAAGAAAAAATTGTTGATTTGTGTACTTGTTTCTTTGCTAGTTTTAAATATTTTTTATGTTTCAAGTATTGCTGATTTTGAAGGCAGACCAGATCTTAAAATAGATAGTGTTAACTTTTCAAAAAATATAGGCGAAGGAGAAAAGTTAGATTTTTCTGTAAAAATTAAAAATATTGTTAATTCTGAAACTGGCGAGTTTGCTAATATCTCGTCTGGAGAAACTATAGTTGTTGCATTAAATGTTGATGGTGTTTTGGTTGCTAGTAAAAGTTCAAATGCTGGTCTTAAAGTAGGTAATAGTATTTTTATAAATCTTAGCTGGACTGCTGTTTATGCTGGTGATGGGAAGCGTTCTTTTTCTATTGTGGTAAATCCAGGTAATACTATTTCTGAAAGCAACGTTAATAACAATTTTTGGGATGGTTTTATTTATGTTTCTGAAAAAGAAACTGATTTTGAAATAGTTGATATACAAAAACCTGAAAATTTTGTTTATAATCAAAAGTCAAATATCCTTGTTACTGTTAAAAATAATGGTGCTAAAAGTACTAAACCAGTATCTGGTTTATTTAAGAGTAGCAAACAAGGAAATATTGAAAAAAACTGGTTTAATAAAACAGTTAAAAGAGATGAAACTTTTGTCTTTTCTTTTAATTGGACTCCTAATACTTTGGGTTCGCAGTCTTATTCTATAACTATTACGTATAATGATAAATCTCATGATGTTTTTTCTGAATCAATTGTTGTTGCTCCAGGTTTGCTTGAATGGTGGAATGAAAATTGGCATTATAGGTATTTTTTATCTGTTGAAAAAACCGGTGTTTTTTCAAAGTTTTTTAATTTCACAGAGTTATTAGAAGATTTGGATTTATCTGGTTCTGTTTTTGAAAATAATACTCTTAGAGTAGTTAAATATTATAACAACGGTACGGTTGATGAAGTTGTTGGTGACTTCTTTTTTAATGAATCTGAAAGTTTTGATCCTGTTTTTAATGCAACTGGTACTTTGTTTTGGGATGTGATAGGTTCTTCTGGTGTTAAGTTTTATTGCATTTATTTTGATGTAACAAACAATTCAGGTGTTAGAACAACTTTTGTTGAAAATGAAACTATTAGTGTTTCTGGTGGCGTAAAGATTGTTTATGAAGGCTATGTTCAAGGATGGGCTATAAATGTTTTGCAGCCTTTAAATGATGATTTTCTTAATGTTAACGGTACCCTTGATTTTAGGGTTAAAACAGATTCAAAAGCAGAAGCTGTGAAAGTTTTTTGTTATAATTTAGAAAACATTAGTCACAATTTTACATTTTATTTAAATGATATTGAAAATAATACTATTTGGAATTATAGCAATGTTTCTTTTGATTTGCAAGGCAACTGGAGTCTTGAGTTTTATGCTTGGGATTGGGCAGGTTATAATGCTAGTGTTAAAACTGTTAGAATATATGTTGGTAAACCTGATCTTGAAGTAAAAAGTATTACTGCGCCTTCTAATGCTTATTTAAATGATGTTGTATCTGTTAAATCTAGTATTTATTGTTATAATTCAAATCTTTATAATGTAAGTGTTTTGTTTTCTGTTCTTGATAGTAACGATAAACTTGTTTATTCTAAATTAAGAAATATAGATTTTTTGAAAAATAAATTTACAAATATTAGTTTTGAATACAAGGCAAATGTTTCTGGTAACTTTACGTTTAAGGTTTTTGTTGATTATAATAAAACAGTTGATGAGCTGAATGAGTCTAATAATTTTTTGACAAAAAAGATTAAAGTTTATAATTATCCTGATCTTGCGGTTTTAGATATTTATTGGACTGATGCAACAGTTATGGAGCGCAGTTTGCTTAGTTTTTCTGTAATTGTTGAAAACAAAGGTGTAGGGGATGCAGTTGATTATATTATGAAGCTTTATGTTGAACCTGAATCTGCTGGTGTTATGAAGTATGAAACTGTTAAGGATACAGTTTCTTTTAGTTTGAAATCTAAAGAAAATGATACTTTTTCTCTTGTTTGGGATAATTGTAATGCTGGTAGATTTTTTGTTGGTGTTAAAATATTTGTAAACGATACAAAAAAAGATGCAGATATCACTAACAACCGCTTGCTTTCAGACAAAGTCTTTGTTGTTTCAGCTTATGAGCGTGTTAAACCTTTGATAAAGGATGTTTTGGTCACTCCATTTAATCAAGAAACATCAGGTGTTGTTGAGATTTCTGCTTATGTTAGTGATGATTCTGGTCTTTCTCTTGTGGAAATTAAAATTAAGAATCCTAATGGCAGTATTGTTGTTTCTGATTCCATGTTTAGAACGAGTCTTTATCGTTTTAGATATGTTTTTGCAGAAACCCAGGATATTGGTCGATATAATTTTGAGATAATTGCAAAGGATGCATCTCCTATTAAAAATAATAATTCATATTTTGGGTTTTTTGAAATTATCTCAGATATTACTCCTCCTTTTATAGAGTATGTTGGTGCTGAACCTTTTGTTCAACTCGTGGATGAAGAACTTAGTATTGTTTGTATAGCATATGATAATGATGCTATTGCTAGTGTTCAGGTGGTTATTTATCCTTATGAAGGCATTGGTTATGAGCAGGATTTGGTAAAAGTTTCAAGCAAAAAGTATGTATATAAAGATGTATATAATGAAACCGGGTGTTATAGCTATTACTTAAGAGTAATTGATGAATCTGACAACATAGTAATTTCTGATACAAAGAAATTTTGTATAACCCATGATTTAAATGATTCAGATTCAGATGGAATTCCGGACTGGTGGGAGAAAAGATACGGTTTTGATCCATATGATGCATCTGATGCAGATAAAGATTTTGACAACGATGGTCTTTCAAATATAATTGAATATCAAGCAGGAGCCAATCCGATTAAAGAAGTTCCAATGCAAAACATCTCATATAGAATCAGAAGCAATATAGGATATATCATTATTTCTTTCATATGTTTATTTGTAATATTTTTAATTGTATATTTTGGTAGAAAAAGGAAGTGATTAAAAAAATGAATTATATAAAAACAAATGGTCCTTTGATATTATTGGGTGTACTTTCATTTTGGGTTTTTTTATTTACTTTGTATGACATATTTTTTGATAAAGGCTGGAGAACAGTTCTTCTAATTTTATACGGACTTATAATAATGCTTGCCTTGTTTTTAATTTTTATAAAAATGAATAATACAAAAAAACTTTATGGGAGTATAGAAGAATTTGAAAAAACCCTCAAAGGCGGTCTTTATCATTTTAAATGCCCCTCCTGCAAAGGTATTTTTGCGATTAAAAAAACAAAAGGTAACGATAAAAAACCTGTTAAAATGACATGTCCAGACTGTGGTATGATAGGTGTGATACCTTCATATCCTATATGTATAGATGAAGAAATACCTGAAAAAAAATCATTAAAAGCAAGTTTTAAATGCTTAACTTGCGGAGAAGGAATAACAGTATGGGCTGAAGGAACTGATTTATATGGTGGAATGCAAGTGTATTCTTGTCCTTTTTGCGGTGTAAAAAAACCATTGAAAAAGTTTTAAAGGATATGACGTATTTTTACGGCTTCGCCAAAACTATTTTTTTTCATATCTGAGCCATTCATAACTGCAGCACCAATTCCAACGAGGCTTTTTTTTCTAAAAATTAAGACTTCATCGCCAATTCTAATATTTTCATCTGCGTTTAAAACACCTGGTGCAAGAATAGAGCCTTTTGGTTTGAAATCATCTGCTATTTCAACGTTATAGCAGTCAAATGATTTTATTTTCTTTGCACCTTCATGTGTCAGTGAAATAAAGCCTCTATCGCCTGTAAGCATACCAATTTGTTTGCCATCTTGAGTTATTTTTAGATTTGGATACTTGCCAAAAATCTTTGTGTTTTCTAAAAGCGTCTTAGCACTTTTTTTACCAAACTGATAGCATGCAAGTGATTCAATGTTTTGTTTTATTCTCTGGTTTCTGTCTATTTTTTTAAAGTCGAGCATGCTTTCCTGCAGAGTATTTTTAAGTTTTTCAAGTGATTCATCAGAAGTAGGACGATCGATACAAGTAAAGACTGCTTTTTTAAAGTCATCTTTTATAAAACTTGTAATTTCATCTGGAAGATGAATGATTATTTTTTCATATTTATTTTTAGCAAGATAATCTTTCAAAAGAGTTTTTATCATTTTTTTCTCATCTTCATCCCAAACTCCTGTTACTGGTATATCATAGTTTGCAGCAGGATAAACAAGTTCAAGTTCACGAGGGACAAGACCCAATGGTGATGTAATAATTACTTCGTGAATTATGTCAGGATTACTTGTTTCAAGTATTGCTCTTCTCAAAAATTTATGAGTCTTTGAAAAAGAATAAGGTTTTTTAGCAGAGCAAGGCAGTAGAAGCAGTATTTTGGTTGTATCTGGTTTATTATAACGGTTTATTACTCTTTCTTGAAATCTTCTGATTTCAGAGCGATTAAATGATTCTTTGCATATTGCAAAAATAGTTTTATTGCTTACCACAGGTGTTTGTTCTTCAAGAAAATCATAATAATTTATATCCAGGTTTCTAAGAATAGTTATATACAAGGGATTTGTTTGAACTTTTTTTTCAACATAATTTCTGAGATTTCCTGTTTTAATCATATTTCTTACTTGCTTAAGTTCATTAAAAAGCATATAATAATTATGATTTAGTATTTCTTCAAATGATAATTCTAAAGCTTTTTTGTTTACAGAATTACATATTGGGCAGTTACAAGGTAGCTCAGTTAAATCTTCTGTTTTATATTGCCCATCAGAAAAAAACATAGTTTTGTTTCTTGCAGCAATAATTGTACTTGTAGTATCAAAAAAATCAATACCCATATAACATAAAAGTGCAAGGTTTGAAGGAACTGCGATTGCAGGTGTGTAAATTATTTTTTCAGAACCGTATTTTTTCTTTAAGTTTATTATTAAATCTACAAAATTTTTAGATTTTTCAAAAAGCTGACTTGCATATTTTACAATTACAATTCCTGTTTCTTCATCTAAGTGATAAAAATGTTGTTCATCTAGTTTTAAAGGTATTTGTGGAAAATTTAAAACTACTTTATCTGTTTTAATTTTATTATTTGAAAGTATTACATCTGCTTTGTCAAATGCTTTGAAGCGGTTTGTATTTATTGATAAAATAGTTGGTGTTTCAACTCTTTTATCATCTAATAGTATTTCTCCGATTCTTGCAAGTTCATCTCTTTTTTTTATGTTAAATTGCATTGTTGGGTGGATATATGCTTCTATTTAAAGAATATTTAGGATGATTTAGTTTATAGTAAAAATGAATGATAAATGTTAAAAATTAGTGCAGGGGGAAGGGATTTGAAAGCAGTTTTACAGGCAAAATATTAAGGTTTTTTCCTAATAATAAACTTAAGAAAAAAATTATTAACATTTATAAAAATTCTAGTGCCTAGCAAGTGCACTAAGTGTTTTTCTATGTCCATTTGCAATTTTTATGATTTCTCGAAATTCTTCATCTGCAATTTTTTTCTTTGTTTTTTCTGAAATTTTATCTTCTAAACTCTTTGATTTTGCCATTTTTAATCCACTCTTTTATATCATTTAATGTGTAATAGTTTTCTCTAATGCCAATCATTACTTTTACATTATTTGTTGAATCCGGTATATTAAATTTCCCTTCATTTTTAATTACAAACTTTTTTGTCGTTAGAAAAGCAGTTCT
>CAZFAZ010000004.1:0-4489 GCA_964517155.1 uncultured Thermoplasmatales archaeon
GAATCTTCTCTAGGTGGCCCTGATTCAAAATCAGGAGATGCCATAGGAATAAGCTCTGCAGCAGTAGTCATTACACCTGAATCTGGTGAATCAGGATAAGGATCTCCAAGATCCATTTTTATTCCTGCTATAACCTGGGTATTTCCAATTGTTACTTTTGCAGATCCTTCGGCTTTTTTAATGATGCCTGTTTCGATTTTTATAGTTCTAAATTCATCAAATTTTCTGTTATCAACTCTTTTACCATTTTTAGCAAGTTTAACAATATACTCTTTTTTTATTTCAGCAGTAATTGGCATTTTCTAACCCTCCATGTTTTTTTGATATTTTTCAAGAATTGCTTTTTTTTGCAGCTCTGAAATAATTTTACAACCTTTAATTGCAAGATCAAGTGCTTTATCAAACTCATTTTGCGTTAAATGCCCATCCATCTGAAGCAGTAGTATTTCACCAGTGCGCGGAGATATTGCAACTGGTAAATCAGCTTGCCCGAAATTATCTTCTTCTTTACCAAGGTCAAGTACTACTTGCCCATCTATTTTACCTGCAGCACAGGCAACAGGTATATCTTTCATGGGTATTCCTGCATCAACAAGTGCTACTGCTGCAGCGGTAAGTCCTGCGCAACGAGTACCAGCTTCAGCATCAAGAACCTCTATGTTTACATCAATTGATGCTCTTGGGAATTTTTCAAGTAATATTATATTTTCAAGAGCTTCAGAGATAACCTTTGAAATTTCGCGACTACGGCGATCAGGGCCGGGTCTTTTTCTGTCATCCACACTAAAAGCTGCCATGTTATACCTAGCATTTACTATTGCTCGTAAAGGATTCTGAGTATGACGCGGGACTGCTTCACGCGGGCCGTATACTGCAACAAGAACCTTGTTGCCACCCCATTCTAAATAACAAGAGCCTTCTGCTCTATGAAGCACTCCGGCTTCTATTTTTATAGGTCTTAATTCATCGTTTTTACGGCCGTCTAATCTCTTGCCGTTTTTAATTAACTCCATATTTGATTTCATTTTTAATGCACTTCCTTTGAATCTTTTTTTAATAAATCTTCTATTTTATTTGTTAAGCCATATGATAATGATTCTTTTTGTATTAACTCAATTATTTCTATTGCTTTTTGAACGTCTTGTCCTTCACCGTCAATCCATATTCTACCGTTTTGCCCAACAAACATACGACAACGCGTATATTTTTTTATAAGAGAAATCATAGATGCTTGTTTACCAATAATTCTTGGAATTTTTGAAGGTTCGACGTTTAGCAGGTTACCACCTTTTACTTTGTAAAGATTTCTGTCCTTTAGCGTTATCTGTAATTTTTTTTCTTGATCTACCTGCAAAACCTTTGCCATTACCGTATCACCAGCGTTTAGATATCGATCTGTTTCTCCAAATTCTACATCCCATGGAACTTCATTTACATGTAAAAGTGCGGGATAAGCAGCATTGATATCTACAAGCCAACTAGATGCCATCGGCTCAATTACTATCCCTATTACAAAATCTCCTTGAATTGGATCATATCTACCTCTAAGCGGTACAACGTTTATATAATCTGAATTAGCATTTACTACACCTAGGACTTCAGCATATATTTTTCCTTTTTCTACGAATGTGCCCTGCCCTGCTTTTTTGGTTTGTATATCGCCTAAAAGCTGGCTTGGAATAACGATTTCACGTGTTTCTTTGTTCATAAAAACCCTTAACCCTTATAGGAATTACTTTAAAATCTTTGTGGATACATTTCCTTTAGTTAAATCATTAAGTTTTTCATAAAATTCTGTTTGAATGCCTGCAGCAATTTTTACAATTCCAACCCATGAACCATCAGATTGCCATTCTTCACGTTCAAGTGCTCCAAAATTACGAGCTTCTCCATATGCACGACCGATAAATTCAGCAGGTATCTTGACCGAAATACGAATATGCTCCATTGAAAGCGGAATTATTGGTCTTAATGCTTCAACAATTATTTTAACTTGCTCACGTACTGGTTTAAATGGATCAATATGAATGCCTGCCTGCTCCATAGCAAGCTCTATTCTTTGTCTTGGATGCGGAGCTTTGGTTTTAGGATCCATTGCGTTTTTTGCAATAGTTTCAATAATGCGATTTTTCTTATTTCTCTGCATTTTACTGCGCTGTTCAGTTGTAAGCTGTATATCACCTTTTTTAATGATTTTAGTTGCAATTTCTGCTATATTATTTGTTCCAAAAACAGTTTGAAGAGACTCGCTAGATGCATGAGTCCCTTTTTTTGAATCATTAAAAACTGTATCTATAGCAAGAATATGAAGGATGTCAATTTCCTTTCCATCCAACAAATCTGCTGCAAGATACGGATCTACTAATATTTCGAAACGATCTTCTCCTTTTTTTAAACGAGCGATTACTGCATCATCTAAACTAACCAATTCTAACTTCCTCCAAGAGCTTTTGAAACATACTCTTTGGTTTCCTCAGGTGTTAAAATATGGAATTTAATATCTTTGTCAACAACACCGATTTCAGTTGCATCTGGATTTAATTTACCTTCAGTACCTTTATGAATAGCTTTAATTGCCATTTCAATTGCTTGATCCATATTCATATCTTCTCTGTAGTTACTTTCGAAAAAAGTCATGGCGCCGTTACGCCCTGAGCCTTCGCTGCTAGCTTTATATTCCATTAATGCTCCTGAGGGATCAGTCGAAAAAAGCCTGGGTCCGGATTCATCGACACCTGCAATTAACAAGGCTGTGCCAAAGGGTCTTACCCCACCGTATTGTGTGTATGTTTGTTTGAAATCACAGATTCTTTTTACAAGTGTTTTAACCTGGATTTTTTCGCTGTAGGTTATGTCGTTTATCTGAGCATCAAGTCTTGCTCTATCAATTAATGCTCTTGCATCTGCAACAAGCCCTGATGTTGCACAACCTACGTGATCATCGATTTCAAATATTTTTTCAATTGAACCGGGTTCAACCAGACGTGATGTAACGCGTTTGTCGACAATTAAAACTACGCCAGTTTTATATTTTACGCCAACTGTGGTTGTTCCTCTTTTAACTGCTTCACGAGCATATTCTACCTGAAACAATCTCCCATCTGGAGAAAAAACAGTTATTGCTCTATCATATGCCATATTTGCTGGTTGCATTTCTATCTTTCACCTCACTATAATTAAATAAATTTTTACAATCAATTATTACAATTTTTTACTCAGAATACACTTATTGTGTATATACTTTGTGTTGATTTTTTGTTATACTCCTCTTTTGTTGTCCCAGATGATTTTATGTATTTGTAAACCAAGTTTTACATTTAAATTATCCTCTAAAATCCATTTTGTTAGTTTTTTAGAATCTGTTTTCCAGACGGGTTGGAAGAAAATATCGCATTTTGGTTTATATCTTTTGATTATTTTTTTTGCAAAATCATAATCTTTTTTATTTTTTATTACAAATTTAATTTGGTCTTTCTTTTTTAATAACTCTATATTTTTAAAGTTCATTTTTTCATTCATTTTTGATGAAGGACATTTTATATCAAGAGATATGAAAAGATTTTTTTTATTAGTTGTTGGACTTATATCTAGGCTACCATTTGTTTCAATCAGTATCTTGTAGTTTGATTTTATTAGATTATCTATTAAACTAAAAATTTCTTTTTGAAGTAACGGCTCTCCACCAGTTATACAAATTTTTTTGCATTTGTATTTTTCAAGTTCTTTAATGATTTCTTCTAATGTTTTTTCTGTTCCTTTTTTATATGCATATTTTGTATCACAGTATGTACAGCGTAAGTTGCAACCTGTTGTCCGTATGAATATATTGGGCAGTCCTGTCCATTTTCCTTCGCCTTGTATAGAATAGAAAATCTCATTTATTTTCATTTTAGTCCTTGTACAAAAACTATTTGTTTAATAATTTTACTAATTTTAAGAGTATATGCATATTTACCTGCATATACACCTGCGAATAAAGGTAATAAAGTATATAGTTATTCTGATATATGTACACTTATATTGCTATATGTTAATTCATATGTATATGTGGATGGGATGCAAAGATGGGAAGAAAACGCACTTATTTATTTAAAAATAAGAAAGCATCAATTGGTATTGGTGCGATGATTGTGTTTATTGCTATGGTTCTTGTAGCAGGTATTGCTGCAAATGTTATTATTCAGACTAGCGTTACTCTTGAATCTCAATCTATGGCTACGGGGCTTCAAACAACATCTGAGGTATCTGCAGGTCTTGCAGTCTGTGCAATAGAAGGATATGTTGCGTCTAGTTCCGAAAATATATCAAAACTTGCAATACTTGTACGACCAAGAGCAGGTACAGAAAGTATTGATATGAGTGGTGCTTTTATTGAAATAACTGATATGAATACTAAAGTTCTTTTAAATTATACCTCTGCCTATTATTTAAAACCAAGTGGATTAAATGATATCTTTTCTGCAAATGTATTTCCAAATCACAGCAGTGC
>CAZFAZ010000005.1:0-15845 GCA_964517155.1 uncultured Thermoplasmatales archaeon
TTTTTTATCCACCTGATGAAACCTGCAGTATAGTTAATTCTTGCCCATCTTTTATTTTTGTATCAATTGGAACCGGTTTGTTTTTGCTCATCACGATTATTGTATCTGGTTTTAAATTAATTTTTTTAAGAATATTTTCTACTGTTAATCCTTCTTCAATTTGTAGTTTTTTTGTTTCTTTTGTTCTTGATAATGTAACAGTTATATTCACTTGAATCGATACCCATATAAAAAACTCTTTGATTAAGCTTTTGACAATCATCTCTGTTGCTGGGGTAGCCAAGCCCGGACTACGGCGGCGGTCTCGAAAACCGCTGGTACTTAGTGCCACGGGGGTTCAAATCCCTTCCCCAGCGCTATTTTTTTTTGATAACAACCATACAATAAGTTTTATATACTATTTTAATAATAATTATATTATAAAAAATGATAATATTTAATTAAAGGTGTTAATAAAATGAACAAAAAAGCATTATTTATCGCAATACAAATATTTATACTGATAGCTGCAGTAATATCTCCAAAAATCGTAGCTGAAAACCAAATATCTATTCTAGATCAATCAAACGGTTTTAGAATATATAACTTTAATACTACAACTGAAATTGGAGAAATATCTGATTTTAATGAACCTGTATCTTTAAATTCTTCGCATCCAGTTGATGTTTCTGTATCATTTAAATTTGAACTGCCACAATTTTTCCCAAAACTATTACTTGGGACAAAAATAGGCAACTGGGTAATGTTTCGTGATAAAAATCACAATATGACAGTTGATATAGAATTAAAACTTGAAAACAAACCAGAATGGTGTACTGCAGAGTTAGAAAATACGACAATTACTATAGATAACATTACAACAGATGCAAAAACAGTAAAAACAAAACTAAACATAAAAATAAAAGATGATGCACCAGCACTTGAAAAAGAAACAATAGAACTAGTTGCAAAATTTACACCAGAATCAAACTCTGGACTTAGAGCATCAGAAGACAAAATCAACTTTACACTAATGCCAGAATACAAAGGATCAATTACTGCTGAATTTGATTTACCCAAAAATACAACAGAAATAATACTTTCACCCAAAGAAAATAATACACTAATACCTGTAGTTATTAAAAATACAGGAAACGGCGAAAGCATAATTACAGTAGAGCTGAAAAATCTAGAGGAAAACTGGAAGATAACTGTAGATACGCCCGAGATAACATTGGCAAAAGGTCAAACTAATGAAGTTTATGTAAATATTACAACGCCGCAAACCAAAGAAAGAAAAACAATGAATTTAACATTAGAAATAACTTCAAAATCAACATCAGAAACAACAGATAAACAGGAATACTTGCAAGGGCAAAAAATAGAAACCCTGCCAATTACAATTATAAAAGAAGAAATAGTTGAAGAGATGGATTTTACAACCATAATCTTAGGATTAATTGTAATACTAATATCTCTGATAATAATAGCATTCTTCTTCAAAAAGAAAAAATAAACCTTTTTTTCTTTTAACAATTTTTTTAAACACTAACTTTATCTTTTAAAATTATTGTGAACAAAATAAAAGATATCGATGAAATATTTACAATACTTAAAAAAGAGCTTAAAAACTACAAAGCACCAGTGGTCTCAGGACAAAAATGGGAAAAAATCAAAAAAACACCATTTACAACATTAATATCTTGTATACTTAGTCTTAGAACCAAAGATGAAGTAACAGACAAAGCATCGATAAGACTTTTTGAAAAATATGATACACCTCAAAAACTTGCAAATGCAGATATAAAAGCTATCGAGGAATTGATATATCCGGTAGGTTTTTATCATACAAAAGCAAAGACAATAAAAAAAATATCACAAACGTTACTTGATAAATATGCGGGAGAAGTACCAGATGATTTTGATGAGCTTTTAAAATTAAAAGGCGTGGGACGAAAAACTGCAAATATCGTGATGGTTTTTGGTTTTAACAAAAAAAATTATATCCCAGTTGATGTACATTGCAATCGCATACCAAATAGACTTGGATGGATAAAAACAAAAACACCAGAGGAAACAGAAAAAAAACTAAAAGAAATACTTCCACAAAAATACTGGTATGATTTTAATAATTTATTTGTACAATTCGGCCAGACAATATGTACGCCGATATCGCCTTTTTGCAGTAAATGCCCAATAAATAAATACTGCAAAAAGCAAGATGTTAAGACACACAGATAAAAAAATAACCATATTTTAATATAAAACAATTTTTTTCTCTTATCAATAAACTAATTTTTGAAATAACCGATTAATTTATAAATAAGACTAAACATACAAAATTTATTAGGCGGATGGGATGCAGGATGACAAAAATAATACTTTTTCAAAGGATCAAATAAGACCTCTTGTTATACGATCTTTGCGGAGAAGTAGCATAAGAAAAAAAATTGCTGAATACCTTTTCGATATTAGTCCTAGTGGTAGTTATACTTCAGAGATAGCATATAATATTAAAACCACGCCGACGAATGTGATAGGTGCGATAAGAGGGATGGGGGATAGATACAAAGAAGATGAATCGCTAATAGGTCTTAACATTGTAGAGCAAATTACTGGTGGTAAAGACGTAAAACTTTATAAATTAACAGAAATGGGTAAAGAAATAATAAGTGCAATTAAAAAATAATAAAATTAATAAATAATTATATTTTTATAATAAAATCTAAGAGTTATATTTAACTATAAAATCATTATAGTTCTCTACCGCGTCGATTAACTTCAAACATTGTAGTAACATATTTTTCTTCTATTTGAATCATGTTTCCATCTTCAAATTGAACAACAAGCCAGTTACTTGGATGCGGATAAATGTTTACAACACGAGCTTTACGTGCATTTGCTGCTGAATCAACTGGATCTTTTACAAGAACTTCAATGCCTCTGCGAATACCACGTTCTTTAAGCATGTATTATCATCAACCTTTTCAATTTTCAAATAAAAAAGAACTATTTTATTTTTTTTGTAAGAAAAATACAGCCAGATTTAAATAATAAATAACGCATTATCATAAAAATATAATGTAGAGGGTGGTATGCATTAAAAATTATATAAAGATATTAATTATATTTTTAGTAATTGGGATATTAACAAACATATGTGTATCTGCAAAAAATCAAGAAGAATTAAAATTTTTAGAAGAACCAAGCTATACACTTATTCAAGAAGTAAAAAGTGGTGAAAAAATAATAGGTTGGGTTTATCAAATAGATATAAAAATACAAAATAAAGGTGATATAACATCAAAAGAAACAATTGTAAATCTAACCGATGAAGAAGGTTTCACTTTACAAAATATTACTAGATTTGCACCAGGTGAAACAAAAACAATATCTTTTACATGGTCAACGATTTCTAGTTATGATCAAACAATACGCGTAAACTATTTTCCACTTGATCTTTCAGTTAATCATAATCAATATAATAGTGGAGTTACAAGCTTTAAAATGTTGATAGGTGGAAAAGATGAAATTCCTGCAGCAAGTACACCAGGTTTTGAAATTATTGCGGTTATAACTGCAATAGCTGTAGCTTTAATTTTAATAAATAAAAAGAGAAAATAATTTTTTTTCTTTTTTAAATTCAAGTTTCTGTAATTACTATTTTTACATGATCGACTTTGTATGCATTTAAATCATTATAAGATATAATATTGGTGCCTGGTGATACAACTGTTTCAGCATAATCTTTTACAATTCCTTTAAAATTTTTTGGGCCACCTGTATAAAGTAAATTGTTTTCTTTATCATAAAACTCTGCAGTTAAACTAAAATCTATTTGTCGACCTGCAATATTTTTTAAAAGATATTCGACATCAGCGCTTACTATGGTTCCACTTTGATTTTTATATTTTAAATCTGCATAAATAAGGCCGACTATATCTGAATCAATCTCTACATGTTCATTGATATTTGTATTTTGTGTTTCTGCTTGTTCTTGGCATCCGCATAAAAACAATGCTGTTAAAATAATGCAAACAATCATTATACAATTTTTTTTCTTCATATTTTTTCCCCTCATAATCACCTTTAATTTTAGTTGATACAATATTAGAGTTGTAATATTTATATTTTTATAGTAAAACTTTTAATTTCTTGTAACAAATTTTAATATAGTATATAAATGATTCATTATTAGGATATTATCAAATAGTAGTTATTGGAGGGATATATATATTGTCTGAAGTTGAGAATTCTCAAGTAGTTAAACGTGTTTTGCAGACTTTAATTGATATATCTAGTAGAAAAACAACAAAAGGTTTAGCAGTTATTAAAATGGCAGATCTTATGAAAAAATTGCAAAACAAATATGATTTTTTAAAACACGTGGAAATTAAAGATACGAGGTTTATAGAGTTTCAAGAGCCCATATCTGTTATGTCAGATATTAATAATATTGAGTCTAATGCTTTAGGTAAAGCTTTACATGATATAATAAAAGATATGAATAATTCATTAGGTGAAGACGCAGGTCATTTTTTTATAAAAGAACTAAGAAGAAATATAGGTGAAGATTTTAGTACAATAATTGGGGATATGGGTGTAGATTTAGGATTAATGCAGCTTGAATTTGAAGTAAGTCAAATGACAAAAAAATTAGATAAATTTTGATTTAAACTATATTTTTTTTAACTTTGTATTTTTTACAGATATATGTGTATAAATGCTTTTTGTTATAGTAATATATGCATACATACCTGCATATGCATTTGAACATCCACCTGCAAACAAAGTATATAAGCTTTTCAGATATTAGTCGCTGTAGCACTCTAAAAGTTGTTTAATATACAACTAATAGGAGGGATGTGAAAAAGATGGGAAAATATGCAAAAAAATTAAAAGAAAAAGATGTTGGAAGCATTGGAATTGGCGCGATGATAGTGTTTATCGCCATGGTTCTTGTAGCAGGAATAGCTGCTTCAGTTTTGATTCAAACTAGTACAAAACTTGAATCACAAGCAATGAAAACTGGTCAAGAAACCACGGCAGAAGTAGCAAGTGGTCTGCAGGTTATAAATATTGAAGGATATCAAACAAGTAGCAGTATTAGCCTACTCGCAGTAACTGTTAGGGCTAGAGCAGGAAGCAAAGATATTGATTTGGCTGAAACAGTTATTGAGATATCAGATTCTTCGACGAAGAACTTTTTAAGGTTTGATAGCAGTAAGTATACGGCTGCAGATAGTATCGATGGGGATTTATTTACTAGTAGTTTTTATACAACTGGTGCCGTGAATTTTAGCGTTATAGTTCTTGAAGATGCAGATGGCTCTTGTTCAAGTGGTAACCCGGTAATTAATTCTGGAGACTATATTATTTTGGGAATAAACACAACCGCATGTTTTAGTGGTCTTTCGCCAAGAGATGATATATGGGGACTTATATTGCCAGAAGAAGGTGCTCCTGGTGTTATTAATTTTAAGTGTCCCGCATCGTTTACTACTGCGGTTTTGGAGTTACAGTGAGGTGAAAAAAAATGATAAAATTATTTAAGAAAAATGAAACCGCATCAATTGGTATTGGTGCTATGATTGTGTTTATTGCAATGGTTTTGGTTGCAGGTATTGCAGCATCTGTATTGATACAAACAAGTACAACCCTTGAATCTCAAGCGATGGCGACTGGTACTCAAACCACTCAAGAAGTCGCTGGTGGTATAGCAGTATTTAATGTTGAAGGTAGAGTTGCTGGTGATACAATTGAAGCTTTGGCTATAACTGTTAGGGCACGTGCAGGCTCTCCAAATATCGATCTTAATCAAACAGTAATACTGCTTAGTGATGGATCAACAAAAGTATTGTTAAGCTATGATTACGTCGATACTAATCACTTTAATGCAAGTATTGGAGCTGATGGAAATATCTTTGGTGTAACATATAGTGATCTTTCAAATGAAGAATTTGGAATACTAGTATTAAATGATCCAGATACTTCAGTTTCAAGGTACAATCCTGTTATAAACCGTGGAGATAAAGTAATACTATTTGTTGATACAAACGAATGTTTTAGCGGAATATCTGAAAGGACAGATGTCTTTGGATTTATATATCCAGAACATGGATCGCCTGGTGTAATAGCATTTAGAACGCCCGCTTCTTATAGCGATACTATATATGCTTTACAATGAGGAGGTGACTGAAGAATGAAAAATTTATCTAAAATAATGAAAAAGGACGTTGGTTCAATCGGTATTGGTGCTATGATTGTGTTTATTGCAATGGTTTTGGTTGCAGGTATTGCAGCATCTGTATTGATACAAACAAGTACAAAACTTGAAACACAAGCGATGGCAACTGGTTCAGAAACTACTGCTGAAGTAGCAAGTGGCATAGCAGTATTTGATGTATTAGGATATGCTGCAAGTGGTAGTGATATCTCAAAAATATTAATTGGTGTAAGACCCAGAGCAGGATCAGATGGAATCGATCTTTCGACTGCGTTTGTTGAGATATCTGATAGCACTACAAAAGTACTACTTACTTACAATTCAAGTTACTACCTTGATCCTGGTACAGATGGACTAAATGACATGTTTGGCGATGATACCTTATTTCCAACAGGAGATACTTCACTTTCAGCTACTGACTTTGGCATACTAGTAGTTGAAGATGCAGATGACTCTTTGTCATCAAGTGCACCGGTTATGAACCGTGGAGATAAAGTATACCTTTGCATTAACACAACTGCTACACACAGTGATTTTGAAGAGAGAGTTGATATTTGGGGTATAGTTGTCCCTGAAGAAGGTGCTCAAGGTATGATAACATTTACAACACCTGCTTCATACACAAATAACGTAATGGATCTACAATAAACCTAAAAAATTTAGTGGGTTTTTTTAACCCACAAAAACCTATTTTTTTTTTGTCTTTTAAACCATAGTTTTTTATTCTAATAACTGTTACATTTTTTTGGATGGGCTGTCTATTTTAGGCGCCTTAGACATATGCTGGGAGGTGAAAAGGGTTAAGCGTTTAACTCTGAGGGGAGTAAATGATTCTAATACTGCATCAATTGGTATAGGTTCACTTATTGTTTTTATCGCCATGGTTCTTGTAGCAGGTATCGCAGCATCAGTTATTCTTCAAACAATGAACAGTCTTGAAGAACAGGCTCTTAGTACAGGCAGGGAGACAACTAGGGATATTTCTAGTGGTCTAAGAGTTACTCAAGTTACAGGCTATAAAAATGGCTCTAGTATCGATCTGCTTGCAATTTTTATTAGAACTACCGCTGGCTCCATGGATGTTGATCTTAATTATACGTTTATTTCTATTTCTGATACTTCTACACAAATCATATTAAGTTACAATAGTAATGTTTTTAGCAGTAGTGTCAGCAATGGTCTTTTTGGAACGGTAAACAGCAGTAATCTTTCAGCTACAACTTATGGCATTATGGTTATAAGAGATATTGATGGGTCTTGTACGTCTTCTAATCCTGTTATAAATAATGATGATTTAGTGGTTTTAATAATTAATACCTCAAAATGTTTTTCAGGAATTGGTACCAGAACTAAGGTTAGTGGAAAAGTTATGCCTGAGTATGGTATAAGTGGTGTTATTAGTTTTACAACACCTAGTACATATATTAATACAATAATTGAGCTTCAAACATAAGAAAAATTAGTTTTTTTTGCTTAATTTTATTGCTCATATATTGTAGTTTTTATTATGGGTTTAACATTCCACCAAATGCTACCTGCACTATATAACTAGTAATTGCTACAGTCCATACAAAAGGTACAAAATAAAGTAATGTTAGATATTTATGACTTCCTCTTAAAACTTTAAGTGTTAAAGCCATCATGAAACAATGTATAACCATTACAAAAAATATTATATAATAATTTTGAGCATACGCTTCAGCCGGCACAGAATATAAAATCTGACCCATATTTAAGTTTGTATCAGGATTTGTAAGCACACTTCCTTCTTCAAGCATAATGCTATTTAAATGATCGCCTATTATAAGAGAGATATAAATACAAAAAGCAATACCAAATGTGATACCTGCAAATAACGCGATACTTGTATTTACAATAGTTAATTTTTTAACGCGCAAATCCCTAATTTTACGAATATTTTCAGAAATCATGCGTGAAACACGACGAGGATTTGCAGCAGCATAGGTTGCTTCACGAAACATTTCACTAGAACGCTGAATAAAATTACTACCTGTTTCAACACCAAACCATTCCCATGCGGCATCATCATCGATACGTGTTCTTAAACGGCGATAAAGATCACGAACATGTCCTGTTAAAACACCGTAATCTTTTTCACTAAGATAATAAACAGAATCATTAATTCTTCCACCACGCATTGTAGAAATGGAGCCAAGTGCTGGTAAAAAACCAAGAAAGTTTTTTTCTTTACGAGAAATATTTTGCTCTTCAATAAAAACCTTTATTCCAACAATTAATAAAGGTGTGCAAGCAGATGCAAATAATAATTCAAATGTTAAAAAGTCAAATACAGGTAAGGCTAACTGATACTTGATAAAATAAAGCCCTAATCCAACAACGACACATAGCGCTATTGATAGTTTTAAAAACTTGCCTAGTTTTTCCTCGTTTTCTCCTTTTTCACCTGTAACATGCCATATTTCATCCTGAGGAATCATTGCTTTTAAAAGATACATAAGCAGTCCTTC
This sequence comes from uncultured Thermoplasmatales archaeon, assembly GCA_964517155.1. GTDB lineage: Archaea > Thermoplasmatota > E2 > DHVEG-1 > DHVEG-1 > PFL35. The sequence goes on from CAZFAZ010000005.1 coordinate 8,695, forward strand.
ACTGATAATCATAAGAAAACAAGATAAAAAAATAAAAGTGTTCATATCCTCAGTACCCATAACAATAGGTAAAACAATTCCAAGGCTCATCACAAAAATAATTGCAATAAGCATTGAAACATATACTTCGTTTAAAATAACCACGTTTTCATTACTTGATTCATAAACGGTTTTGTATTCCTGTATAACTGCTTCTTGCTCTGTTTCAATAAACTCACGATGCTCAACACCACTGTCAAGACTCTGGGAGAATCTATCTAAAAAATCTTTGAAGATTTTACTAGGCGTTCTTGCAGATATAAAACGAAATGTTTTAGAAAGTGGTAGTTTCCATTGACTAGAAAGTACACTTATTTTTTTAAGTTCTTCACCAAGTGCACCATATGCTTTTTTACCACCCAGCATATCAATGATGTCCTTAAGTGCTAAATCAGATATTGCAAGAACACGCAGATGCGTTATAAAAAAATGCATTTTTGCATTAATATCATTTTCACGGTTTTTCCAGGATATATACGGATAAAAAACACCTAGAAAAATAGGCACAATGCCTCCAATTATAAATGCAGTAAAATTAAAACTAATAGGATAAGGAAGTACTATATTTAATATGAAAGGTGTTACAAAAATCAAAACGCTAAGCATTATCAAAGGCATAAGAGTTTTTTTATAAAATTTAGAAGGATCTTCTAGTGCACGATACGCTATTTTAAGCTGAGTACTAAAGCTTTCTTTTTTTGTATCTTTCTTTTTTTTATCTTTTTTAGATTTTTTTTGTTTTTTATCTGCCATCTTCTTTTTACCTTTTATAATGAAATTGGTAGACCTTTTAGCCCTTCTCTATAATAACTCCAGATAAACTGGACTACCTCATAATAATCCATTATTTCTTCTTCAACCATTCTTTCTAAAATCCTTTTTCGTTCATCATACAAATTATATATCTCTGCAAGATTTTGATATCCTGCGGTTTTTGCAATTCTCTCCTCAAGAATATAGCTATTTCGATTCGCAGTAAATTTATGCTCATCTTTTAGCGCATCCCATTCAAATGCTTTACGAGACATTATGCCGTCTACAGCTCTGTTGTAACCCTCTATTTCATCTATGTTTGTAACCCGTCTCATAAGTTTTCCATCACGCTCAATTGCAAGCTGTATTACTACAAAATCAAGATTATCCATGAATGTCTTTGGAACATTTATTGGATCACTAGTAAAACGCTGTATAACTTTTGTAACAGTACCTGCGTGAAACGTAGTCATAACTGGATGACCTGTTTGCATAGCACCAAAAACAATGTTTCCCTCTGCACCTCTAACCTCACCAGGTATTATATATTCAGGTCTTGAACGCAAAGCAGCTCTTAGAAGGTCAAACATTGTAACCCGTCCTTCTTCAGGGCCTGATTCTTTTGTCAAAAGCTGTTGCCATACTTTATGAGGAACCTGCATTTCAGGTGTTCCTTCTGCTGTATAAATTTTTCTATTAGGTGGGATAAATGGAACTATTGCATTCATAGTTGTTGTTTTACCACAGGCGGTACCACCGCATATGAAAAAGTTACGGCCGTATTCACAGCATATCCAAAGATATGCACCAATTCCTGCACTCAGCGTTCCCCATTTTATAAGTTGTGTAACACTAATTGGTGTTTCAGTAAAACGGCGTATTGTCATACTTGGTCCTTTTATACTTATAGCATTACTATAAACAAGATTACCACGACTTCCATCTGGGAGCACTCCATCGACTATGGGCTGTCCCTCACTTACAGGAGTGCCCATTTTTTCACTTAGTTTTCTAGTAAAAAGATCTGCTTTTTCTTTACTAATCTCTATATTTGTTTTAATCATGCCAAATATTTTATGTATTAAATGAATTTTTTCACCAGTAACAATATGGATATCTTCAAGCCAAGGATCACGCATAAAGCATTCTATTTCACTGGTTCCAACAATATTTTTTAAAACATAATACTCAATTACTCTTTTTTGTATAGAAGTTGCTTTTATTGTATCAATTTTTTTTTTAAACAAACTTTTTTTACTATCGTCTTGTGTTTTTTCTGCTCTTTCATCGACTTGTATGGTTTCATCAATTAATTCTTGTAGAATTTTTTTAAGATCTTCATCGGTTTTTACACTTTCTTTTTGTGGTGCTTTTTTAACAATTATTTTTAGTAAAAGATCATATTTTTTTTGCTCATCAGGACTAAGTCGCGGTTCAATTGAATAATATTCTTTTTCATCCATATCTGCTGTTTTAAAAATATTAACAAAGACAAGACCTTGTGCAGGATATATTAAATTAGGGGATTTTTCATCTCTTACTTCAAAGGGTAGATGAGAATAAAAATCAGGTTTTCCTATTTTTTTCTCGATTTTTTCGACGTATTCTTTTAAATGAGGATTTTTAGCAAGTAACTCATTTGTTTCTTCTTCTGTCATCTTTCCCATTTTTTGTTTTTTCTCCCATTATACTTAATATCATATAGAAATTGGTAGACCTTTTACGCCTTCTCTATAATATGTCCAGATAAACTGGACTACCTCATAATAATCAAATATTTTTTCTTCAAGCATCCTTTCAAGAATATGTTTTCTTTTATCAAACTCTTCATAGATATCCATAGGATTTTGAAAACCAGCCATTGGTGCAATTTTTTGCTCTAAGATATAACTATTTCTATTTGATTTAAATTGATGAGTGTCACTTGCAGCATCCCATTCAAATGCTTTACGAGACATTATACCATCAACAGTTTTATTGTAACCTTCAATTTCATCAACTGACATTACACGTCTGAGTCGTTTACCTTTTCTTTGAACGGCAAGTTGAATTAAAACAATGTCAAGGTTGTCCATAAATGGTTTTGGAACATTTATTGGATGACCTGTAAAACGCTGTATAACCTTTGTTACACTACCTGCATGAAAAGTTGTAACAACAGGGTGACCTGTTTGCATAGCTTGAAAAACGACTCTTCCTTCTTCACCTCTAGTCTCACCAGGTATAATATAATCGGGTCTTGAACGAAGAGCTGCTTTTAGAAGATCAGATTCATCTACATGGCTTTCTTTAGGCCCTGTTGATCGAGTAAGCATCTGCTGCCATACCTTGTGAGGGACTTGTACTTCAGGTGTGTTTTCGACAGAGTAAATCTTTTTTTCAGGAGGGATAAATACAAACATGGCATTTGATGTAGTTGTTTTACCACTTGCGGTTTCGCCACATACAAATATACTGCAGCCGTATTGCAGAGCAAGCCAGAGATAGGCACCTACGCTAGTGTCAAAAGTCCCCCAATTCATAAGTTGTGTGACACTAATTGGTGTTTCACTAAATTTACGAACAGTCATGCTAGGTCCTTTAAGGCTTACATCACGACTATGAATAATGTTGACACGACTGCCATCTGGGAGAGTTCCATCTGCAATTGGCTGACCTTCACTTACAGGACTGCCTATTTTTTCTGCAAACTCCTGAGAAAAGGTATCAGCCCATTTAGTATCTATATAAACATTTGTTTTAACAAGTTCAAACACTTTATGGATAAGATGCACGTTTTCTCCAGTTATAATATGAATATCTTCAATATATGGGTCTCTCATAAAAGGTTCAAGAGGTCCGCCACCAACTATATCTTTTATTATATCGTATTCTATATTCATTTTTTCTATAGAGCTGACTTTTATCTTTCCGCCTTTTGATTTACTGATTTTTCCTTCTGATTTTTCATCTACAACTGTAATTTTATCGATTACTTCTTTTATTGCTTTACGTAGCTCATCCTGAGTTTTAATGAATTTATCATAATTTGGAGCTTTTTCATACATCATTTCCAAAATTATATCTTTTTTTTGTGTTTCAGAATTATTAAGAACAGGTGCTACAGCATGATATTCTCTATGTTCCATATTTTTAGTTTTATAAACATGTATAAAAACTATGCCTTTTGTTGTATAGACTATATTTGGGTTTTCTTGTTCTTTTACATCCCGCGGAACTTTGCTATAAAAAACAGGCATACCCATTTTTTTTTCTATTTCTTGAATATATTTGTTTAAATGGGGGTTATCCCTCAGTAATTTTTGAACTTCTGCTTCTTCTATAACAGTCATATTTCATCATTTTTTTATATTTTTTTTAGAATGCAACACCACTTGTTTCAATTGTAAGACCAACTCCGGGCCTGACTGAAAAAGTTGTCAGAGGTTCATATTTATATTTTGCACCATTGAATTTTTCCAGGTATATATTATGAACTATGCCAATACCTGGCATAGATTCACGAGTAATTTTAAAATGAACATCGCAAATCATGCGAAACGCATTATGAATTTTTTCAGACCATTCATTAGGATTACCTGTAATAATAATTATCTTTCCAGAGCCTTTGAGACGATTAAAGAAATTAGTAAGATCAACAAGATTTGCTTCAGTTAAACTCTCAATTAATAATGTTGAAAGCGAATCAATAAAAATGATATCTGGATCAAAAAGCTTTTTACAAGTGGTTAAACCTTCTAAAAAAGTATTTTTTGGTTTTGTCTCTGCAAGAGTAACTTCAGTTGATATAAAAAGTAATTTTCCACCCATAAGATATTTTCTTGTATCATAGCCAACTGATGCAGTTTGTCTAAGAAAACTTTTAATTGTATATTGTGTTGAAACATATGAGCAAGTAAAACCATTTTTTAAAAAACTATAACAGAAACGCTGGCAAAAAATACTTTTACCCGCACCTTCCTTTCCCTCCATAAATATCAGGGTGCCATCTGGTACTTCTTGTCCAAAACGCTGGGCAAAACCATCTGATTCACCTTTTCTTTCAAGTATTAACGATTTTATTCCCATATATTTTTATCCCATCCATTATTTTTTTATATTTTAAATGCAAATTCATCAGAAATTGCTTGAGGGCCAACAACTCGTAGATTATGATCTCCTGCAGAAATAGCACTTGTAGAAATATAAAGAGTTGTAACCTGCTCTGTCTGTATTGATGTATCTGCGAAACTATAATCTGCGATAACTACAAATTCACCATCTACAAATAAATTAAATGTTTCGTTTGTTGTAGGTATTTTTACTGCACCAATGTTTTTAATATAAAATAAATAATTGCCACCTGAACTTGGTATGTTATTTGGATCATTTATAATTGTAAATTCTATGTCAAGTTGCTCTTTTACCCTTTCACCTTTTTGTGAAAAACTACTTGTTATATCTTGAGTCACAGCGATGAATACTCCAGATACAGCGCCTGCTACTATTACAGATGCTATAAAAAATATTACTTGTGTGCTTGTTAAACTAAACCCCATTATTTTTTTCTCCTTAATTTATTGTATATTCATAATATTTTGATATCCCTTTACTAGTAATCATTTTGAGTGTTCTAGTTCCATTTCCTTGTAGGTTTCTAACATTGAAATAAACTTGCGAAGTAGGATAAAGATATTCTTTATTGCATTCATAGTTGTATTTTGTGCCGTTTATAAGTATGTCAAAGTTTTGTGTTTTAAGTGTTATACTACCTGTGTTTTCAACGGTTATATTTAAATCATAGTTTGAAGCATTTGCAGAGATAGATGCATCTGCAATGCTTATTTCGGTTTGCAATTGATCGATTGCTCTATTTCTCATTTCATCATAAGAATTATGAATCTCTGTTATAGTTGGAATAGTGGTTCCTACTATGAGTTCTAAGGATATAAGCACTGCTACACCTATAATTGCAGTTGTAGCAGCAAGTGAGAACCCCATCTATATACCACCTCAAACTAGTGAGTGAATTAGATTAAATTTATCCCCTCAAATATTACTTATTTATAAATTATATAAGAAAACAAGTAAATAAATATTTTTATTTGAAATTATAGTTTTCAAGCTTTTTAGTAATACTTGAAATATCACCATCTATTCTATCTACAAAATGCTTGTCAAGAGCTACTCCTTTTAGCTTTTGTATAAAAATAAACGACTGAATATGATCTTTTGAAGGCAACTCAGTAATGTTTTTCTTTATTTCTGATTTTTCTCTGTTCTCATCGGCTATTCCATGTGAATAATCAATAAGATTTATTTTTGCATCTTGTGAAATCCAACCTATATCAACATAATAATCAAGAATATTTGAAAGATTATCTCTTCCGCATCTATCTATTAAATATTGAAGCCATTTCATCAAAACAATGATACTTTCAGGATCGATTGGAACATTTTTTAAAGGCTGCCAATCCCAATCATTACCCTTTGGGACTTTTATATCATCTGTTGTAACAACTTTGGTATTTTCAGCCTCAGAACCGCCTAATCCAGAATATTCATCTATTTTACTTTCTTCCAAGCTTGCAATTCTTTCTTCAAGCTTCTCCAAAGTTTCTAAAAGGGTCTGCATGTTAGAATTGTCTGCAATGTTTTTAGAGGCTGCGTAATTTGGCTTTTCAATGTTGTTATAACCGTTAAGAAAACCTGTTATTTTATCAATCAGAAGATAAAATTGTTCTTTTGAAAGTTTAATGTTTTTTTCTTTTAATTTACTATCTAGTTTTAATGCTATTTTTCTAGGTAAAATATTTTTAGAAACAAGGGTAGATAGCTCTTTGCTAACATCAAAAATTGAATTATTTTTATTTTGAATTGTACTATCTCCCATACTTACACCTAATTTATTTTCTAAGCTTTTAAACTTTCTATAAATTCATCTAATACTCTATCTATTTTATAGTCAAGAGACAAAGCATTTAGTGATTTTTCAAGTATTAAATCTATGTAATCTTCATTCAGGTTATTATTGTTTGTCTGAGAAAAGCTGTTTTCAGGATATGCTATGTTGTTATTTACAGGTATTGTAACTGTTTGGCTTTCTTGAATTGGCGTAGGTTCAACTATATTTTTTGGTTGGACTGTTTCTTCTACTTTTAATTCTTTTTCACCAGTTTGTTCTTCATTTACTGTTGTTACATTTTCATCTAAAGGTATTTCTTCAGATGATTCTTGTTTTATCTCAGTCTTAGCTATTTTATCATTATTTTTATTTTCTTGCATAGTATTTAAATCTGCACCAGCCCTTACAGCAAATGATTCTATATCCCCAAGTCTATCTTTTAAATCTTCTATTTCTTTTGTAAAATTTTCAAGTG
>CAZFAZ010000006.1:0-3580 GCA_964517155.1 uncultured Thermoplasmatales archaeon
ATACATCATTAAATCTGGAATCCGGCAAACACAAGAAGGAATTATTCAAAAATATTACTGTAAACACTGCAAAAAATATTTTACCGATAAAACCCAGCCTTACACCCAATATCCACTACATGTCATCCTTTACACCTTGGAACAGTACAATAAAGGACATCCGGTTAAAAAAGCAAAAACTCTTACTGGAAAAATACCGGTATTCACCACAAAAATAACCATTTATCTCAAGAATTAAACGATAAATGGATCAGGTACCCCATAGGGGATATAAGAGATAAAGACCGATTAATCAGAGCTGTTGAAAACGTTGATATAATTTTTCATGCCGTTGCATTAAAACATGTTCCATTATGTGAATACAACCCATTTGAAGCAGTTAAGACAAACATTCTTGGAACTGAAAATATTATAAATGCGGCTTTACAAGAAGAAATTGACAAACTAGTTTTTATTAGTACAGATAAAGCAGTAAATTCTACTAATGTGATGGGTGCTAGTAAACTGTTGGCAGAAAAATTAACAGTCTCTTCAAACTATTTCAAGGGGCAGAAAAAAACCTCATTTTGCAGTGTACGTTTCGGCAATGTGTTAAATTCCAATGGTTCAGTTATACCGCTTTTCAAAAAACAAATAAAAAATGGCGGACCCGTGACAGTAACTGAACCAGATATGACCCGGTTTTTTATGAATATACCCCGTGCAGTAGACTTAGTCTTAAAAGCAGGTTTACTATCTAAAGGAGGAGAAAATTTTATTTTTAAAATGCCAACAATAAGAATTGGTGATCTAGCTGAAGCTGTAATAGAAAAATATGCACCAAAATTTGGATATGAACCAACTGAAATTAAAATAAAAAAAATTGGTAAAAGAGCCGGAGAAAAAATGCATGAAGAACTCATGAACGAGATTGATGCAGAAAACACTTATGAAAATAATGAAATGTTTATAACCATACCTCCCTCACCAAAAATTATAGAAGTAGAGGGTATTACAACATTAGATTTAAGATCTAACAAAAAACTGCAGAAATTAGCTAAAACTAAAAAAACATCGTATTCATCGAAAGATAAAAAACCTTTAAACAAAAAAGAAATAATTAAACTCCTACAATATTATTAGAATAAATTCGGTATAAAACAAAGGAGAATTACCAGATTATTGATGTTGGAGAGACTGCTGAAGAAAACAAGTTTACTGATTATCCAAAGCAAGTGTATAGCAATTACTCGTTTTCTAAAAAACATACCAATCATTAACGTTTCAATAAACAAACATTAATGTTTCTATTTTAAAACAATCTTTAACGTTTCTAAACAATAATTATCAACTTTTTTTAAAAACAATACCAATCATTAACTTTTCTTTTTTTAGTTACTTCCTCACCAAAACAAAACAAACCAATCAACATTTACGCGCTTTACGCGCAAAATCTGCCAAGCATCAGCCATCCTTCATAATTATCAACCCCAGCATCTACCAGCCATCTTTCATATATTAAACATAGCAGCCACCTTCATCAACCTAACAGAAGAAAAAACAAAAAAAAACCAACAAACCCAAAAGAAAAGACACCGCTTGCATCCACCTCAATAAAAACCATTATCAACAACAGCAGCCAAACCCCACTTTTTTATCAAAGACGGCAGGTGAATCATATATGAAAGATGGCAGGTAAGCATTATGAAGGACAGCAGTTCGTATTTATCAAACCCTGCCAGATTAAGATTTATCAAAACAACACACGCTTTTTATATTAATACATAATTTTTTCTTTTATTTTTAAACCTGTTTAACGAATAGATAAATATACGCAGGGATTGTATCCTTTTCAAAAACATTTTTAGATAACAAAACAAATTTTTCAAAAATCGTTTATTTACAAAGTCTTCTCTTGAAACAGTATTCTGATATTAACTTCAACACTTTTTTTCATGTTCTTGAAGGTTAAGCACAAAATCAGTTTCTTTTTTTATTTTTGCTTGAATTCCTCTTTTATATATTGACCCATTTTTCTAATGTTAAGAGTATCCATGTAAAATAAGAGGTCTTCTTTAGTAAATTCCTTGAATAATGCTAAGATGCCCAGGTATATAGCTAGACCCATTGCTGCAAAAACAAGTAGATGATACCAGCGAGTAATCCAACTGATGAAATCATAATTGTATAAAAGAACATACATGATTGTGGCCATGATACCTGCTGCAAAAGCATGCAAAAGGATTCGTATATTTCCTTTTGATCCTGTTAGTTTATACGACATGATGCGAGTATACACAAGGGAAACAGCAAATGATACAACGGTAGCAATAGCAGCTCCAGTAGCTCCTAACCCAAAGAGTTTAACGCCACCTAACAACTGTATATCCTTTGGGATTAATAAAACATTTAATGTTAGATTAAACACAAGCATGATAATAATCCTATTTTTATTGATCCCTGGTTTATTCATGCCATTGAATTGTGCTTCATAAGATGTTGATAGGCTTTTGAAAAGAACCGCAAATGGTAAGATTTGTAACATGGGAACTGCTTGCATCCAACCTGAAAGAAGGATAAAAGCGGTGGGTTCAGCTAGAATCATCAGGCCAAACACCATAGGAAAGACAATGAGGCTGAGGTGACGTTCTGAGTCAACAGTTAATTTCTTTATTTGTGTTATGTTTCCCAACTTATGAAGCGCTGAATAGGTTGGAAAGATAAGCACACCAATTGCACTGGTAAAAAGGGTGATGAAATTAGATAATCTGTATGCCGCAAAATAATAGCCAACATCCGCTGAAGCCCAAAACAATTGAATCATCACTTTATCAATATTATGCATGATAACACTACTAGTTGTCACTAGCATTAAGGGAAGAGCGAAAACAGCATAACTTTTGATATATTCTTTTGTTGGTTTTTCTATTGGATAGTGTCTAAAAAACAAAAATACCATTATTAGATTTACTAGTTCACCAGCTACATACGTCCAGGCTAGAGCTAGTGGGCCCATTTCTGATATTGCTACATATACTATTGCAGCAGTGCGGACAACACCGTTTAATAAAAAGGGTATTTGAATTCTTGCTATTTCTTTTCGAGCTTTAAATGTACCTATGAATGTACTTACAATTTGTTGAGCTATCCAAAAAATAATAATGATGTAAATTGCTGCTAAGTGATCTGGGCTTTCAAAGCCTCTACCTAATACATTTGTCCAAATGTATAAGCTTGCTAAAAGAATGCCTATTGCAGATAGGAGAAGAACTGTTTTAAGGCTTAGATGTGTGCCAATGCATCTGCCTAGATTTTTTCCTTCTGAGACTCGCTTGACATGAGCTGAAGTAACGCCTAAATTACAAAAAACAGTAAACAAGGTGACAAAGCCCATGGCAAAGGATACAAGACCGTAATCTGTAGGGCTCATGAATCTAGCGATGAAGAACAATCCTAGATAGCCGAGTCCACCATCTATGATCTTTGTACTCATGATGAGAACGCTTTTTCTAGCAATCACAGGACTTTGTCACCTTCTATTTACTTAATTAAATTTAATCTTTCATTTCACAATCTTCTGCTTTATCTGTTGTGTAACAAT
>CAZFAZ010000007.1:0-20833 GCA_964517155.1 uncultured Thermoplasmatales archaeon
AATCTTGTCCAATATTCAGGTCATACACAACATAACCCTCATCCAATATTCAGGTCATACACAACATAACCCTCATCCAATATTCAGGTCATAAACGACATAACACTAACCCAATATTCAAGGCATACACAGCATAAACTTTGTTAGATGTGCAGGGCATATTAATACAGATTTTTTTAAAATCGCATCATATTTTTTATTTAATACTCGCAGCATGACTCTTAAAAAACTCAAGGTGGTCGATCCTTTCCAATGTCTAATAGCATACTATCCAAGTTTTACCTCGATATTTCTTCATATTTTTCTGCTTTAATATCTATTTATCTGTTTTTTTATAATTGCATCAAGTGGAGCATACTCATAATATGATTCTTCGTCAAACCATGCGCATCTAATTTTTCTTAGCGGTGTTTTTGTTCTAAAAGATAATGCTAAAGCATAATGATATAGTTGACTTGCTGCTTTTTTGTCTTTGCCTGCATTTGGTTTATAATCAACTATGTAGACCAGATTATTTCTAACTTGAATCATATCAATATGGCCCGTGACTCCTGAATCAATTTTTTTATCCCAATACCATACAGGAACCTCGCAGGCTATCGTTGCAGTATCATTTATCAGCATAAATCTTTCAACGATTTTGTGTCTGTCAAGATTTTTTTCTGCAGCATTTACTGCAAAACCTGCCATTTTACAGGCTAGATTAACCTGCTTTTTCAACTCAATTTTTACATTAAACATAGGTTTTGAGCATCGCTTGCCAACTTCAAAAAATACATCGGGACATCCTTTTTCAAAACTAGAAATATATTTTACTAAACCCAAAAAAACTTCTTTTTCATTTTCAAGAGCAGATAATTTATATTTATGATACATAAACAAGTAATCAAGGTTTTCATGTTCAAAACGCTTTGTAAATAATACATCTTCATAATCTGTAAAATTCTTTCTTTTACAAGAAATCGCGCAGAATTTTTGATATTTTGTTATCCAAGAATAAACAGTGCTTTTACTTGTTTTAATCTTAAATTTTTTGTTAACTTGTTTGCAGGTATCGTCAAGATTATGCCCAATATTATAACAGTTAATAGCATAATAGATGACCTGTGGAGAATACATTATATTTTTAAGATAGAAATCAGTAAATCTTTTTTTACAGTCTTTGCATTGGTAAAGTATTGTGTTTCTAAACTTATTTTTTCTTATTCCTCTTTTAACAATATTTTCACTGTTGCAATTTGAGCATCTAATAGTTATTTTATCTATAAAGTATCACCTCATAATAAATTATCAACTAATAAAATCAATTAATTTTAAGTTAGGTAAAATCCTTTTTTTATTATGAGTAATATTTTCATAGTTAGGTGATAGCATCTTTTTTATTTTCATATAGTAAAATTTAATTTTTTAAAAATTAATATTTTATGTATCATTTTGTAACAAAATTATCTAAAAAATGGTATTTATTTAAAAAATAAAAGATATGAAGCATTCTTATTTGGGATTGTGATATTAATATTTTTTTTCAATATCAATTTAAGTTTATCTGTAAAACTTAGACAAACTCATAGAATGCTTGTCAATATCTTATAGTGTACAACTTTTTTTATTTATGATGTTCTGTATGCTTGGAAGTCGTATACTCTTGGTTGGTATACTCCGTATCCGAATCCTGAGCCTAGTGTGAATGTTATTTGTATTTTGTCTATTTGTGTGGTTGTGAATGTTTTGTATGCATAGCTGTTATCTGGCCATGTTGTGAAGTAGCATGTTTGTTTTAGTGTGTTTCCTTGGTATAGTTTGACTGTCATTTGTGTTAGTTGGCTTATTTTTCTAGCGTTTATTTTTATTTGGTTGCATGATATTGGTTGGTTGTATGTTAGTGTGAGTGCGGTGTCTGTTTCTGTGTAGTCTCCTACTTTGTAGTAGTGTGAGTATGTTGATGTTGATGTATCGCGTGCGTTGTTTGGGTTTTGCCATCCTGTGGTGGTTATGTATCCTGTTGGTCTGGTCCATCCTTGTATAGATGTAGTTGTGAATGTTTTTTGAGTTCCGTAGCTTGTTCCGGCGCTGTTGCTTGCTACTGCTCTGTAGTAGTAGGTTGTACCGCTGGTTAGTCCTGTTAGGGTTTTAGTAAATATTCCTGTATTTGTTTGTGTGGTGGGTGTTGTTGTGTATCCGTAGCTTGGTGTTGTTCCGTATTGGAAGTATACGTTGCAGCTGCTGGCTCCTCCAAGGTTGGTTAAATCACCGCGAACTACAGCGCTATTGGTTCCAACTGAGCTGGTGGTTAGTGTTGTTACGGTTGGGGGTGTAATTGATCCGCTGCTTGCGGTAGTAAAGGTGTATTGGTTGCCGTAACTTGTTCCGGCATTGTTGCTTGCTACTGCTCGGTAGTAGTAGGTTGTACCTGGGTTTAAGCCGCTGATGCTTCTGCTGAAGCTTCCTGTTGAGGACATTGTTATTTGTGTTGTGGTGTATCCGTAGTTTGTTGTTGTTCCGTATTGGAAGTATACTGTGCAGCTGGTTGCTCCTCCCATGTTTGTTAGGGTTCCTTGTAGTGTGGCTGATGTTGGCCCTATATTGTTAGCGGTGTTTGTTGTTACTGTTGGTTGGGTTGTTGTGCTGCCTGTAGTTGTAAAGCTTTTTAGTATGGTTTTTCCTCCTTGGCTGTTCCACACGTGGGCGTAGGCGACGTAGTTTGTATTTGGTGATAATCCTGTGAATGTGTTTGTGTATGTATATGGGCTGTTGTATGTGCCTGGTTTTGTCCAGTCTGCTACCGTAGTAGTGCCTTGTTTTATGTAAAATCTTAGTGTGCATGGTTCTCCTCCGTCATCCGTTAGTGTCGCACTTAGTGTTACTGAGTTGGTGCCTATGTTTGTGGTTTCAAGGCAGCAGACATTTGGTATTGTTATTTCGTCTAGTGTTGTGAATGTTTTATCTGTTCCATATACAGTTCCTGCATTGTTGGCTGCGACTGCTCTGTAGTGGTATAATGTGTTGCTTTGTAGGTTGTTTATGTTTGTAGTAAATATTCCTGTGGTTGTTTGTGTGGTGGGCGTTGTTGTGTAACCATAGCTTGGTGTTGTCCCATATTCGAACCATACGTTGCAGCTGGTTGCTCCACCCATGTTTGTTAATTCTCCTCTTATTGTTGCAGCATTAGTACCAATTGTACCTGCAGATAGGGTGGTTACTGTTGGTTCGGTGTTTGTGCCGCCTGCGGTTGTGAATGTTTTTTGAGTACCGTAGCTTGTTCCGGCGCTGTTGCTTGCTACTGCTCTGTAGTAGTAGGTTGTACTGCTGGTTAGACCTATTATGCTTGTAATGAATTTTCCGGTGGTTGTTTTTGTAATGGGTGTTGTTGTGTATCCGTAGCTTGGTGTTGTTCCATATTCGAACCATACGTTGCAGCTGCTGGCTCCTCCAAGGTTTGTTAGTTCTCCTTGTACTGCTGCAGCGTTGGAGCTGATTCTACCTGCAGATAGGGTTGTTACTGTTGGTTCGGTGTTTGTGCTGCCGGTGGTTGTGAATGTTTTGTCTTCTCCATATGTGGTTCCTGCTGTGTTTTTTGCTACTGCTCTGTAGTGGTAGGTTGTTTCTTGATTTAGATTATTTATAATTTGGTTGAATTCTCCTGTGGACGATTTGGTAACCCAGTTTGTTTGTAGTCCGTAGGTTGTGGTGGTTCCGTATTCGAATTTGACATCGCAGTTGTTGTCTCCTCCTAAATCGGTTAAATCACCATGAAGTGTAGCACTGTTACTATCGATATTGTCAGCATCTAAAGTACTAACACAAGGATATAGTATTGTTCCTCCATTTATTGTTACTATTGTGTTATTAATTTCACTAACCTGTAAAAGATTGTTTCTAACTTGTAATCCCATATTGTATGTACCCATTGTATTATATGTATAACTTGGGTTTGGATTCCAATCAACCCAATAATTAGTTAAAATTGTTCCTGTATCCCAGTTTCCATCGCCATCCCAGTCAATGCGCATTTTATTTATTGAGTTGCCAGGTCCCGGACTGCTTTGTGAGAAATCAAATGAAATAGGATTGCCCATAGTGCCAGTATATGGTCCACCAGCATTTGCTGTTGGTCCAGTTGGTGGTTCGTCATCTGTAAATAATACTACTGTAATGTATAGCTTTTTGTATTCACTAAAAGCCCAATGTATATCTCTTGCTATTGCTTCTATTGTATAATCACCGGTATTGCTCCAAGAATGGCTAGCAGTATAAGCCTCTCCTGAGCTAAACGGCCCTATCCAGTCCGTAGCTGAGTAATCACCCCAATAAATCTTATAGTATAAGTCATCGCCATCAGGATCTGTTGCGCTAACTGTATATGAATAACTTTTACCACGTTTAACTTTAGTAGGGCCTGTAAGAGAGGGCGTTGAGGGTGGATTATTTAGGGGCTCCTCAATTATGATAGTATGCGTTCCATAAGTTAAAGATTCAAGTCCATGCATATCTCTTGAATATATTTTAATTGTAAAGTCTCCAGTTTTTGTATAAGTATGCGAAAAAGGTCGAGGAACATTACCGGGCTGTAAAATGCTCCAATCTGAAACTGTTCCGTCTCCCCAATCAACTTTGAATTGAATCTTATCCCCATGAGGGTCATCACCTATAGCAGAAAAGATATTTTCCTTATTTTTTATACCTGAAGTAGGTCCTGAAATAGATGGAGTATATGGTGGAAAATTTTGAGTTACATCAATTATTCTTTGATGATAAAATAAAATCCATGTTTTAGATTCAAAACCATATCTATTAACCCAACAATCCCAAAATTCAAGTATATCATTGGGGTTATCGTTTTCTATTATTGTCCAGATTTTACTAAACTCGCCTGATACATAATCTCCATATTTATAATTACTCCAAGTTGGATAGTCCATAACAAATGTTCCATCAAATAAATCCCATAGAACCCCTGCAACGGCACCTTCTACAAGATGTCCATCCCAATCACCTGAGGTTACATAGTCTGCATAATAGCCGTATTCAAAATCATGTCCGCCAAAATTACAATTGTTTTTTACTGCACAAGGTAAAAATTCTGCCCAACCCTCGCTTAGAGCAGCCCCGGGATTTGATACAGTATATACATAATGAGGCTTAATTACCTCTCCTTCAGGTAGATTATCTCCATATGCCTTATACATTATTGCATGTGAGTATTCATGAATATGGACATTATCCAACCATTCATGTCCACCTTCAATTTCTATAAAATCAAATTTAAAACCGGCGATATTAATCATACGAAATTGACTTTCATCTCGGGGCCAGTTGACAGCTGCTCTATCTCTATTCCAATTCACTTTATTTTTTAACCAAATATATGTATCAACAATATTATTAAGAATTTTTAAAGATCCCCTAGTGTTTGTTCCAATTGTGCCTTGAATCTCGGTATCTGAATCTATATCATACCAATCAGGACTGATCCAAGCATATACCGACCAAATAGGACTTGGGTATATTCTATCTGTAACCTCACAGATGTTATATTCAGGATCAAGGTTAGAATTTTCTGAATATATTATAATTTTAAATTTACCGTCCGGAAGACCTGTAAATTTAAAGTTCCCCTGGTCATCTGTTCTATACCTAGCAACACAGTCAGAATATCCTTCTTGGAATAATTCAATTCTTACATATTTTGGGTAAAAATAACCTGTTTCATATTCATCCTTAACACGAAAGTTGCCTGATAGTGTATGGCCATCTTTGTTGTTTGTAGATTTCTCATTTTTAATTATCTGCACGTCTTCGAATTCTGAGATTATCTCGCCGTTATCATTATCAACTGTGCTGTACAAAGAAATAGGGTTCTCACTTGCATCTATAACACCATTTAAAGCTGAAAAATAATATGCTGTTTGCTCTTCTTTGAAAACTTTATCTTCATCGGTTATTTTTGCATAAATTGCGTAGTCCTTTTCTTGATTTAGTTTTATTTTGAGAGGTATTTTTATAGTTGAATCTTCTGTTATTTCTCCTTTCCATTGGAGTTCTCCTTCTGATAAAATCATACTTGAAGGAATCACAAAATCTATACGTGCATTTGGAACGTAATGTTGGGATGATACTTGTAGTATCAGGGATATATCTTTACCCAAGGTTAAGTCGCTATTTGTTTTAAAGTTTAAAGAAAATATTGATTCAGAAGATATGTATTTTATAGTATCTTCATTTACTATAGTTTGTTCATCGTTTGTTTTGTCTATTGTATATACTGAGTTTGCGGTTGTTAGACTTGTTGTTAAAAACATGCTTATTATTAAAATTGTTATTATGTTCTTTTTGTTCATTTTTTTCCCTCTTTTTTTGATTAATATAAAAATGGATTATTTAATATTTTCTATAAATATAAATTGATTTTTATATAAATAATATCAAAAATATTTAATTATATGTGAAAAATATAGAAATTATTTTAGTTTACCTTCCAAAATTGAAACTCAAATAATTCTGCGGTTATTCCATTTCCCCAGTTCCATTCACCGTTAACCCAGAACTTTATTCTGGCCTTTGAAACAGTATGCGCTCCACCGCTAAGTGTTTTTTCCTGCCAGTTCTGATTTGTAAAAGCACCTTCATAAACATAATGATATGCACCATCATAATAAACTTCGATTCTAATAGTTGGGATATATGTTGAAGAATACATAGCCCAGTAACGTATTTTACTGCATTGAATGGAGGGAGTTATTGTTAATTCTAACCAATCTGTCCAACCATTTTGATTGTTTAAAAACTTCACACTTTCTGCACTAGTACTTATATCATTATCACGAGCATCTGCTCCTCTGTTCCATCCACTGCTTGGATAATGTCCATTAGGTGTAACCCATTCAGGGTTAGGTGTACTAGAAATTATAATAGTTTTTACAGGTGAAAATGGGCTTTGATAACCATTTGAATCTTCTGCTTTAACTTTTATGTTATAGGTGCCTGCTGAATACCATGTATGACTTTTCCAGACTCTCGTACCTGAACTCCAGTAATCTGTCCATTCATCAACAATATTATCTCCATTCCAGTCCCATCCATAACGAATGTTATCGCCATCAGGATCTGTTGCTCTTGTATTAAATTCATAAGAAGTACCAACATTACCAGTTGAAGGACCACTTGGTTGTTCGGGTGTGTTAGGTGGGTTGCCCTGAGGGGATAGAGTAAAATCTACATTATTTATTGTTTGACCTGCGATAATGGTAACTGTCTGGCTTTGAGAATTATAACCTGATTTACTTGCTGTAACTACATGAGTACCTGGAGATATTACAAGCTCATAACCACCCAATATACCAGTTGTTGTTGATTTACCATCAGCTGAAACAGTTGCACCAGAAAGTCTTCCACCGCCTTGTTTGTAAACAATTCCTGTTATTGTTGCAGTTGAAGGGTTTACAGTTGGACCCGTTAATGTGCCGCCTTGAGGGAATTGTTGATCTGAATGATTGCTTACATCATCATTAAATAAGAAATAATATCCGTGCTCATATAGTTCGCCTGCTGATAATGTAGTTTGATATTCATAAATTGCAGAGTAACCATTTGACCATGTTTCAGATCCAGGTTTAACTGACATTTCATGAAAGGCACCTGATGTTACATCATAGATGTATACTAATTTTTTTTCAGGTAAATCTCCATCTGGATCGTAATAATTAATTTGATATTTGAATAATGTATCAGTGTTTCCGCTATTTGGAGTTACATATCCATTTTGGATTTGACATGGTTGATTTATGCCTTGATTGACTGTTATTGCTGCTGTAGCAATATTACTTGTTTGCAGATGATTATCTCTAACTTGTAATTTCATATTATATGTGCCAATTGTATTATATGTATAACTTAGGTTTGGATTCCAATCAACCCAATAATTATTTACAATTGTCCCAGTATCCCAATTTCCATCACCATCCCAATCGACACGCATTTTATTTATTGTTTTGCCAGCGGGTGCACTGCTTTGTGAAAAGTCAAAGTTAATAGGGCTTCCTTTAGTGCCACTATATGGCCCGCCAGCAACAGCTGTTGGTGTCTGTATACAATTTGGATAAATATTATACCAATTGTTTCCATCAAAGAAATTAACATCTGCTGAACCAGCAGTTATACTTCCCATTATAAACCAGTTATATGGTATGAGCGTTCCCCCTAAATTAAGAGGGTCCCATTGAACACTAAATCCATCTGCATCTATATAATCAAATGTTAAAGATTTTATACCATATCCATTGTAGTATGCCTCTAAATTTATATTGCCACTTAAATAAGAGGAATCAATTGCAATAAAACCATCGCAATCTCCTTCAAGCGTCCAATCAATGCTTAGATACCCGCCGTTGTTTATATCAGCATCAAGATACACTTCGTAGTTATTAATAATAATTCCAAGATCTAAATCAACACTATTATCGATATATACATCAATTCTATGGTGATTATATTCTGGCTGTATCTCTCTTAACCATACTTCCAAATCGCCTTGGATTTCAAGATCCAATGTGAATTCTATTTCAAAGAATTTAATAGTTGATGTTGATGCATAAAATGAAAAACCATCTTCACTATTTAAATAGAAATGCTTTTCACCAATTTTTTTAACATAAATATCTCCATTAACATCTATGTTAGTAACTGTTATCCTATCTATACCAACATTATCTCTATAAATCATTGATGCAATATGTATATCTCCATCAAAACTAAATGAGCTATCACTTACATTTATTGTAACTAATGTATTTGATACCGTCAGAGTTGTTAGTTTAATTTTTTCTACAAGAGTTTTATATATTTCTATTTCTGAAATCACTGATAACGAGATACAATCGACTATCATCTTTGTTTTAGAAAAACCAGACGATACATCAATTAATATTGAGCCTTCAAAATTGCCTGATTTTGTTTTAATTTTTTGTACAAGCCAACCTTCTATTTCAACATTGATATCAAATGATATTGTTGCAGAAAGTAAAACTGTTTTTGTATCTTTATTTACAACAAAGTTGATGGTGCCCTCAAAATCTAGATCAATTCTTTTTATTTTCCCAGTCCATCTTAGATTTTCAAGATGCAAATCAGTTCCTGTCCCTGATAATTCAACACTACCATCCTCTAATATTTTTAAACTGCATATCACAGTTCCTGAACCTGTTGATGTTACTAGTGATAATTGATCCCAATTAAAAGGTCCTATTTGTATCCAGGGTCCATTATATTTAATATAACAGTTTGTAAGACTGAGCTGGGCTTTTCCTTGATATTTAACTTCGACTGTATTATCATTAAGCCTACCAATCTCAATTACACCGTCTGAAGAAGAAAAGGTTATTGCTCCACCAAAGCTTAAACATCTATTATTAGGGCCGCATAGGTTTGTAACAGTTAAACTTGGAATATTTACAGATGAGCCACCATTAGTTATTTTTATGTTACCCTCACTTGCAGTAATTTCTCCTGAAAACGAGCCATAAAAGATTAAAGACAAGTATTCAACACTTATTTTGTCAGGTTTGTTAATATTTTGAATCGTGAGACTTAATGCACCATTTATCTTGATGTTGTTATTTAGATAAAAATATCCATAACCATTTAAAGTCAATGAGCCAATTGATAATAATGTAGAGTAATCTTTTTTATCTATCCAATTAAAGTTATTAATTGTTAAGCTACCATCAGGACTTAATTCTATATAATCTCCAAAGTAAAACGAATTTTTAAGATAAGCAGTAATTGAAGCGACTGATATTGTTTTATTTGGTCCTGAAATATACATGTTTTGAACGATTAATGTATGTGTCCCACTG
The DNA here is from genome assembly GCA_964517155.1 of uncultured Thermoplasmatales archaeon. Lineage (GTDB taxonomy): Archaea > Thermoplasmatota > E2 > DHVEG-1 > DHVEG-1 > PFL35. The sequence continues at coordinate 9,852 of CAZFAZ010000007.1, forward strand.
CCGCTAGTGCCTTGTAAAGATATTTTACCTTCACCTAAATAAAAATTAATTGTTGGACCAGTATTTCCAATAAAATTAATATGATCAATGTTGCCTGAATAATTTACAAAGGCAAATGTTAAAAAATCAATATCAACAGTTCTAGAACCACTGCCAGTACCATATACCTCTATGTAATCACTAATTATTATATGTCCATTTGGACCAAGATTACCAGAAACCTTGGCATAATCAAGATCAACAAATATTTTCTGAACATTATCTTCTTTGTATATAACATAAAAATCAAGTATTTCCAAAAATGCATAGCCGTTCACATTAACATTTATTTTAAATTTGTTCTGTAAAGTAAAATCAGCTCGAAGATTTAAATTACCATCAAGTATTATATCTCCTTGTACTGTTATTTCTTTGACTTTATCATCATCGTCATCTCCATCACCGCCACCGTTATCACCATTTTCTTTGCCCCCAATTGGTATTTCTATATAATCAACACTTGCGCCTAAAGAAAGGCTTAAAGAGGGGATATGTGCAGTTATGTAAACAGTGTTTCCATTACTTTTATACCAGTACATATGGCCTGCTGTTATAAAACATGAAAAACCAGCTGAGCCGCCACCACTTAAATGCATTTTTTCATCTTGAATTTTAAGTGTTGCTGAGACGCTTGCGCCAAGTGTGAACCCGATAGCCTTTGCCTCAAATTTAAATGTATTACCTTTCTCCAATATCATATTGCTAATAGTAAGCCCAAGGCCTCCACTAACAGTTAACTCAGCGTAATTATCAAAATTGGTACTAATGTAGAAGGTACCTCCAGCATTTGCATTAATAACACCGGTGAATGTGAGGTTTTTACCATTAGCCGAAACATAGCAACTTGTTAAAGTTGCGCTGCTGATAGTTCCACTAATTGCTAAATTTCCTCCTAAAGTAAAACTACCACCAATAAAAGGAATGTCAATGTATAAAAGTACACCTGAAGCAATCAACTGACCGTTATTTAAGTTAACATAAAAATTTGTTATACTTAATGTTCCGCCACCATATGCCACAACTTCTAAAGTTTTAAAAGCAGGATCGGTTTTTATATAAATTGATCCTGTAGCATTTAAGTTAAGTGTTCCACTAATAGTCATTTCTTTACTGCTAAAATATCCATGAAGATAAGATACATCAAATTTAGTTATAGTTGCATCTAATATAATGTCATCTCCAATGATAATACTACCATATCCAGATAACTCCGCATAGTTCCAAGAGATAACTACCTCATTGTTCAGATTTAAATAAAAGTTTGTAATTATAAGGCTTCCACTTAATGAAAGAGCCAATTCTAAAGGTTTAAAATCATGATCGATTTTTATATATACTTCTGCAGAGGATATAAGATTTAAATCCCCACTTAAACTAACAGTTTTACCGTATGCTTCAATATGTAAATTTTGAATAACCAAATTTTCTATCTCTGAATCTATTATTATGTCTTCTCCAATATTTATATGTCCATTTCCTGAAAAGTTTATTTTTTCAATAGACAGATAAAACATATCTTCAATTTCAAATAACAAATCCTCAATATTCAAATATCTAACAGCATCTCTGGTTAAATTACCATATAATAAAACCGAGGGTGTATCTTCTGTGAAATTCCATTCGATGTATGCTTCACCTTGGATTTCTTTATAATTATCAGCATAAAAAGAACCTTGCAATGTTACGTTTTTCAAATTATTTATACTGATTTGTCCACTTATGCTTCCAATTTTTATACTTCCGTTAAAAACAAGATTTCCTGTCTGGGCTTGGTTGTCTAATATAAGGCATCCTCCCCCATTCATGCTGACAAAGTTGAAATAAAATGTTATTTTGTTTTCAGGATTTACAGTAGGATCTCTTATTTCCAAGAAAAAATTTATTAGTTTTGTTTCTGCTGCAGTATCTGAATTAAAACTGCTGATATTTATCTTAAAAAACCCTGTTGTTAAATTCCACCAGATATGTAGTACCGTTTTATCTAGATATACAGCCCCATTCAATATTACTAAAGTATCATTTATATTTAATGTTGTATTTATTTGCAAATAACCATTTCCCATTATCATGATATGTCCTGATTCAGGCAATATCGTAGCATCATCTTCTCCAGGGGTTGGTGTTGCTGATGCAGGGTTTGATTTTTCTCCTTCGTTATCTGATGTATCAACTGCAGATACTTGATAACTGTAGCTTTGGTCATTTTTTAATCCTGAGTCTAAATATTCTAGGGTGTTTACTTGGGTAAGATATGTGTTGTCCCGGTATATTTTATAAAAATCTATTGCTACGTTGTCGCTGGCAGGATCCCATGAAAGATAGATTTTTCCATCATATGCATTTGTGGCGGTAAGGCCTGTTACTTTACTAGGATTAACATTATCCTCTTCATGTATTGTTGTGAAACTAAAAATATCTGAGGTGTTCGTGCCACCGTTTTTATCATCTGCCACTGCATACCAACTATAACTTGTGTCGTGGCTAAGGCCGGGCCAGGTTACAGATGCACGTGTTCCACTTCCAACGTTTAGAGCAGTACCAATAATACTGTTATCACTTGCATTTTTAAATGAGATATCCATATCATCTCCGTCAGTATCTTGAACATATACACTTAAAACCGGATTTAAGATGATGTCTGCTGAGTTATGCTCAGGTATAGGATTCATAGGTTTTTCAGGTGAGCTATTTGTTATAATACTAGAGGTTGGTATACCGCATCTTTCATCTGATTTTTCCCCTTCATTTGCACTTGTATCCACTGCACTTATCTCATAGCAATATTCTTGATTATTGTTAAGATCTGTATCTTGATATGTGGTTGATTCTTCTGTATTTAGGAGTGATCCATCTCTATATATATTGTAAAAATCTACTGCAACATTATCTGTTGCCAGATTCCATTCAAGATTTAATTTTCCATCTTTTGCATCAGTAACAATAGGTCCTGTTACTTTACTAGGATTAACATCATCTATTCCTTCTGTTGGTGTTGCTGATGCTGGGTTTGATTTTTCTCCTTTGTTATCTGATGTATCAACAGCAGATATTTGATAGCTGTAGATTTGATCATTGTTTAACCCTGAATCTAAATAATCTAGGGTGTTTACTTGGGTAAGATATGTGTTATCTCGATAGATTCTATAAAAAGCAATTCCAACATTGTCTGTTGCTGGATTCCATGATAAATATATTTTTCCGTTATAAGCATTTACAGCTGTTAAATTTGTTACTTGAGTGGGATTAATATTATCAACTTTTAGAAACTCTAACAATCTGGCAAAAAAAGTAATGTTATAAAGGAAAGGAAACGCATCTAAAAATGTTTTTAATATTTGATAAAACAATTCTTTTGTTGAATTGGCTATAGACCAAACTTTTTTATTATTTATATTGATTTTTTTTGTATTTTCAAATTCTTTATTTTGATTTTCATCAGTTTGTGGCATGTCGCTTTTAGCATTTTCTATTTCTATTTTATTTGGTTTGACATCATTTATTTCTGTGGCAATTGATGAAGGGATATAAGTTAATAAAATAGCTATGGTTATTAATAAGCAGACAGCGCTTTTTTTAAATTTATTATTGGAGTTTTTACGAATTTTTGACATTTTAACTCCCCCAATTTTTTATATTTATTTTAAGACTTTTTAATTATATATATAAATATATTTACCATACTATATAATACTTTCTTTAATTATATGTTGCTATGAAAAATATTTCAGAAAACATTCCACAAAAAATGATTATATTAATAACATAGTTTTTGTTTACGAATACTTGGTTTTTACATATGCAAGATACAATAATTATACTAGATGGTTTACGTTTACTTGTCGGAGCAATAATATTGTTATATGCATCATATACTGATAGTAAGACTAGAAGAGCATCAAATCTAAACTGGCTTGTAATGGGCGGGATAGGAGCAATATTGTTAGTAATCCACTATCTGATAGTTGGCTTTGAGAATCTATGGGTGCTTATTTTTATACCAATAATGATAGGACTTGTATATCTTTTATTTCAAATGCGTTTACTTTTTGGAGGTGCAGATGCAAAAGCAATAATGGCGATAGCAATACTTTTGCCTGTTCAGCCTTCTATGAATCAATTGCCGTTATGGGGGCAATCATATATGCCGGCATCCTGGATTGTTTTTTCAAATTCACTTATAATATTTTTGTTTATACCTATAGCATTACTAATTTATAACATCTTAAAAAGAAGCATAAAACTTCCGCATGCGCTTTTAGGATACAAAATGAAACTGGAAGATGCTCGAAAAAAATTTGTGTGGCCTTTGGAAAAAATACAAGATGGAAAAACAAAACTAATGATTAGGCCAAAAGAATTTGATTCGGAAGAAGAATTCAAAGAATTTGAAAAACATAAAATTACAGAGATATGGGTCACACCAAAAATACCATTTATGATACCGCTGCTTATAGGTTTTATATGCACATTTATTTTTGGAGATATACTTTTTGCAATAATGAACATAGTTATCTAAAAAAACAAATACTAGTTTTTATTTAACGAATAAAATCCTGAGGTGTTTATGACTAAAAAAGACTACTATGAAATACTAGGTGTAGACAAAAATGCGTCTAAAACAGACATTAAAAAAGCATACAGAAAACTTGCACTTAAATATCATCCTGATAAAAACCCAAATAAGGATGCAGAAGAAAAATTCAAAGAGATATCTGAAGCATACGCAGTATTATATGATGATGAAAAAAAGAAACTTTATGATATGTATGGTCATGCAGGAATAAATCAGCAATTTAGCCAGGAAGATATCTTTAGAGGTGCAGATTTTGGAGATATCTTTAGTGGTTTTGATTTTAATATAAATGATATATTTGAAAGGTTTTTTGGGCATGGAATGGGTGGTTTTAATCAGAGAGGATATACAAATAGACGAGGCTCTGATTTAAGATATGATGTAGAAATAAGCCTTGAGCAAGCGTATCAAGGTTTAGAAACAATAATACGTGTACCGCGAACAGAGCCCTGTGAAAACTGCAATGGTTCTGGTGCAAAACCAGGGACCAGTAAAAAAACATGTCCTCAATGCAACGGCACAGGGCAAATAAGGCAGTCTAGAAGAACTGCTTTTGGAATGTTTACGCAAGTAGCTGTATGCAACCGCTGTCATGGGCAGGGAGTCGTAATAGATACACCATGTCCAGAATGCAGAGGTAAAGGACTTGTTCAAAAAACGCGTAGTATAGAGCTAAAAATACCTTCAGGTGTAGATGACGGCTCACAGTTAAGATTAGCAGGTGAAGGAGAAGCAGCAGCAGGTGGCGTGGGAGATTTATATATAGTTATTCATGTAAAGAAACATCAGCATTTTAAAAGACGAGGTTTAGACTTATATAAAGTTGAAAATATAAGTTTTGTAGATGCTTCACTAGGTGCAAAAATAAACGTTGAGACACTTTTGGGAAAAACTGAAACATTAAAAATACCTGAGGGGACGCAAAACGGCGAAATATTTAAAATAAAAAATGCAGGTATGCCAAATTTGCATGGACGTGGTGTAGGGGATTTGTATGTTGAAGTAAGTGTACAAATTCCGAGGAATTTATCTAGAAATGCAAAAAAACTTTTAGAAGAGTTAAAAGACGAAATTGAAAATAGGTCATAGAAACTATTAAATACTATACTGTATACAAAATAAAGATACAAAAAAACTAGATAATGGAGGTATAAACTTATGGATGAATATGATGAAAACAGCAACCGGAGGCGAAGGAGAAGAAACCCATTTGACGCATTCGGCTTTGATGAAGATTTTATAAGTGATCTATTAAATGATGATAAAATAATGGATGATATAAGAAGAATGACTGAAGAAATGATGAAAATGTTTACAAATGCACAGCCTGGTAAATCAGTAGTACATGGTTTTAAGATAAACATAGGTCCAGATGGAAAACCAAGGATTGAGGATTTTGGAAATAAAAGAACACACTCTCCAACAGGCGAAGCTGTAATTTCTGATGAGCGAGAGCCTTTAACTGATATTATTGAAGGAGATGAAGACGTGGCAATAACAGTTGAGATACCTGGTGTTGAAAAAGAGGATATAGCTTTAGATGTAACAAGGGATAATATAGAAATAAAAGTAGATACGCCAAACAGGAAATATCATAAAAATCTAAATCTGCCCTGTGATGTAATACCAAAAACAACTAAGGCTACATATAAAAATGGAATACTTGATATAGTACTTAAAAGAAAAGAAAAAAAGAAAGCTGGTGAAGGATACCACGTAAATATCGAATAAATATTTCTTTATTTTTTTTTATTTAAAATTTATTTAACTAAAGAGCCAAATGTTTTTTTCAAAATGTTTTTTGCTTCGTTATGCGCAATACTTGTAAATCTAAATGATGTTTTTCCGTTACTCCATTTGATTACAATTTCATTTGGAGTGCTTCGTCCATCTTCATAGATCGTGCCAAATTTTACCTTAATTTTTTTTGTATCATTTATAGATATGCTATAGTTCCCAGGGTTTTCATTTAGTATATTTTGTATAGGCATATCATAATATTTGTTATACAAATTAAGACCTGAGGTCATTGTTTTAGCCATTCTTTTAAAAACGCCTTCTCCTTGTTCTTTTGATTCTTCGGTTGCTTTTTTTGCTGCATCTTTTAGCATATCTTTTGTAAGTTCTGCAACTATCATTCTGTAGTTTGTAACAATTAAGTTATATGCTTTTTGACCTAAAAAACCGCTGTTTACATTTGGTATAATCCCAATAATTTGTTCATCAGTCATATATTTTTTCTCCAATTTTATTTTTGTAGCTTAAAGTATAATAAAAGGATTTTCATTAAATTTTCGTTTTTAGATATGATATATTACTAATTATGTGGGTCTGACTAATTAGTCAGGATTTTATGACCAACGAGTCAGACCCATTATGTAATTAATTATTAAATGGAAAAATTTATATATTAAATTAATTATAATATTTTATATAAACGTGGTAACAATTGTAAAACAAAGTTTATAAGCAATTATAACAAAAACACTGTTTAAAACAAAAAAGGAGTAAAAAAATATGAAAAGCAAAAAAATATTCGCAGGTTTGGCATTAGCTGTTCTATTGCTTGCAATACCACAAGCATTAGCTACCGCCCAAGCAACAGAATATTCTGGAACCTATGTGACTATTAATCCCGGAATTTCTGGTGGCCTAGAATTCACGGTAACTGATGACAAGCTAGTTGGAACAATTGAGGTCAGAGGTGTAGAATACCCTATAGATCTTGATTTGAAATGTCAGCGCGGGGATCTTAATTGGTATGTTGGTACATTGACAAGAGCTGGAAGAAATTACGAAATTCGTATGCTCTGCAAGATAATCGATGGAAACCCTATGATAACTGGAACTTTTGGATGCCCTGAATTAAGATTTGGGGGGTTCTTTCAAGTGTCCTTAGTACCATCTCAATAGACTCTGTAGTTGCGATAGATAAAAAAACTGTAAATAAACCCTAAAAATCTATCAACTATCTTTTTTTATTTTTTTTCTTTAACTTATAACTGATAATCTTTTATTTTTTAGCAGATCTTCTATCCAATTTATTAATTTCTCTATCAGTTAAAACAGCCTTGTTTGCCAGTTTCATCATAAGATATTCATTATGCTTGGATAAATAATTGTTTTTTTCATTTATACTCTCGATTAATTTTCCTTGTTTTATTATTTCTTCTTCATATTTTTTCATTTTATTTAAAAAAATATCAATTTCCTTGGTTTTATTTTCTATTATTTCTTCTAGAGATTTTGGTATTTTATTTGAAATATTTTTTATCTCTTCAGAGATGATATTTTGATTTTCTTTTTTTACTTCTTTTAAAATATTTTCTTTAAAGCTATCTAAATCCTTAAGTTTTTTAATTAACTCCTTTAAACCGCCTATGTTTTGTTCAAGTAATTCAATTTTTGATTTTTCTAAAGAAAACATTTGATCAATTTTATTGAATTTATCATTTAACTCAGATATTTTAAGCTGAATATATCCTTCTTTCATTCTTTATCCCTCAAATTATTATCTTAAAAACAGTTATTACTTTATAATTTTATTTCTTAGTAAAAAACATTGGTTTAGCCGGATTTTAACCGCAGATGTCCCTTTTATAAAGTCGTTTTTATAAAGACTGGAAAAAATTTTATAACTTACTTAATACAAACTTTTGTTTATCTTTTGGCTGTCCCATCCTAAAATGAACATCGAATTCTCTAAAAATAGTTTCACGTCCTAATGCAGGGATAGCAGGGCGTCCATATATTTTAGTTATTTGAACCGGTATTTCTTTTTCAAATTCATTTCGACTCCCCATCCCAAATTTTATCTTTATTTTTTCATCAATAACCGAGTATGACCTGTAACGCCATATACATCATCATCTGCTGCTTTATTGGTATTAATTCCTAAACTATCTGCAACATCCTTTGAAAGAAGAGTTAAATCAGCACCGGAATCTAAAAGCATAGTATATATTATAGAATCATTATTTTTGTATCGAAGTTCTACAGGTATAATTGGGCGCAGAATTGTTTTTCCTTTTACAATATATTTGGTAAAATTATATGATAAATTATACGTATATGTCATTTTAATCACATGTATTTTATACCGATATATAGCCTTCAATAGGAACTTTAATTAAAAATGGGGTTTCTTTTATCTGCTTTTTTGCTTTTTTTGCAACTTCATGAGCGTATTCCCCACTACTAATAATTTTTTTATTAAAAACAGCAATCCATTGACCGCTAAATTGCTTTAAGTTTTGGTTACTAATCCATTCATATTCAGCATTAATATTTTCCATAGTTATTCTCCTATAATAAGAAGATAAGATAATATAAAAAGCTTTTGCCCTTCAATTTTAATTAAATTATTTTATAATATTTTTTATAGATGGGCTTAGCCGGATTTGAACCGGCGACCTCCGCCGTGTGAAGGCGACGTCATAACCACTAGACCATAAGCCCGTATCTTCCCTTGAATAATTTATCTTTGTTAAATTCTTTTCTAAAACAAACGTATTTCCCCATATTTTTAAGAAAAGATTTATCAATAAAGAACGATTAACATATATCTGTAAAAATAAAAATTTGGGGGATTATTAACTTTATGTCTAAATGGAATTTGTTTAAAAAATCAAAATCAGAAAATGAAATCAATGCAACAGAAGAAACCAAAGAAACGATAACAGTTAAACAGGAACCTGAACAGGACGATAAACCTCTTGCAGAATACACTGAAACACTTTATACAGGTACAAATTCATCTAAAAAAACAAGTAGCGAAGGCTCATCAAACGAGCAAAGGTACTGGAGAGACGTTGATTCAATTGAAAAAAAAGTTGACAAAATACATATTACACAGGCTCAAAAACCAAAAACATCTGTAGATAAAACTGTTGACAGTTTAATTGAGAAAAATAAAGAAAAAAAGAATAGAAAACCATCAAATGTTATTTATGTTGTAAGCAAACCTCAACCAGGTGAAGTGAGAGGCGATTGGGCAGTTAGAAGTCATGGAAAAATCTTTAGTCATCATAAAACTAAAGAAAAAGCAATAGATGAAGCAAGAAAAATAGCAATAAAAAGAGACGCAACAGTAATGGTTCAAAACACTGACGGTACATTTAGTGAAGGCTTTAAACCAAGATCTAACTAATTTTTTTTGAATTTTTATGATAAATATCTTAAGAATCGGTCATCGAATTCAAAGAGATAAGCGAATTACTACGCATTGCGCTCTTGTAGCCCGTGCTTTTGGAGCCGATAAAATTTTAATTGATACAACTGATAAAAAAATTGAAGAAACAGTTCTTAGCACCTGTAAGCGTTTTGGTGGAAATTTTGAAATAAAAACAGGCGTAAAAACAAAAAAGATAATAGATGAATGGAGCGGATTAATCGTTCATTTAACAATGTATGGTGAAAAACTAGATGAAACAGTTAAAAAAATAGATGCAAAAAAAGATATTTTAGTAATAATTGGCGCTGAAAAAGTTCCTAGATACATCTATGAAATAGCAGATTTTAATATTTCAGTTGGAAATCAACCTCATTCAGAGGTTGCAGCATTAGCAGTTTTTCTTGATAGAATCACAAAAGGCAAATGGGCTGATAAAAAATTTAATGGAAAACTAGAAATTCTGCCCTGTGATAAAGGCAAAAACGTGATATCAAAAGAAATATAGGATGTTTTTCTAAATGATTCCAAGTTATGATGAATGTATTGAAATGCTTGAAAGTGAGGGTTGTTCTAAAGAAGTAATAGCTCACTGTATTGCAGTAAGAAACATCGCAGTAAAAATTGCTAAAAAAACAAATGCAGATATCAGACTCGTCGAAGCAGGAGCACTCTTGCATGACATAGGACGATCTAAAACACATGGAATCAGACATGCCGTAGAAGGAGTAAAAATCGCAAAAAAACTAGGTCTTTCTGATGAAATCATAAAAATTATTGAAAGACATATTGGGGCAGGGCTTTCAAAAGAAGAGGCAAAAAAATTAGGCCTGCCGGTAAATGATTATATTCCTGAGACACTTGAAGAAAAAATAGTTTGTCATGCGGATAATTTAATACAAGATGGAAAGAAACAACCTATTGAAAAAGAAGTCGAAAAGGCACTTGAAGAAGGGCTGAATGATTACGCACTTAAACTTGTAAAACTTCATAAAGAGCTATCTGAGATATGCAGAATCGATCTTAACAAAATATAAATAGGGTTTTTATTATTTTGACAAATCCTCTTTTAAGTATTTGCAGGGGTAGCCAAGCCTGGTTAACGGCGCAAGGTTGAGGGCCTTGTCCTGTAGAGGTCCGCGAGTTCAAATCTCGTCCCCTGCACTTTTTGTATTCAAATTTTTTTATAAAACTACCAAT
>CAZFAZ010000008.1:0-5449 GCA_964517155.1 uncultured Thermoplasmatales archaeon
ACGGGGATAATTTTTGTTATTTTTTCTTCGATTTTTGGCTTACCCTGTATAAATTCATGATAATCTGGATATTTTAAAGTAGAAATTATCAGTTCTTTGCTTGATTTGATTGATTCGATATATTCTTTTTTTGCATATGTTGCAACAGCAGATAATGGTGCGTTTAGTGCTATTCCTTGTTCGCTTTTCCAGGCTCTTATCTGAGATATGTATGTTTTGACTAGTTCTCCAGCTTTTTCTTTTGCATCATCAATTATTATTGGCTCTGGCCATTTTGATATATGTATACTTTTATCATCTTCGAACTTTTTATAGAAGCCTTGATATATCTCTTCTGTTAAATGCGGTAAAAACACTGCGAATAGTTTAAGTGTTCCAAGCCCTAGTGTATAAAGTGTGTATTTAATGCTATCTGTGTTTTTGTCTTCATATATACTTGTTTTTATCATCTCTAAATAGTGATCTGCTAGTTCATGCCATAAAAAATATTCTGTTTCTTTCATTGCTTGGCTGTAATCAAAATTATCCATTTGTTTTGTACATTTTTTTACAAGTTTGCTGTATTTTGTAAGAATCCATTTATCTATATCTATTAATTCTGTTTTTTGTGGTTTTTCATCTTTTAGAATATTTATAATAAATTGTTGTACATTGTATATTTTTCTAAGTAGTTTTGTACCACGTACCACGTCCTTTCTTCTGAAAGGGTTGTCTTCTCCTAGTGCACAGCTTGCTGCATAACATCTGAACGCATCTGCTCCGTATTCTGCTATTATTTCAAGTGGGTCTATAACATTGCCTTGGCTTGCGTGCATTGGTGTTCCATCTTCTGAGAGTATAAATCCACCCATCATTATGTTTTCAAAAGGTTTTTCATTAGTTAGTAGTGTGCATCTAAGAATTGTATAAAACGCCCAGGTTCTAATTATATCATGTGCTTGTGGTCTTAAACTCATAGGGTATAGTTTTGAAAATTTTTCTTTATCTCTATACCAGAATGTGTTATATAATGGCGAAATACTTGAATCCATCCATGTGTCAAATACATCTTGGCATCCTATTAGTTTTCCACCGCATTTTGGACATTTTTCAACTGGCGGTTTATCTATTGTTGGATCGATGTAGCAATCCTCTTTTTTTGCAAGAATAACTTCTTTGCATTTTTCACATTCCCAAAGAGGTATTGGTGTTGCAAAATAACGTTGACGAGAAATAACCCAGTCCCATTCAAGGCTGTTTACCCATTCCTCTAGTCTTATCTTCATAAACTTTGGGTACCAGTTCATCTCATCAGATTTATCAAGTACTAGTTTTTTAAAATCAGTAGTTTTTAGAAACCATTGCTCTGCATTTACAAATTCAACTGGTGTTTTACAGCGCCAGCATACTCCTACGCTTTGATCTAGTGGATCTGATTTTATTAGTAAACCCTCGTTTTTCATATCTGAAATTATTTGTTCTCGTGCGTCTTTTATTTTTAATCCTTTGTATTTACCGCATATATCTGTCATAAAGCCTGATTCATCGATACTCATCTCTATTGGTAGTTTGTATTTAAAAACCCAGTTTAAATCTTCTTTGTCACCAATTGTACATATCATTACTAGTCCTGTTCCAAAATCTGGGTCTACAACATCATCTTGAACAATTTTTACTTCTTTTTTAAAAATAGGAACAATTAATGTTTGATCGACAAGCCATGATGCTCGCTCATCAGTTGGATGTACTGCTACTATTTGACAAGATGGAAGCATCTCGGGTCTTGTTGTCGCAATTTCTACGTAAAAACCTTTTTTGTCTTTTCCAATTCCATGATATTTTAGGATTTGTTCTGCAGGTTTTTCTTTGAAATAAAATTTAATTGTGTTTAGTTTTGTTTGTCTATCTGAATATGTTACTTCTGCATCTGCCATTGCAGTCATGCATCGTGGACACCAGTTAACTGGGAATTTGCCTTTATAGATTAGGCCTTTGTCAAAAAGCTCAATAAAGCTTATTTGAGTAAGCCTACGGTAGTATTCAGCATCTGTTTGATAATAGATGCTGGGATCCATGCTTTCTCCAAGAAGGATAAACTGATCAGTCATGGTTTTTATGTTTTTATTTGCAAAATCAGAACATAGTTTTGTAAACTCGTGTCTATCTATATCTTTTCTAGTAATGCCTTTCTCACGCTCGACTCTTTCTTCTATTGGAATACCATTTACATCAAAACATAGTGGAAAAAATACTTCGTATCCCTGCATACGTTTGTATCGTGCTGAAAAATCTATATGTGTGTAGTGTACTGCATGACCTGCATGTAGTGGACCGCTTGCGTATCTTGGTGGTACATCGATACTATAAGGTTTTTTATGTGACTCAAAGTTAAAATGATAGATTTTTGTATCAAGCCAGTTTTTTTGCCATTTTTTTTCAAATCCTATCTGATCATAATTACTCATCTGATTGCTCCATCCTTGATCTTTGGAATAAAAAACGTCAAAGAATTACTACTTATAAATTATATGGTTAATTATTCTTATTTGACTCTTCAAAAAACTTTGAAATAAGACAAACTGCAAAGGTTATGCCTAAGCTTAATAGCAAAATTTGAACTGCTACAAGTACATTTGATAAAATATTTGGATTGATGAGAAGTATTTCGCCTAAAGAAAAAATCATGATTCCTGAAAATAACTTAAGAGTTCTGCCTTGAAATTCACTAAGTTTCTTTTTACCAAGGCTGATTATTACAATTGATGTAATTACAATAAGTGGTATAACATATATTATATTATAGAATAATAGATATAGACAGTATTCAAAAAAGCTTAAATTGTATGATGTTAAAATTGCTGTGTATATCACAGGTAGATTTAGAGAGCATAAAAGCTCTACTGTATTTGCAGTTATTGCAAATATAATAGTTGCAACTATTAATGAAGGAATAGATGTTATTTTTACTAGTTTTCTTGCTTGTTTGTATATTTTTGATTTTTGACTGTCAGGAATACTTGCTGAAGGTCCTTTTTTGAAGAAAAAGAAATCTTTTATGTTTAAAATACCAAATATTATTCCAATTAATCCTGCAAGTATAGTAATAATTGTTTGTTCACTTGTTAGTTTGAATGTTTGTAAAAGTAAAAGCATTATCAAAAAATAAATAAAGCCTGAAAAAAATATGAATATTGAGCCTATTAGAATCATTCTTTTTCTTGAATTTGTATATATAAGGATACTTAACAAGAATAATAATACAAAAAATGAGCATGGATTTATGCTGTCCATTGCCCCCAGTATAATAGTTAAAACTGGCAGCGATAAATCAGATAAATCTATTTTTCCAAAAGGTGTATCAACTATATATTTATCAGATGAAAGATCAATTTCTTTTGAATAGTTGCCCTCTAAATGATATTTAACTGCGTTTTCTAAAAGTTTATCTTCTGTGTTTATTATATCAAAATATGGCAGGATAGTTGTATAATTTTTAAGTTCTGGATGTGATGTATTTAAGATAACAATTCCTGGAACATTTGTAAACAGATAAGAATAAAATAATTCAAGATTATTTTTTAATTCATCTGAAGTATCAACAGGATAAACCTCTATAAATAAAACACTTTCATTTCCTGGGAATATGTCATTAAATAATCTAGCTTTTCCCTCTTCGCAGGATGGGCAAACACCCGCAGATACAAAGATTTTTATTGTAATGTCTGCATCTTTATTTCCATATACTGTTTTTTGATATTCTAAAGTTAAATCTGCAGTTTCAGGCATTATAAAAAAAGCTAATAAACTTAAATAAATTGCAACAATGCAAATTGATATAATTATTTTTTTATCCATTTGGTGCAACCAATCCTAAACTAATTAATAACAATCGTGAATTTTTATGTGATATATATTTTTTTGTTATAAAAGAGTAACTATTTTTAAAAAAAATGTAAAGGTTTTTTGCCAAAAAAAGATGGATTTAAGTTTTTTATTTGTTTTCTATTAAATCCTTAAGTTCATTTAAATCTTTTTTTATTATTTCTATTTCTTTGATTTTTTCTTGTTCAAATCTTTTTATTATATTAGTTATATCACTGGTTAAGCTATATAAGTGAACTGGTCTACCTTTACCTTTCTTTTTAAGATCACGTTTGTTTATCCATCCCTTTTTTTGTAGTTCCTGCATTGCAACCGATACTTCGGGTTGGCGTAGTTTTGTTTGCCTTTCTATCTCTGCACTTCTACACTCGTCTGTTTTAGATATATACATAAGTGTTTTTGCAAGATTTTTTGGCATACCAAGTTCTGCAAATACTTTTATTATTTTTTCGTCTTGTGAATCAAAGTTATAAGTTTTATTTTGTTTCATATTATCAACCATATTATTATAATTACTAATCTTATAATATCCTAATCATTTATAAATCTTTTCATTTAAATAATAATATATTTATTATTCTAAGAAGCCTAACGCCTCCTCAATACGGCCCATTTCAATACCTGTCGTATATTTGCCGATTAAAGCACCCTTAGTATTTGCAACAAGACCACTTCCTATAACAGGACTACCGTGATTAACAGTTCCAATCATCAAAGGTACATGAAAAACCTTTTCCAAAACACTTTTCTCTTCATCAGTTACTTTTGGATGACACAACAGGCCTTTATTTGTAACTACTGCCGCCATCCCAACAGTATCCAACCCTGCAATTGTACCGCGATGAACAGGTACACCAAAAGTATTTTTAATTTTATCAATTGAAGTCTGCTTCATATCAGGATGAACAAGACAACCAAAATCATTTACAAGTACATCATTACCTGCAGCATTTAGTTTATCATCGATTATGCAGACTTTAAAACCTTCATTTTTAATAATTTTAATAGCCCCTATATCTGCAAAATCAGTAACCACCGCACCAGTACTATTAAAAGCCATAAGAGAGCCTACTATAGTTGCATCTGCTATGCCTAATTCTACTAGTTTTACATCAAGGGCTTCAACAATTTTACTTTTAATTTTTTTGGAAAGAGCTTTGCGAACAAAAACTACATTATCATTTGCACGGCAGAATACTCCAACATTTGGATTTTCATTGAAATCAAGCAACTCAAGACGAGATATTTTTACACACTCCATTTATGCAATTATTTTGAAACAGTTAAATCTACTTAAAAACCCATATCTTTTTAATTATGGATTTTTTCTAAAGATAACAGTTTTAGTCTGTAACAATAACACCTATTTAATCTTTTTAGCAATATTTTTTAATAAATCTAAGTAGTAGAATATAAAAAAATGTATATGATTTGAGATAAAAAATTATTTTTTATTCTCAGCAGTTTTTTTCTTAGCCTTAGTTTTAGAAGATGATTTTTTTGTATCTTTCTTTTTTTCTGTTTTTTCTTTTTTATCATCTTCCTTTTTCTCTTTTTTAGGCGTTTTATCTTCTTTTTTCTCAGTAGT
>CAZFAZ010000009.1:0-11828 GCA_964517155.1 uncultured Thermoplasmatales archaeon
TTGTAAACGCAACAGATAATCAGTCAGGTATTTCTCATGTAACGCTTTCAATTAAAGGCAAATGGCAGAATATAACACAGAATTTAACCACAAGCCCATATACATATGAATGGAGTAGTTTTGGATTTAAAACATACAATATTACTGCAACAGCATATGATAACGCAGGCAACAGCGCTAGTACAAGTATCCTAGTAAAAAAGTTTCTTTAAACTTTTATCTAATCTTTTAATATATTTTATGTTACTTAGTCTAATTTTATACTATTCTAGATTCAATTTATATTGTTAGTAAAAAGAAAAATATTTAAATAGTTATCACATTAGTAACTTACTATGAAGATAACAAATTTTGTTAATAGGCTTGAAGAAATTAAACTACTAAATGACAAATGGAACAGTAACCAAGCTCAATTTGTTGTTATATACGGTAGAAGAAGAATTGGAAAAACAGAAATTATAAAACAATTCATAAAAGACAAAAAAGGCATTTATTTTCTCGGAAGATTAGAAACAAAAAAAGAACAACTTGAAAGAATATCTAAACTACTCTCCGAATTCTTTTCCGATTCAGTAATTAACATCTCACCGTTAAATTCATGGGATGCTGTATTTGAATATATTCACAACAAAAAAGAAAAATTTATATTTGCAATAGATGAATTCCCTTACGTTGTAAAAACGTCACCAGAGATCCTTTCGATTTTACAAGAATATTGGGATGAAAAAATTAAAAATTCTAAAAAATTCTTAATTATATGTGGCTCTTCTTTATCTATGATGGAAAAATATGTTTTTGATTATTCCACACCAATCTACGGCAGAAGAACTCTAGATATAAAAATCCCTTCTTTATCATTTCATGATTTAAAAGAATTTTTTCCAAAAAACAATTTAGATGAAAACATAAAAATATACAGCATTTTAGGAGGTACACCCGCATATCAACTAGAATATGAGACAAATATTCATCTAACAATTAAAAAAATAATATCAAAACAATCGTTTCTACTTAGAGAACCTGAATTCATTTTAAGAGAAGAGGTAACAGAACCAAGATTTTTTGTTTCAATATTGCATGCAATTTCAATTGGAAAAACAAGTGTAGGAGAAATAACCAATCAAACGGGCCTGGACCGCGGCGTTGTTGGAAAATATTTAAGCGTACTGATAGACCTTGATATGATTAGACGAGAAATACCTATTACAGAATCGTGGAAATCTCGAAAAGGTAATTATTACATTAAAGATAATTTTTTCAACTTCTGGTTTAGATTCATTTATCCAAATCTTCAACACATAGAGATCAACCCAAATGTAGTTGAAAATATAATTAAAAAAGAGATGAATGATTACATAGGAAGAATATTTGAAGATATATGCAAACAATTTTTAATTAAAAAGAAAATTGTTATTTCTTCAAAGATTGGAAGATGGTGGCACAAAGAACATGAAATCGATATAGTCGCCCTTGATGAAAAAAACAAAAATATTATGTTTTTTGAATGTAAATACAAAGAGTTGAGTATGAATCAATCTTTGAAAATATTAAACGATTTAAAAACTAAAAAAGATAATGTAAAATGGTTTAATAACAAAAGAAAAGAGCAATATGGTCTTATAGCAAAAAAAATCGAAAATAAAATTGAATTAAGAACAAAAGGTTTTCTAGTTTATGACTTAGATGATTGGTAATATTTTTCAGTCATAAAAGAGTATATTTATACACTAAATCTTGTGACACGCCCTGCTACAAACACCAAACCAAACTGATTTGGCTCACTCATATAAAATAGATTACCCTCAACAAACTGTATCTTTTTATATAACGCAACACCCATATTTCTATTCATACGAAGAACACCTGGCTCATGATATGCAAGCACAACCGCTTTAGCCTCTATTCTTCTAAATATAGATATTCCAACTTCCTCAGGATTTAAAACAAATCCTACGATAAATGCTGTACCACCAATATTTAGACTTTCAATATCATGATTTTCCTGAGTAGCAATCTTTTGCTCTGTGTTTTTTTGAGCATACACAGATTGCGCAGTTGCAATAAACAAAAGAACTATGAATATTGCTAGAATTTTTGTATTTTTTAACACCATAAACTCACCTGCGGCAATATTTTTACTCTTTAATAATCTTTCATTTTTTTAATTTAATAATTAAAAGACTTAAAAATATTTTAGCATAAAATCATAAATTATTAAATAGAGATTTTTAAATAATGGAAACTGATTACGAATGTTAACAATTAACAATTAAGGGGAAGAATATTTATGAAAAATGATAAAAGAGATAGATGTGTATTAACAAGTGTTATAGAAACAGAACTTGATATATTAAAACGTCATGTGCATATACTTAAAACACTTAAAGAAAATCAACCTATGGGAATAATTAAACTTTCAGAACTTACCGGATACCCTCAACATATGGTAAGATACTCACTGCGCATTCTAGAGCAAGACGGGCTTATTGAGCCTTCACCACAAGGAGCTGTAACCACCGAGGATGTCAATAAAACAATGCAACTGCTTAAAAAAACACTTGAAAATTTTAGCAATACTGCAAAAGAAATAATCAAAAACATTGAATAATAGAATCTGTATTACAAGTTTTTATTTTGCCGAGGTAACTCAGCTGGGAGAGTGCACGGCTGAAGACCGTGATGCCGTGGGTTCAAGTCCCACTCTCGGCATTTTTTGCTGCTTTTTTATCCTGTTTTACGGCCCAAAAAATGTAAATTTCTGTATGCGACTCTATGGGCATAGATTACATGTCCCTTTTGATAAAAAAACGTTCATGACCTTATAGGTCACTCACAAGGATGAAAATAAACACTATTTGCATAGCAAAATTCGAATTCATCTGAAATACCGTATCGAATGCTATGAATATATAAAACACAAATCGATAATTTTAAATAGTATTAAATAATATTATTTAATATTAGTTAATTGGTGAATACGTATGGCATTAAAAACTTTCAATATTGAAGAGGAGGTCTACAATAAATTTTCTGCGATATGCAAAAGACTTGGAATTAGCATGAGCAAACAAGTGGAAATGTTTATGAAATCTCAGGTCGAAGAAGATCCTGCTGCAAGAGCTGATTATTTAGAAAGACTTGATATAATCAGAAAAGGAAAATTCATCCGAGTCACAAATTTTAAAGAACGATATAAGTTGTAATCATGACCTATACATTAGATATCTCGGATCAGTTGGATAACCAATTTGCTAAAATACGTAAGAAAGATAGAAAACAACTTGATATCATTGATAAAAAAGTTCAGGAGATACTTAAAAATCCTTATCATTTTAAACCTCTTCGAGGAGATATGCATGGTGCACGAAGAGTCCATATAAGTAAATCATTTGTTCTTATTTTTGAAATTGATGAAAAACAAAAGATTATACGCTTATTAGATTACAATCACCATGATTCAATCTACTAATCCATCTCAGATGTTATTGACTGCTGGCATTTCGCTCTAGGTAAATATTCCCTCCCGCGGCATCTTTAATATTACTATTTTTAAACACCTGCATATACTACTGCACATATTTTTGCATAAACTAGGTGCATATAAAATATAAATATCTTATAAAAGATTTAAAAGAGGTTAGTAAAAAATAGGAGGATGTAGGATGGGACTACT
Organism: uncultured Thermoplasmatales archaeon; assembly: GCA_964517155.1. Classification (GTDB taxonomy): domain Archaea; phylum Thermoplasmatota; class E2; order DHVEG-1; family DHVEG-1; genus PFL35. Next base: position 3,674 of record CAZFAZ010000009.1, read on the forward strand.
GACTACTCTAAAAGAATTTAATATTAGGTTTAACCCTAAACCTTGGGCAAACTCCAAAGATTTTACAGCAGAACATACTGATACTGTTGTCAAACTACAAGATACAAACTTTATACAGCAGCACATAGAAGTTACAAAAAAAGTAGATAAACTTATTGAACAAATGCAACAAAACCCTCAAGTCGGCAAAACAGATATATTTTCAAAGGATGAAGCAAATATTGCCCCCAAAAAAACAACAAATGAATTAGAAAAAACAGTTCTTAGAAAATAAAAAAATAAAAAGATAATATGCCTTTGCAGCATGCATTTGAATTGAAGAAAAAACATAAATATCTACAAAATTTTATATACTGAAAACCGTTTAAGAAATATAGGGATGCCGATAGAGTGATTTAGAGAGAGAATTGTTTGTGAAAAAAGCAGGAAGGGATGAGATCTGTATCTTAAAGAAGTTAGAATGGAAAATTTTAAATCATTTGGTCAGAAACTGACAGTTCCTTTTTTCCCAGGTTTTACAGCAATCACCGGACCAAACGGCTCTGGTAAAAGCAACATTGCAGATGCTATTTTATTTGTTTTAGGCCCAAAAAGCAGTAAAGTTGTACGTGCCGGCAGGCTTACAGATTTAATTTTTAATGGTGGTAAAAAACATAAAAACCCTGCAAAATACTGCAGGGTATCACTTGTCTTTGACAATAAAGAACGCAAGATGCCTGTTGAGTCTGATGAAGTTATTCTCACACGCATGATAAAAAGCGCTCCGCTTAAAAACGATCCTACTAATTATTATAGCAAATTTTACATAAATGAAAAATCTGCTAATTTCTCTGATTTTATAAATGTTTTAAACCATGCCCGTATGAGCGGAGATGGCTATAATATCGTTAAACAAGGAGATGTTACAAACTTTATTGAGATGGGTGGTGTAGACCGTCGCAGATTAATCGACGACATCGCAGGCATCAGCAACTTTGATTCAGATATCAAAAAAGCAGAAAAAGAAAAAGTAGAAGTTGATGATAATCTTGAGCGGATTCATATTATTTTAAATGAAATAAATACCCAAATTCGCCAGCTGAAAAACGATCGCGATGCAGCATATAGATACAAAGAATTAAAAGATAAATTATATGAAACAAAAGCAAAAATTGCTTTAAAGAAAAAACAAGATGTAGAATCTCAAATAGCAGAGATACAAAAACAAATACAGTCTTACGATTCAGAAAAAATAAAACTTGATGAAAAAAGCAACAAACTCAAAGAGGAGTATTCTGAAACTCAGAAAAAATTACAGGAAATAGAAAAACAAATTGCAGATGTCGGCGGAGATGAAGTAAAAGAAATAAAAGAAAAAATAGACTCTATCAGAAGTGAAGAAATCAAAGTAGAAGAACGAATAAATTATTCAAATGATGAAATACAAGAACTTCAAAATGAGCAAAACCAGCTTAATGTAACTCTAGAGAATTTACAAAAAGAACTAGATGAATATAGCTCTGAAAAAGAAAAACTAGAAAATGAAATAAAAACAAAACAAGAAACATTAAAAGAAAAAGATGAAGAACTTACAGGTTTAAAAGAAAACATTGCTCAATCTGATGATAAATCAATGGATCTTACTCATGAACTTGTAAAAATGCGTGAGGAATACAACCAGAAAAACACAGAACTTCATGAGTTTAAACTTAAAAGAGATAGGTTAAATGACAAATTAGAATCATTAAACCTTCAAATTGCAGAGCTTGAAGAAACAAAAAATACTTATGCGTTTGAATTAAAAGATATAGAATGGCAAGCAGAAGAATCAAAAAAAGAAGGAAAAGAAAAAAACAAACAGACACAAACATTTGAGAAAAAACTTTTTGATTATAAGAAAAAAGAAGCAGAGTTAACACAGCAGCTTACAGAAATTGAAAATGCAATTAGAAGACTTGAGCGTGAGCAGGCTAAACTACAAGCAGAATTTGATGCAATGCAATCGGTAAGCAGTCAGTATAACCGTGCGGTTCACGAGGTTTTAAAAGCAAGAAATGAAAAGATTCTCACAGGCATTCATGGAACAATTGCTGAGCTTGCAAAAGTAGATGAAAAATATAAAACAGCACTTGAAATCGCAGCAGGCGCCCGCATGCAAAGCATTATTGTCAACGATGATGAAGTTGCAGCAAAAGCAATTAAATTTTTGCAGAAACAAAACCTTGGCCGTGCAACATTTTTACCATTAAATAAAATGAGCACTGGTAAACCACGGGGTCAAGCACTACTTGTTAAAGATGATCCAACGGCACATGGTTTTGCAATCGATCTTGTCTCATTCAAACCTGAGTATCAAGGTGCATTTTGGTATGTATTTGGCGATACTCTTGTAGTAGATTCTCTTGAAGATGCTAGAAGGCTTATGGGCGGCGTAAGACTTGTTGATTTAAAGGGCAGCCTTATTGAGTCAAGCGGCGCTATGGTTGGAGGAAGTGTTTCAAAAGCACATTTATCTTTTAGTAAAGCAGATAGAACAAGATTAGATGAAATTACAAACGAGCTTAACGCAGCAGTTCAAAGCCAAGAAAAAGTAATACAAGAACTAACAAAAATTAGAAATGAAATAATTGAAACAGAAAACAATCTTGGTGAAATGCGCATTAACAGTACAAGTGATATTCAGATTAAAGATTTAGATCTTAGACGAAAAGAATTTACCGGTAAAATTGATATTTTAAATAAAGATCTTGCAGAAAAAAATAATGAAAAAAATGAACTTTTACAAAAAATTCAAGAGCTTGTAAAAACAATTGATGAATATAAATTAAGACTCAGCGAAATTGATAAAACCAAAGAGGAAAAAGGAAAACTTCTTTTGAAAGGAACAAAAAAAGAGTTTGCACAAAAAGCAAGAAGCCTTGAAGAAGAGGTTTCAAAACTGCAAGAATCAGTTTTAATTCAAAACTCTGATAAAGAAGCATTAATCAAAAAAATTGAGCTTTTAACAGAACGAAAAGACGAAATAAAAAACAATCTTGAAAACAAGGAAAAACAGAGCAATACTCTTAAAAAAGGCATAACTGAGCTTAAAGAAAAACGTGCAGGTTTTAGAAACGAACTTGACGCATTAATGAAAGTAGAAGAACAGATGACTGGTAAAATCAAGGATTACACTCAGAAGCGTGACGGCATTTATCGAAAAACTGTAACCCTTGAAAATGAGCTTGATAAAATCAATACACGTGTTGAATCATATTATGATTTAATATCTAGAGCAAAATATAGAATCCCTACCCTTGAGGATGCAATAAAGGAGCTTGAACAAGAGTTAAAACTTTATAACGTTGAGTTAAAAGAAGATGAAAAACTTCCAAATGTAGAATCTTTAAAAGACTCTATGAAAGTAACCGAGGAATCAATGCGTGAGCTTGAACCAGTAAATATGAGAGCACTTGAAGAATATGAACATCAAACTGAGCGTAAAAACAAGCTTGATGAAGATGTTAAACATTTAAAGGATCAGAAAAAAAACTTAATTAAACTTGTAGATGAAATAACTGATAAGAAAAAAGAAAGATTCTTTGAAGTCTTTGATGCAGTAAATAAAAACTTCAAAGAGGTTTATGCCCAGCTTTCAGAAGGCGGAGAAGCAGAATTACAGCTTGAAAACACTGATGCAGTCTTTGAAGGCGGAATGACAATTAAGGCTCGTCCGCGTGGTAAAAAAGTACTTCTTTTAAATGCTTTATCTGGTGGCGAGAAAAGTATTGCAAGCCTTGCTTTTATCTTTGCGATACAGCATTACGATCCAAGTCCATTTTATGTACTTGATGAAATTGATATGTTTTTAGATGGAATAAATGCTGAAACTGTCAGCCGCATGATTAAACAAAAAGCTCTAGATAGTCAGTTTATTATGGTATCACTGCGCAAAGTTACACTCAAAGAAGCAAATCATGTATATGGTGTAACAATGCGCGATACTGGTGTTTCTGAGATGATTGGAAATATCGATCCATCAAATGTAAGTCAAGACGGAGAATTCAAATTTGAAGGAGGAAAAATGATTGCAACAACTTAAAATTGACAATGATGTCATAAACCATTTGCTTTTTCATAAAAGCTTAATCGATGAAAAAGATGATGTAGCACGTATAAATCAATATGTTAACATGCTTCAGCAAACAGATTCAGGCGAGCATATATCAATTCAAGATCCTTTTCAAAGAAGCATTGCTATAGCCTTTGAACTTGTGATACAGCAGCATCTTAATCCTTGGGATTTAGACCTTGTTAGTTTTTCAACGATGTATCTTAAAAAAGCAAAAGAAGAAAAAATAGATTTGATAACCGCAGGTAGAATAATTTATATGGCTTGGAAGGTGCTTAAACTGCAAAGCAATGATTTAGTAATTTCTATGGAAAATAAAACAGAATCCTATGAGCCTTTTGACTGGGCAGATTTACCAAGTGAACTCTATCTTACAAGTGATGATGCTTATTCTTATACAAATCTAGTAATGAATATGCCTGAAGCACCAATAGATGAGCCTCTGCGCCGTGATGCAAAAAGAAAAGTTACTTTAATGGAGCTTTTAACTGCATTTGAGCAGGCAAAAAAAGATGCAGAAGAGTATCAACTAATTGATATGCAAAGAAAAAAGGAAAGAGAAAGGATATCTACTCTTGCTCGTAAAAGAATGAAAGGAACCGCCCATGAAGATCATTTAGAAGAAGATATACAGGCGATATGGGAAAGGATTAAAAAACAAAAAAAGAAGACTATGACTCTTACAGATATATGTGAAAAACAAAATCGCGAAGAAATAATAAAGGTTCTAATGAGCATTTTGTTTCTCGCATATGATAATAAAGTAACTGTTTATCAGAAAAGTTTTCCATATGGAAAAATTTTTATTAAAAACAAGGGATATAGTTAAAAGATGTGGGGTAAAAGATATGGGTGTTAAAGAAAAACGCCTAGTTGAAAGTGTGCTGTTTTCTGCAAGTAAACCAGTTAGTGTAAACGAAATAAAAGAGGCAACAAGCCTCAGTCGCAACCAAATTAAAACTACTCTTGAAGAATTGATACAAGATTATAATGTTACTCGTAAAAATGAAACAAGCATGGAAGTTATAAAAGCAGGTGATAAATTTATAATGCAGGTGAAAAAACAGTATGCCGAGCAAAGTGTTATGATTTCAAAACCTGAAATTGAAAGTAATCTTTTAAAAACTCTTACACTTATTGCTTTTCATCAACCTGTTAAACAGTCAAACCTGCGCCGTATGATTGGTCCAAAAGCATATGATCATGTCGACGAGCTTGTAGGACATAAGCTTATACATACAAAAAAACATGGTGCAACAGAGATGCTTACTACAACTAAACTTTTTCCTGAGTATTTTGGTATCAATTCAACCAATCCTAATGAAATTAAAACGTTTCTTATGAAAAAAGTAGCAAATAACGCAAGCAAAAAAGAATAAAAAAATATTGTTTTTTTAATTATTGATAATAGTTGTAAAGAAACTGGGATAGAATTGCACAATAAAGCCTTTTAAACCCTTTTTACAAAGTATAATTTAGAGTTGGAACCTCGGGGGAGAAAAAAAATAATTTTTTCTCATCCTTTCACCTCCTCTCCTTACCACCTCCTAAATTCTCCCCCCTAGTCCAACACTAAACAAGTTTTTTATTTAAAAACAATAATATTTTTTCAATAGATTTATACAATAAAAAAATATACACCTAAATAGGATGCATGGTTGATAAAGAAAAACTTTATGATAAAATAAAAGACATACAAACAAAAGATGAGTTTGAAAAAAATATAAATCAGATTCAAAAAGAATATGATTTTCTTTTTGATGAAAACACAGCAGCATTTTTAATAGTCGACGAACTAGGTAGAAACAAAGAAAACATATATAAAATAGCAGATCTAAAAGATGGAATTGAATGTACATTAAAAGGAAAAGTAACAAAGATAAATAATACACGAAGTTTTAACAGGAAAAATGGTTCAAACGGTCGCGTTGTAAACATAGAACTATCTGATGAAACAGGAAAATGCACTCTTGTTTTATGGAATAAAGATGTGGAGCTTATCAAAAACAAAAAAATAAAAAAAGAAAGTATCGTAAAAATTATAAATGGATATGTTAAAAACGGTTATACAGGTCTTGAAATAAATGTTGGAAGATATGGTTTAATAAATATCCTGCAAGAAGATGAAATAGAAGTCAAAAAAATAAATAACTCTGAGAATCTAGTCAAGGGAGAAATAACAGATATTCAGCCAACACGTGCTTTTTTTAAAGATAATGGAGAGTTTGGTTTTGTATCAAATGTTACTATAAAATCTAAAGGAAAAGATTTAGAAATAACATTTTGGAATGAAAAAGTAAAAGAGATACAAAATTTTAAGATTGGTCAAAAAATTCAGATAGAAAACATAGATAAAAGACAAAAAAACGGAAATATAGAACTTCATTTAAATGGTGCTGGAAAAATCAAAAAAATTTAACATCCACCTTGAACGTATTTTTTGTTTTTTTCAAGAGCACGTTGCGCTCTTTGAATTTCTCGTCCAATGTACATATAATGCTCCGGTAAAAGACTTGGCACATTTTTTGCAATAGTATCACATAGTGCATCTGTTTTTTTGCCGATAAATACTTTTTTTAGAATACCTGATGCTATTTTTTTACCCTTATAAACATTTGAATAATATTCCACCCTTATTTGCTCTTCTTTTCTATCTACTTCTATTACAAAAAAACCGTTTTTATCAAGTTTAACATCTTTTTCGGGTGTTTTTACTGCTTTTATCAAAGGTATTTTTTTTTCAACCATAAACTTCACGACATGCTTTTACAAGGTTTTTAAGTTTTTCAAAAGCAATATCTCTGGCAAGCATCCTAAGCCCGCAATCTGGAGATATCTGAACTATTTTACCATTAAATATTTCATTTCCCTTCTTTAGATGTTTTACTATTTCATCTACTGATTCAATTCTTGCATCATCTGATCTGACAGAACCTAAACATATTTTTTTAGAAAAAGCATATTTTTTAAAATGTTCAAAGAGCTGCGGCTTTGCTTTAAACTCATGAGATAATATATCAACTGGTATTTCAAGGACGTTGGGTATTATCTCTGATACATCCCCGCATACATGCAAACGAGTTGTAATATTTACATTTTTAAGCACTGTTTTCATGAGTTCTTTTGCATAATCAGGCATCTCAACAGAATAAAAAGGCTCATCGACACTAATTATATCTACATGTTTTTGTAGATTTAATACTTCATGATTTAATGCTCGGGCTAAATCAAATGCAAGTTCTTTCTCATCATTATAAAATAAATTAACACTTGACTTCATCAACGTATAAGGACCTGCAACAAGGCCTACTACCCCATGTTTTTTTGGTATAATGCTTTTAACATAAATCTGATCTTTAACAGTTATAGGCTCACGATATTCAACTTTATCAATTATTTCAGGCCTGTTTCTAATGCGACAGCCGTTTAGCCTTCGCAAAAAAATATTTACAAAAGGATCTCTCGTTTGTCCATCTGAAACAATGTCAATTCCTGCTTTTATCATATCTTCTAATGCAGAATTGATATATTTATTCCATGAAACAGTTTCTTGAACATTATATTTTTTAAAAAACTCTAAATTATCAAAATCAACAGGATAACTACCAATTACTGTTGTTTTAACCTTGTTCATTTCAAAAATTTCCTCCGTGGATGATTGATATCTGGTGTTATTCCGAAATAGTTTTCAGTGTATTCTGAGACAAGTATATCTTGCCAAGCAATTATAGGAAACACTATATCTGAGTTTTCAACAGGGCCATATATTGCAAAATCTCCACCAAAAAGTGGTATATTGATATTGCTCGCTGCATCAACAATTCTTCGGGCGTCTTCAAAATCGTTTAACCATTTAGATTTTTCAACTACATTATGTATAGCACAGCCCACAGGTAGGCCATATTCTTCTTTTATCACAGGTATTGCAGATATTGCAGCACCACTATTATCACCAGGTGCCATGGCAGCGGTATCTATCAAAATCTTTTTGATTCCCACCTGTTTTGTAAGCTTGAGTAATCCTATATCTAAAAGGTTTGCACCATTTTCTAAAACCTCTATTTT
>CAZFAZ010000010.1:0-32034 GCA_964517155.1 uncultured Thermoplasmatales archaeon
GTAAACCTCTTGAAGAATGTCTTTCTGAGTTTAAAAAAGGACTTAAACAGGGTTATACTCATTTTGTTTTGACTGCAGATGACACAGGAGCTTATGGGATAGATATTGGAAATACTTTTCCAGACCTTCTAGATGAGCTGCTAAAATATCAAGGGAATTATGTTATTGAACCGCAAGGTTTGAATCCTGTATGGATAGTAAAATATATCGACCAATTAGAAAAGCAACTAAAACTCGGGAAAATAAAAACAATTCTTTCGCCCATTCAATCGGGTAGTAGCAGAATCCTCCAACTTATGCAAAGATATCACAACACTGAACAAATGAAAGAAATCTTTTTAAGATTAAAAAAAGCTTATCCAGATTTAAATCTACATATGCATTATATAATGGGTTTTCCAACAGAAACAATGAAAGATGTTGATTTGACTCTCAATTTTATAAAAGATGCAGGTTTTGATGGAGGATATATATTTTCTTACTCATGTAAATCAGGCAGTAAAGCAGAGAAAATTGAGCCAAAAATTTCTCAAGAAGAAATTAAAAAAAGGATGTATTATGTTAAAAAGTTTTTAAAAAAAGCAGGATACCGTGTGATTTATCTTTCTGAAATGCATTTTTTTATATTTGAAAAAAGAAAATAGCTATTTGCTAATCATGAAAATAATATTTGATAGGTGACATTATTTTGCTCGCAATCTTTTTTAGATATAATCATTCCGCTTTAAAAACCAATAATAAGCTTTATTTAAATCGTTTTATTAATAAAATAATGAAAACATTGTTCATTCAGATTACTATGTCCTATCAGGGGAATAAAAACTTAAAGCTAGACTACATATAAAATCGTTTATATATGTAAACCCAGGATGTCGTTGTGAATTAAGATCTTTGGATGCAGAAAGAATTGGAGAGTTTTTTGATTATTTACTCTGAAAAAGACGAAATAATGTCAAACAAAACAAAGTTTATTTCAAACGCGTTTTATCATGATGCAAAAATTGTTGTAATTCAAGGCGTTGCTCATATGTTTCCTGTCTCTAATAATAAAAATTTTGTTGATTTAATGATAGATTATCTTAAAAGATAATTATTTAACCATTAGTTTTTTTTATGTTTGTATCAAATCAGGATAATAACTAATAACTATTTGTTATATGTGCCAGGTATGAATCATATGAAAAGTGTTTACATTTGTTTAAATCACGATTGTGAGCTAAGATATCTTGATGCTACAAAAATTAGTAAATATTTTAAAAAAAACAATTTTAAAATTGTTAAAAAACCATATGATGCGGATATTATTTTTTTTATAGCATGTGCTGTAGTAAACGAAGTATCTGACGATGCATTAAATCGTATTCAATCATTCAAAAAATATGATGCGGAGCTTATTGTTGCAGGGTGTCTTCCAGAAATGGAAAAAGAAAAATTATCAAAAATTTTTGACGGTAGAACATTGGTTACAAAAGAGTTTGATGGAATAGATGAATTATTCCCAGAAAACAAAATAAGTTTTAATGAAATTAAGGAGGGTAATAATCTTTTTGATTTTGATCATCAAAATACAATTTTTACAAAATTAAAAGAATCTTTTTCAGAAAATTTTTTTATTTTTAAAATACTTGAAAGAGCCACTGTTTACGTAGTAAAGCACATTTTAGTTGAAAAATCTTTTTTATATCATGTTTTAATAGATTCTAAAAAAAAATATTTTATATGCATATCTCGAGGTTGTATGGGAAATTGTTCATATTGTACCATTCCTAAAGCAGTTGGTAGACATAAAAGCAAACCTTTTGATCAATGTTTAAATGAGTTTAAAAAAGGACTTGAACAAGGTTATAAACAATTTGTGATAACTGCAGATGATGTAAGCATTTATGGTTTAGATATTGATAGTACATTGCCTAAATTATTAAGATCGATTGTAGCAATCCCAGATGATTTCGAAATTTCTATTAGAGGCATCCATCCTAGGTTTTTAATTAAGTATATAGATGATTTGATGGATATATTTGATAAAGGGAAGATAACTAGGTTGGGTATACCCATCCAATCAGGCAGTAGTAGGGTACTGAAATTAATGAACAGATACTCAGATACTAATAAGATGAGCGAAGCACTTATAAAATTCAAAAATAATGCGCCTTTTGTTACAGTTCACACTCATTATTTAATGGGTTTTCCAACTGAAACTTTTGAAGACGTTACAGAAACATTAGAATATATGGTTGGTATTAAATTTGATGCAGGGTTTATTTATCCATTTTCTTGTAAAACCGGTAGTGTGGCAGAGAAAATTGAGCCAAAAATTTCTCAAGAAGAAATTAAAAAAAGGATGTATTATGCTAAAAAGTTTTTAAAAAAAGCAGGATATAAAGTTATATATCTACCAAAAACCAGGTTTTTTTCATTCGAACTTAAAGATCAATAGTATTTATAACCATTATATTCAAAAAAAGCTCTAGTTTTTTTGTAGATAAATCTTCGCATATTTGATACTGCAGGATCTAAAGTTAGATTTCTTGTTTTTATCAAATCTTTATACTCAATTTTTTTTACAGAATCTAATTCTAAAAATTTCAATATATTACCAATCGTATCATTGGGATTTTTACAAAATTCTTCGTATTTTATATTTATATATTCAGATTTTTTTATATTTTTTATGTTTTCAAGGAAAGTATTCATAAATTTTTTCATATGTCTTGTAATTGCCATAACTCCTAATGGTGATAATTCATTATACAAAAATCTAAGAAATAAAACTAATAAATAGTAATTATAAATCTCATCATAAAAGCTATCTATTTTTGAATGATAAAACGGTTTTTCTTTATATAAAAAACGTTCCGACCCAAGACCAGAATTGATGCTGTTAAACGGATGTCTGTGAATAAAAATAAATTTTGCATCTGGTATTTTCTTTTTTATGAATACAAATCTAAAGATATCTTGTGGATTTTTTAATAATATGGGTCTATTGTTTTTTGATATAAACTGGATTTTTTTACACAACTCAAAAAGTAGATCTAGATTTTTTTTAACAGTTAAGTTTTTCCTGGTTTTTTTATATAAAATAAATCCATATTCTTCAGGTGTTGTTGATCTCGCTTCGAAAGAGTCTATCCCGCGATTAGTCACATCGTTTTCTGAGAAGAATTGATCTATTTTTTTTAATTCATCTGACTCTTTTCCAGATATGTAATTATTCAAAAGATGGTCGTACTCTAAAATATGATAGATATTTACATAATTAAAGCAATTAGATGATACAAGAGTTTTGTACAAAATACTTGTGCCGGAACGTGGTAAACCCAATATAAAAATAGGTTTAAATGATATATTTTCAAGTTCACAAAGATATTTTTTTTCTTTTTCCATTTTATTACTCTTTTTATGCAATGTAACTATTATCTACTTAAAAATCCATTTAAAATCAAAAAAGATTTAACTATATAGTTGTTTTTTTATATGTGATAAAAATGGGGCTTAATCTTTTATGAAAATTCTTTTTGTATACCCATCTCATAGAAAATTTGGTTGCGATAGTTCTAATAATTTTAAGATGCTTAAAACAATGAGTGTTCATGTACCTTCTACTCTCTTACAATTAGTATCATTGACTCCTGAATTTCATGATATTAAAATTATTGATGAAAATCATTATGAACAAATAAATTTTGAAGAAAAATATGATTTAGTTGCAATTACTTGCATGACAATGCACTCTTTGAGGGCTTATGAGATTGCGGATGAATTTAGAAGAAGAGGAGCAACTGTTGTATTAGGCGGATATCATCCAACGGCTCTTCCTGAAGAAGCGAAACAACATTCAGATTCGGTAGTGATAGGGGAGGCTGAGGAATCATGGCCCAGATTGCTAAACGATGTTGAAAACTGTCGTATCGCTCCTTTTTACAAATCAGGAATTGTTGATACTAAATTAATACCTCCAGTTAAGAGATATTTTAAAAAGGGCTACTATCCAACAGGAATCCAGGCAACAAGAGGATGTCCATATAAATGTGATTATTGTTCAATTCAAAATGTTGAAGGATCGCATTTTAGAAAAAGACCTATCGAAAATGTAGTAGAAGAAATCAAGAACTTGAAGACAAATTTTTTTTCATTTACTGATCCATCTCTAACTATAGATTTGGATTATACCCAAACTCTTTTTAAAGAAATTAAAAAATTGAATAAATTTTTTGATTGCCATGGAAATATAAATGTTTTGAATAATAATGAAGATCTTATTAAACTTTCAAAAGAAGCAGGTTGCCAAACCTGGTATGTAGGATTTGAATCAATTTCAAAGGAAAGTCTTGAAAGTGTTAATAAGTCGAATAATCCTAATTTATATCCTGAAGGAATTAAAAAAATTAGGAGAAATAGGTTATCAATTAATGGGTTGTTTATGTTTGGATTCGACGGAGATAAACTCGATGTTTTTGATAAAACCCTTAAATCTATAATTGATTGGAAAATAGATATTGCTTCTTTTGCTATTCTAACACCTTTTCCAGGAACACCTGTTTTTAAAAGATTTGAAAAAGAAAACAGAATAATCACCAAAGATTGGTCAAAATATTATTTTAACAATGTTGTTTTTGAACCTAAAAACATGACACAAGAAGAGCTATATAATAACACAAGGCGAATTACACAGAAGTTTTATTCTCTTTCAAACACTTTTAGAAGGTCCCTTGATAATCATTCTCTCAGCTATCACCAGTTTATAAATAAATTAAATCATAATTTAACAGATAGGCGGATCGTTAAAAAAGAATTTAAATTTAAATATCAAAACATGTAAAACCAGCTTCTGCATACATTATTTAGAATGAAAATTTTGTTAATTAATGCAATTTTACAACCTAAAAAACATTTTTCATCTGTAATAAAACTGACCAATAATCTTTTTATGTCTACTAGTTATTCGTTAAAACAGATACAGTCCCTTTGCCCCCCTTCTTATTTTGTAAAAATAGTCGACGAAGCTTTTGAAAAAATTAAATATGATGATAAATATGATTTGGTAGGCGTTTCCTGCATACACACAAATGCAGCTTTTAGAGCTTATGAGATTGCTGATGAGTTTCGTCGTCGTGGTATCACGGTGGTTCTTGGTGGTTGGCATCCATCGGTTTTACCTGAAGAAGCGAAACAGCATGCAGATGCTGTAGTAGTGGGTGAAGCTGAGGATAGTTGGCCAGAGTTACTTAGGGATTTTGAGAATGGACACTTGAAATCTTTTTATAAGCAAGAAGAACCTACTGATCCAAAAAAAATACCGATTATAGATCATTCTATTTTTAAAAAAAAATCTTTAAGTTGTTTAATTAATGCAACTCGTGGTTGTCCATACCGTTGTAATTTTTGTTCTATTTCCAATCAAAAGTTTGGTTGTGTATTTCGTAAGAGAGATATAGATGATGTGGTAGAAGAAGTTAAAAAAATTCCTAATAAACATTTAGTTTTCGTTGATACGTCCTTTTCGATCGATTTGGATTATACAAAAAAACTTTTTAAGAGGTTAAATGGTCTAAATAAAAAATTTCGATGCTGGATGAATGCAAACATACCTTTGGATGATGAATTCTTGAAAATAACTAGTGATGCAGGATGTATAGCAATTGAGATGGGACTTGAAACTTTATCAAAAAAAACTCTAAGTTCATTAAACAAAAAAACTAACGATTTAGATCAGTATAAAAAAATTATAAGAAAATTGCATGACTATGGAATGGCTATAGGTGCTACTTTTGTTTTCGGTTTCGATGCAGATACAAAAAGCGTATTTGATGAAACAATCAAAAATTTATATTCGCTAAACATTGATTTCCCAAGATTCGCAATTTTAACTCCTTATCCGGGTACACCTCTGTTTAATGACTTAGAAAAAAATGGGAGAATATTAACAAGAGACTGGTCAAAATATGATATGACCCATGTTGTGTTCGAACCAAAAAAAATGAGCCCTGAAGAATTACAAAATGGATGGTATAAAGTTTGTGAGGATGTTTATTCTATTAAAAATATAACAAAACGTGTTTTTACAAACAATAGTTTAAAGTTTAGTGCTTGGCTGTGGAAAACATCATTAAATTATGTTGAAAAAATTAGATAATAGTTATATGTCTTATCGAACATTTATAAAATTATAAAGTTTAAGAGATCTGAAAAATGAAAATTTTACTTATCCTTGCTCATACTGGTACAACTTATCATGTGGTCGATGAATTAATTTATAGATATTATTATCCTTCGCTAACATTAGGGCAGTTAGTTTCAATAACTCCAGATCATCATAAAATTGAAGTTATCGATGGTAGATATCAGAAGGTAGATTATAATTGGGTAGGAGATATTGTAGGGATCTCGTGCAGAACTGTTGCTGCTAAAACTGCTTATAAAATTGCTGATAAATTTAGAGAGAAAGGCATCAAAGTTGTTCTTGGTGGTTGGCATCCCTCACTAATGCCTGAGGAGGCTAAGCAGCATGCTGATAGTGTTGTTATTGGTGAGGCTGAGGATACTTGGCCTCAGTTGCTTAGGGACTTTGAGAATGGTGAACTAAAATCTTTTTATCGCCAAACAAAGCCCGTTGATCCGCGAAGTATACCCTCCCCTGAAATAATTAAACAAAAACATATTTTTTGTATGCCTATCCAGGCAACTAGAGGTTGTCCATATGGTTGTAGTTTTTGTCCAGTTAGTACTTTTCAAGGAAAGAAAATTAGACTTAGGCCTATCGATGATATTTTGAAGGAAATTAAAGATGCTCCTACTAAAAGATTATATTTTGTTGATAATTCTCTTACAATCAATGTCAGTTATACAAAAGAGTTATTCCGTGAGATGATTGGATTAAATAAAAAATTTAGTTGCTATGGAAATATAAATGTTCTTGGTGAAGATATAGAACTTTTAAAACTTTCAGCTGATGCCGGATGCGATTGTTGGATAGTCGGATTTGAATCAATATATCAAGAGACAATTAATAAAATTGGAAAAATAACTAATGTAGTTGAGAAATACCCCAAAGCAATCAAAAAAATGCATGATCACAATCTTATTATACAAGGCCTTTTTGTTTTTGGTTTAGATGATGATAAACCCTCTGTTTTTAGAGAGACACTAAAGGCCATTTATAAATGGAAACTAGATAAAGCCGGTTTTGCGATTAGGACACCTTTTCCAGGAACAACAGAGTTTGATAAGCTAGATTCTCAGGGAATGATAATCTCTAAAGATTGGTCTAAGTATAATTTAAAAAATGTTGTTTTTCAACCAAAAAATATGAATCCTGTAGAATTATTCAAGGGTACGAATTGGGCTATAAATAATTTTTATTCAAATACAAATCTAATTAAAAGAAACATTCAGGATAAAGAAATAAATTTAAATCGTATAATTAATAGAACGATATCAGAAGCTTTGTCAAAAAATTTGTATAAAATATTAGGTTTTTAATTTTTTTTTAAAAATGGATACAAAATAAACACTTGGTCAAGTGAGGGACAAATTATTATTGTTTTTACTTGTGCTGCTTTTAATTCAAAAACAAAAACGTCTCTTAAAAAGATAAAAGAATTCCATAAATTTGATGCTTAGCTTATTTTTGCAGGCTATATATCTAAAACAGAAAAAGAAAAAAATAATATAGATATTTAATAAGAGAAACAAACAAATGGCAAAAAAATTATGAGACAAAAAAATGAAAATATTATAACTGTGTTGGTGACGGTCATGTTTTAGGTATTTCAGAAATATTGAAAAACAATAATATAAAATTTGAATCAGTTAAGTATTATCTTTTACTTTAAATAAAACAACAACATTTTAATACCCTACTTTGTTAAAGGGAAAAATTCTGGTGATTAACAAATGGTTGAAAAAATAAAAAATACAAGCGAAATATCTGTAAAGGCAATGCCTGTTGCAATTGCAGAACCAGCAGCACTCGGTCTTTTAGGTCTTGCTGTAGCTGCTCTTGTTATTGGTGCAGCATATTTTGGTTTAACACATGGTGAAGGATTTGGATCAAAATCACTTATGATTCCATGGATTTTAATGTTTGGAGCAACCTCGCAGCTTATAGCATGTTTAATGGATTTTAAAAGAAACAACATTTTTGGAGCAACAGTATTTGGAACATATGCAATGACGATGTATTCTATTGCAATTACTCTTCTAATAGCAATATTTGGTGGAGAAGGTGAAAATGTTGAATTTGCACATTATGCATTTGGTCTTATTGCAATACTTTTCTTTAGCCTTATTGCAACAGTTGCATCACTTATGACAAACAAGGTTTTATTTGCAATATTAATTGCGGTTGATATTGCAGTTATTGCATTGATACCTCATTACTTATCAGGGATTTCTGCTTTTCCAGCAGGAGTTTTTCTAATGATTACTTCTGTGTTATCGTTTTATGCTGCAGCTGCAATTTTAATTAATACAATGGCTAAAAAAACAGTTTTTCCCTTAGGCAGTCCTATATGGAAACCTTAATTTTTCTTTTCTATCATTTTTTTAAGGCATAGGCTACAGCGGCTTTTGCATGAATACTTGTAGTATCAAAAACAGGTATATCCAAGTCGCTTTGCTTAATTAATAATGGTATTTCAGTGCAGCCAAGAATAACTCCTTGTGCACCTTTTGATACTAGCTTTTTGATTATCTCTATGTATTTTTGTTTTGATGAATCTTTAAAGATTTCAAATCCCAGTTCATTTTCTAATATATCTTCTATTATTTTTTGATCCTTTTCATCAGGTATAACTGTTTCAATGTCATATCTGTCTTTTAGTTTCTTCTTAAAAAAATCTTCATTCATTGTATATTTCGTTCCAATGAGACCTACTTTTTTTAGGTTTTTTTCTTTTATTTTTTTGGCCGTTGCATCTACAATGTGAATCAGTGGGATTCCAATGTTTTTCTGAAGTTCATTTGCTATTTTATGAGGAGTATTTGCACATATTATAATTAATTCTGCACCAGCATTTTCTAGCATTTTACTAATGTCAATAAAAGACTTTGTTATTTCATCCCAGTTATTCCAGTTTTTAACCATTGTTTCTTCAAAATCAATTGAATATAAAAGACATTTGGCAGAATGTTTACCTCCGAGTTTTTTATTGACATTTTCGTTGATAATTCTGTAATATTCCATGGTTGATATCCAGGTTGTTCCACCTATAAGGCCGATTTTTTTCATATCAATTCATATTTTAAACAGATTTGTACTTAAATATCTATCACCGCGATCTGGAAATATTGTAACAATCACGCCACTTTTTGCTTTTTTGGAAGTTTCAATTGCAGCAAGCATTGCAGCACCACTACTCATACCAGCAAAAATGCCTTCTTTTCTTGCAATAGTTCTTGTCATCTCAAAAGCCTTTTCTGATTCAACCATGATTTCAATATCAATCATGTCTGGATCGTAAATCGCAGGAACAATTGCTTCCTGCATATTTTTAAGCCCTTGTATATAATGGCCTTTTGTTGGATGTGCACATACAACCTTTAGATTAGGATTGTATTCTTTTAGGTATTTTCCGACACCCATAATTGTACCGGATGTTCCTATTGCTGAGACAAAATAATCGATTTTTCCGCTTGTTTGATCAAGTATCTCGCATGCTGTTGTCTCATAATGTGCCATTTTATTGTAATGATTTGTAAATTGATCTGTGCAAAAATATTTATCAGGATATTTTTTTCTTAGTTCTTTGACCTTAAGAATTGCCCCATCTGTTCCTTTCTCTGCAGGGGTTAAAATCACGTTTCCGCCAAATGCTTTTATCATTTTTCTGCGTTCAACTGATACGGCTTCACTCATAACAATCTCAACATTGTATCCTTTTGAAACGCCAATCATTGCAAGAGAAATACCTGTGTTTCCAGATGTTGCCTCAATAATTGTTTTGCCTTTCACAAGTTCTCCTTCTGTTTCTGCTTGTTCAATCATTTTAAGTGCGATTCTGTCTTTTATACTTCCGCCAGGATTGTTACCTTCAAGTTTTGCATAAATAATAGTGTTTGGATTAGGATTGAGTTTATTGATTTTAACTAGAGGTGTATTTCCAATTAAATCAATTATGTTATTTCCAACGTTCTCTTTTCTCAGCATATTTTCAGCCCTGTCAAATTTTATTTGCTTAAAAAGCTAATGTATTATTTCAAAGATATTTGTTAATAATTTTTTTAATTTCGCCTACAGTTTTTAGTCCAGTTAACGTGGCCTTTTCTTTTCCATTTATAAAAAGCAGCAGGGTTGGTATGCTCATTACGTTATATTCTTCTGCAAGAGCCTTATTTTTTTCTATGTTTACTTTTCCAAAAGCTACTTTTCCTTCAAATCTTTTTGAAAGTTGTCTTATACGTGGGCTCATGTTTTTACATGGTTGACACCAAGAAGCCCAGAAGTCAATTAAACATATATTGTAACTTTCTATAAAATTCTTAAATTTTTCTTTATCTAAAGTTTCAATATATTTGGGAAAATCATTTTTTTGCAATTTTTCTTTTGTTTTTTTAGCAAAAAACTTCATTTTGTCACTAAAAGATTTTTTAATTTTTTATTGGAATTAAACATATAAATTTTAAAGTATTTTTTCCTGTGTTTACAAACTGGTGCCATTCCATGGGTTTGACAAAGAAAAAATCGCCTTCTTTGAAAGATTTTTTAACTTCTTTATTTCTTGCCTCACCTTCTCCTTCTAAAATAAAAACTTCATGTTCCCAGTCATGTTGATGAAGCGGCGTGTATCCGCCTGATTTAACTTCAAAAACACGCATAGCAAAGTTTTCTGCCCCATCTTTTTTTGATATAAGCCAGCGTACTTTTGTATCTTTGATTCCTTTTTCTTTTGGGGTTTCAAGTTCAATTTCTGTGTAATGCATATGTTTCATAAAAAACACCTATAGTTTTTCTTCAATTCTTCTCCACATTTCAATTATTTTCTTTGATAAATCTGATTCTTTATCATATTCAATAATGTTTTTTTCATCAATTAAAGCCTTTGTAATAATTGTATCATATGGTATTTTTCCAACAACATCAATGTTTTTCTCTTTGCAGTATTTTTCTATTTTTTTTGTATTTTCAATGTTAATATCGTATTTATTTATGCATATCGTAGCAGGAATCTTAAAATGTTCTGCGACACCAATTATTCTTTCTAAATCACTTATCCCTGAAAGTGTCGGCTCTGTTATAATTAAAACTAAATCAACACCGGTTATCGCAGAGATTACAGGACATCCTATTCCTGGCGGGCCGTCAATTATTATCATATCTTTGTTTTTTTCTTTTGCAATTTTTTTTGCATTTTCACGAACAACGGTTACAAGTTTTCCTGAGGCTTCTTCTGCAGTTTTTAAAACGGCATGTGACATTGGTCCAAAACGTGTATCTGATATATATGAAAAGCCAGATTCTCTAGGAATCATTTCAATTGCATCAACAGGACATACATACTGGCATACTCCGCATCCTTCGCAAGATGCTTTTTGAATAATCATTCTTTCAGTTATAGCATTAAATTTACAGTTTTCCACGCATCTTTTGCATTCAATGCATTTTTTTGTATCGATTTTTGCAAGCTCTAGTCCATAAAAACTCATTGTTTTTTTTACTTCTGGTTTTAATATGAGGTAAAGATCTGCAGCATCAACGTCACAATCAGCAAAAACAGCGTTTTTTGCAAGCGATGCAAATGTGCCTGTGATACTAGTTTTTCCAGTGCCGCCTTTGCCGCTTATCACTGTGAGCTCTTTCGTTTTTCTACCTCCTCTGAAATTTCTTTAAATATTTTTTTAAATTCATTTTTCCAGGTGGGGATGCTTTTGATAAAAGGTATTCCTTTTGAGTACAACTCGGCTATCTGAGCGCTTTGAGGGATTTTTAATAAAATAGGAATTTTTTCATGTTTGCAGTATAATTCTACTTTGTTGTCGCCTACTCCATCGCGATTTATAATAACACCAAATGGTATATCTAGTAGTCTTACTGTGTCAACTGCAATTTTTAAATCATTTAGCCCAAAAGGCGTGGGTTCTGTAACAAGAATGCAATAATCTGAGCTTGTAACTGTTTCAACAAATGGACAAGCAGTTCCAGGGGGTGCGTCTAGAATTACATTTTTATTTACATCAATTTTTTTCTTAAGAGCCTTCATCACAGGTATTGCTTGTGCCTCGCCTATATTTAATAAACCTTGGTAAAAATCAATATTTTCTTTCTTCCCATGCTCTATTTTTCCGATAGATCTAAAACTGTATTTTACAGCTTTTACAGGGCAGATTAGAGCACAGCCGCCGCATGAATGACATAGCTCTGGAAAAACAAGCACATCTTTTTTTAATACAGCAAGTGCATTGTATCTGCAAAACTCTGAGCATTTGCCACAAAAAGTACATTTTTCCTTATCGATTTCAGGGATTAGTACATTAACATTTTCTTCTTCAAAAATCTTTGTTTTTAAAAAAATATTTGAATCAGGTTCTTCTACATCAAAATCAAAAAACTGAACATTTCCTATACTTCTCGCAAGGTTTGTAGAAACTGTGGTTTTACCAGTGCCTCCTTTTCCACTTGCAACAGAAATTATCAATAGTTTTACACCTTTTTAGTGGTAGTGATGACCTTGTTCATGGTCATGTTCGTGTTCTCCACGAAACGCATGTTGTCCGCATGCATCTGATTCAGATGCCTTTGTAAGCTGTCCTTTTTTGTATGCATCTATTGCATCTTTTACGGTACCACTTGCACCAATGTATACATCTATTCCAAAATCATTAAACATGATTATTGCTCGTCTTCCAAGACCTTGACATATCATTACGTTTACGCCATATTCTGCTAAAACTTCTGGAGGGTTTTTTATTCCACCCATATGATTGCTTGTATTTGGTATTACTTTTACATCATTTTTTTCTAAATCAACTATTGTATAGGTTGACACGCGTCCAAAATGCTCGCCAACATAATCGTTTAGTCCTTTGTCGCTATTTGTAGGGATACATACTTTCATTTTTTTCACCTTATTCCACTATGGCTATTTACATTTGATGAGTTGGTTTCACTAAGTTCATTGTTTTTGTATTTATTGACAGCATCTTTTATAGTACCTGTTACTCCTGTAAAAACTTTTATACCTGCAGCTTTAAGAGTACTATGTGAATTTGGTCCTATGTTTCCAGTGAGTACTATTTCTACGTCTTGATTAGCAATTGTTTCAGCAGCTTTAATACCTGCTCCTCCAGATGCCATAACACTTTTGTTAGATACTACTTTGAATTTCATGCTTTCTGAATCTACAATTATAAAGTATTTGCATCTTCCAAAACGCATGTCGATATTAGAATCTAAATTGTCCCCTGTTGATGTTACTGCGATTTTCATAATATTTCTCCCTTATTTTATGTTAATATTAAGTGGTGTTAATAATTGTTTGTATTTCATACACGGCTCATTGGTGCACCACATTTAGGACATTTCATGGTATAACATGGTGTAGCTGGGTGGTGCGGCTCTCTGTGCCCACAGTTTGGGCATATGCAGTCTCCACCTGGGCCCATGCCAAAACCTTTTCTGTTTTGTCCACTCCCGCCTCCAACTGGGCCTGTTCCATCGCCTCCTGGCATATTTATTTTTCACCTCCAATTATTTTTTCAACATTTTCTACAAATTTTTTATAGCTATCTATTGTGTTTTTATCTTTTATACTTGTTTTTTGCTTATTGTCACCTATTTCTACAATTTCTGGGTTGAGTGGTATTGAGCCAAGATATGGTATTTTGAAGTCTTCTGCTGCTTTTTTACCCCCGCCTGTTTTGAAAATATTTACTTTTTCGCCGCAGTGTGGGCAAGTAAATCCACTCATATTTTCAACTATGCCAATAATTTTTAGATTCATTTTTTTGACAAAATTGATTGATTTACGTACGCTTACAAGTGCGACATCTTGAGGGGTTGTGACAATTATTACTCCTGTAATATCTGGTATTAATTGTGCGATGCTTAGTGGTTCATCTCCTGTTCCTGGTGGCAAATCAATAATGAGGTAATCTAGATCTTCCCAAACAACACCTCCCAGCAATTGTCTGAGGGCACCCATTTTCATAGGGCCTCGCCATATAACAGGGGCGTCTTTGTCTGGGATAAGATATGCCATTGACATTACTTTTAACCCGTCTTTTGTTTTTACAGGAAGTATTCCATTGTTGCTCCCCATTGCTCTTTCTTCTTCAACTCCAAGTATTTTTGGAATGCTTGGTCCATGTATGTCTGAGTCTAGTATTCCTACTTTTTTTCCTTTTTCTGAGAGTAGTTGTGCTAAGTTTGCAGAAATCGTACTTTTTCCAACTCCGCCCTTACCGCTTAGTACTACGATTTTGTTTTTTACATTTTTAAGGTTTTCTTTAACATCGAATTCTTTTTCTTGTGTTTGATTCATATTTATCATCCATTTTACATTAGATTAAGCTCTACGACTAATAAATAAAAGAAATAAAATTGTTTAGTTTTCTTTTTTTAGTTCTTCCAGTCTTTTTTTCATTTCTTTTAGGTCTGCTTCTATTGATTTTATGCTTTCTTCTAGATAGTGCTTTTCTTCGTCTTTTGTTGGTTTCGGGTATTCTGGTCTGTATATTGGTGCTGGTTCATAGTATGGCTCAGGATAGTAAGCTCTGCGCCAAAATCCTCTGCCGCGTCCACCGCCTCGGCCGTATCCTCTTCCTCGAGGCATACCTTTTGTAAAACCGGGGCTGTTGTATCCTTTACAGTATCCAAAAGCTCGACCTGTCATAGGTCCTCTTCCTTCAGGGCCTGTTCTGTCTCCACCTGGCATCTTCTTTATTCACCTCCTTTTCATTTCTTTGGATGTGTTCATTTCCTTGGATGCTGATTTGGTAGCCATTTACAAGAGCGTTTATTACTTTTTTTCTAGCTTTTTGAAGGTCGTTCCATAGTGTTTTTCTGGAAACACCCATCATCGCTGCTGCTTCTTCCTGGGTGAGGTCTTCTAGATCTACTAGTCTTAATGCTTCTAGCTCGTATATTTTTAAGATTATTGTGTTTTGAGGCTGCTGGTATCCATCTGGTGTAAAGTCTTTTGTGTCATGTGGGTGATTTACCCAACGCATACCTCGGCAGCGACCTCGTCTTCGTCCGTATCCTGACATGTTTTAACATCCTATACTAATTACTCATATGAGAACTAATATATAAATATTTCTACAATTTGAACTTGTTTTTATAGTTTTCGGAGTAATCTTATCACCACCTTTTTTATTACAGCTAAAGTATGAAACTTATATCATGGAATGTAAACGGAATACGTGCAGCAGACAAAAAAGGACTTTTTACTTTTTTACAAAAAGAAAAACCAGATATATTATGTTTACAAGAAATCAAAGCATTATCTGAACAATTTCCACCGCATCTTAAAAACACTCCAGGATACAATGTTTTTATCAACTCAGCAGAGCGTCCAGGTTACAGCGGTGTTGCAACGTATACAAAACAAAAACCAAAATCTGTGAAAAAAGGTTTTGGAATAGAAAAATTTGACAGTGAAGGAAGAACAATAATTACAGAATACAAAGATTTTGTTTTATTCAACATTTATTATCCAAACGGCAAAAAAAACCAGGAAAGATTAGATTATAAACTAGATTTTTATGATACTTTCTTAGCATACGCCGATAATCTAAAGTCCCAAGGAAAAAACATAGTTGTATGCGGAGATTTTAACACAGCACATAAAGAAATAGATTTGGAGCATCCAAAACAAAACGAAAATATATCTGGATTCTTACCAATTGAACGTGCATGGATTGACACGTTTATTGACCATGGTTATGTAGATACATTTAGACATTTCAATAAAGAATCTAAACAATATACTTGGTGGAGTATGAGAACGGCAGCACGCGAAAGAAATGTTGGTTGGAGACTTGATTATTTCTTTGTAAACAAAGAATTTATGAAAAACGTAAAAAACGCTTTTATCATGCAGGATATTCAAGGTTCAGATCACTGTCCCGTTGGAATCGAACTTGAGGTATGAAAATGAAAGAATCACTTGATTTTATCTACAAACAACAAAAGGAGTTATCAGTCATCAGTGGAATTGGTGCACTTATTGGTTGGGATCAAATGACTTATATGCCAAAGATGGGTGCAGAAGAAAAATCCGAGCAATCTGCTTTTATTTCAAGATTATCTCATGAAAAAGTGATCTCTGATGAATTCTGGTCTCATATCGAAAAATTAAACAAAGAATCTGTTTATGAAAATCTCTCTGAAAGAGATAAACATGTTGTAAAAAGATTATATATTGACGTAGAAAAATCTAGAAGAGTTCCTTCAGATTTTGTGGAAAAAATTTCAAAAGCAACAACACTTGGATATCAATCATGGGAACAAGCAAGAGCGAAAAATGATTTTAAAATATTTGAGCCGCAGCTTAAAAAAATAATAGATTTAGAAAAAGAATACTGTGATTTTTTTGAAATACCGGGGCCTAAATACAACACACTTTTAGACGACTATGAGGAAGGGATGACTGTAGATATTCTCAAAAAAGAGTTTAGTTTTCTTAAATCTGAAATTGTAACAATTCTTGATAAGATTAAAAATACAAGTCTATATAAAAATCAGAAAGAGTTCGATAAAGATATAACTGTCGAAGAACAAAAAAAGTTATGTAAAATTGTTATTGACAAAATGCATCTTTCTTCAGAGAGAACCCGTCTTGATGAATCAACTCATCCATTTACAACGAGCATGGGAAATGATGATGTGAGAATCACTACAAGTTTTAATCGGAAGGGTCCATTTTTCTCATTTTTTTCAACTATTCATGAAGCAGGACATGCATTGTATGAGCTTGGTATGCCTCAGGGTGATTACAAAGATACAGTTATTTCTGATTCACCTTCTCTTGGCCTGCATGAATCTCAATCTCGGTTTTGGGAGAACATGATTGCTCGAAGCAGAGAGTTTTGGGAGTATTTTTATCCAGAGTTTAAAAAAGTAAATTTAGATGCAGTTAAAGATATTGATTTTAACACTTGGTATAGAATGGTAAATCTTGTAAAACCCTCTTTTATCCGTGTCGAGGCAGATGAGCTTACCTACTGTTTGCATGTAATACTTCGTTTTGAAATAGAAACAGATATGATAGAAAATAAAATCGATGTTAAGGATTTACCATCTGTCTGGAATGAAAAAATGGATGAAATGTTTGGGATAAAACCTTCTAATGATGTAGAAGGTGTGCTTCAGGATATGCATTGGAGCGGTGGAAGTATCGGGTATTTTCCGACTTATGCAATTGGAACTATATATTCTGCACAAATTTTTAGAAAAATGTTACAGGATAATAAAAATTTGTTATCTGAAATTAGAAATGCAGAATTTGAAAATATAATTGGTTGGCTTAGAAAAAATATTCATGAATATGGCCGTCTGATGGATGCTGATGGTATAATTAAAAAAGCATGTGGAGAAGGTCTTAACTCGAAAATATTTGTTGATTATTTGAAAGATAAATATTTTGAGATTTATCAGATATAATATTTAATCCACTTAATCTTCTAATTATTATTTTATACCAATAACTATTTAAGTTTAAATACAATTATCATAATTATGTTTAAACAATTTGTTGATAGAAAAAAAGAACTGCAGTGGTTCGAAAAAAACTATCAGAAAAAAGAAGACAGTTTTTTGGTTCTTTATGGTAGAAGAAGAGTAGGAAAAACAGAACTAATCAAACAATTTATAAAAGACAAACCGCACATCTATTTTTTAGCCGGAACAAAAACAGACAAAGAAAATATTTCAGATTTGCAAAAGATAATGGCAGATTTTTTAAAAGACGATCTTTTCCAAAAAATAAAATTTGATGGATGGGAAGAACTTTTCAAAGGATTTATTAAAAAAATACAAAAACGAATAATTATAGCAATTGATGAATTTCCATTTTTAATAGAAGGAAACAAAGCAATTCCATCAATATTTCAGAAGATATATGATGAGATATTAAACGATAAAATAATGTTAATATTATGCGGATCATCAATTGCAATGATGGAGCGCCATTTACTTGGCCATAAAAGCCCGCTTTACGGACGTAGAACAGGTCAATGGAAACTTGAACCTTTTAAATTTAAAGATTTGAAACTTGTTTCTAAAGAATCGTCATTTGAAGACAGAGTTAAATATTTTTCATTTTTGGATGGAATCCCTCAATATCTAAATAAGATGGATTTTAACGATTCTTTAACTTCTAATTTGAAAAATAAGATTTTTCAAAAAGGAGAGTACCTATATGAAGAAGCAGAAAATTTACTGAGACAAGAATTCAGAGAGCCTCGTAATTATTTTTCTATAATTCAAGCAATATCAGAAGGTTACAATAAATATGGTGAAATTGTAAATAGGACAGAGTTAAACAAATCAATAACATCTCAATATTTAAGCAATTTAATCGAACTACATATAATCAAAAAAGAGTTTCCAGTTACCCAAAAAAAAGAAAGCAGAAACGCCCGTTATTATTTATCTGATAATTATTTTGATTTTTGGTTTGAATTTATTTATCCAAATAAAAGTTTAATCGAAGAAGATAGACAAGAGTTACTATTATCAATTATTTCAGAAAAGCTAGAAAAACATTCTGCTTTTGTTTTTGAACAAGTTTGCAGGCAACTCCTCTGTGAGATATATCCATATATTGGAAGGGTTGGCAAATGGTGGTATAAAGATATCAAAATCGATATAGTAGGGATAAACGAAGGAAATAAAGATATTGTATTTGGAGAGTGTAAATGGACTGATAAAAAAGTAGATATAGATGTTTTAGAAAACCTTAAAAGAAAATCAGTAGAAGTCAAATGGAAAAATAAAGTAAGAAAAGAAAATTTTATCATTTTTTCAAAATCAGGCTTTACAAAAAAGTTACAAGAACTTTCTAAAAATCAGCATGATGTCAAACTTTATGATACAAAAAAATTAGATGAACTTGTGAAAAATTTTTAAGCCCCAAACTTTTCAAGCCTGAGTGCATTTGCCATAGCAATAGGAAGTATTTCAACAGCTGGAAGCCTTGGCCCCAAACCACCTGTTATACAATCTCTTTCTCCAAATTTTTCTACTTTATCCGGTCTGCATTGTTTTGAATAAATAAGCAGTGGTACTGGATGCCAGCTATGAGATTTCAATAAAGATGGTGTTGAATGATCACCTGTAACAATTACAACATCAGGATTCAAATTCATAAGTTTAGGGATAAGTCCGTCTACTTCTTCTATTACTTTTACTTTTGAATCAAAGTTTCCATCCTCGCCATAACTATCAGTTTTTTTAACATGTAAAAAGAAGAAATCATAGTTATCCCAGTTTTCTTCAAGAGTTTTAAATTCATCGTCAACAGTTTGTCCTGTTTCAAGCAGGTCCATACCAATTAATCTTGCAAGTCCTTTATACATCGGGTAGCATGCTATTGCTGCACTGCGAAGACCAAAAACCTCTGGAAAACTAGGCCAATTAGGTTTTTTTGAAAAACCACGTAGTAGAATCATATTTGCAGGATGTTCATCTGCTAATATTTCGCCAGATTGTTTCATAAATTTTTTTACAATATCTGTTGTTTTATCAAATCCTTTAGATTTAAGTTTTGGCTCCAGTGGTTTTTTACCTGTAACCTGAGGATCTGTGTCTATAAGCTCTCCTGAAAGACCTTCTCCGCGTAACACAAGTAAAAAACGGTGTTCTTTAACTGTTTGAACAAAAACTTCAGCACCCTCTAAATCAATGTTTTCACAGAGTTTTTTACATAGCTGTTGATTTTTTTCATTGCTTATTCTTCCTGCACGCCTATCTGTTACAACACCATTTTGATCAACAGTACAAAAATTACCACGTGCTGCTACATCACCTGGTTCAAGCTTAAAACCAATGCCTGTTGCAGCAAGAACACCACGACCTACCTGATATTTTACAGGATCATAGCCAAAAATACCAAGATGCCCAGGACCACTACCTGGTGTTATACCCGAGCCGATGGGCAGTTGAAGTCCACAAACACTTTTTCTTGAAAGATTATCTAGATTTGGAGTATATGCTTTCTCAAGCTCAGTAAGTCCATTTTCTTGAAGTGGGTGACCGCCTAATCCATCCATTACAAGCATTACAATTTTTGTATCTGCTGGCTTTACAAGTTTGCTAATAAAATCTAAATCCATACTTGGTTCCTCTTTCTCTCCAGATATTATTTTTTTTAAGACTCATAATTTAATTTTGTTAATAAAGATTATGATGTAAAAAATTTTAAAATCAATCTTTTTATTTTATTTATATAAATAAAAATTAAATACTTGTTAGCTATCAAGTATTTTCACAAGAATTGATATAATATGATTACAAAAAAGGTCGAGTGTCCAAAATGCAAACAAATCTTTACATCATCTGGTAACCCGGGTGACATCATAAGGACAATTTGTCCTTCTTGCGGTCTTGCAGGAAAAATTATTTTTGAAAAAACTTTTTCATCAAGTATTATAAATGAAAACGCCGCATTAGGAGTTATCAATCTTAGAAAAGAATATGGTAGCCTTGTAGCAGTAAACAATATTTCTTTTTCTGTTAAAAAAGGTGAAGTATTTGCTTTTCTTGGCCATAATAGTGCAGGTAAAACTACAACTGTTGAAATGATTGAATCAATTAGACAACCAACCGCGGGAACAATAAAAATACTTGGAAAAGACATTAACACATCTTTTGTTGATGTAAAAGAAAAAATTGGTGTACTTCCGCAGGAGTTTCATTCCTTTGAAAGACTTACCGTAAAAGAAACCTTAGAATTTTTTTCAAAGCTTTTTAAGAAACGTGCAAAAATAGATGAAATAATTAATGCTATGGATTTAAAAGATAAAGAAAACACACTTTACATGAATATTTCTGGTGGTAGAGAACTAATTAAGATAAACGATGTTGAAACAATCACTGGTGAGTTTAGCTTTATTGATTTCTTTTTACCAGGTATGATTGGTTTTACTATAATACAAACCTGTATTTATGGTAGTCTTGAGCGTAATACAAAATTTAAAAAAGATGGAATTTTAAGAAAACTTTTAACAACGCCGATTACTCATTCTGAATGGATTTTTTCAAAGATGTTTTTCCAGTTGTTTTTATCGTTTGTATCTGCGGCTTTAATCATTGTTTTAGGGGTGTTAGTTTACGGCATTAAAATTAATATTAACATCTTTATGATTTTGATAATTATTGGCACAAGTTTTCTTTTTACAGGAATAGGTATGCTCATCAGTCGTTTTGTAAAAGATGAGGACTCTGCAGGTATGGCTGGTGGTGCTGTTACTGTTCCTATGATGTTTCTTGCAGGAACTTTTTTTGCACTTGAGCAGATGCCAGAGTTTTTACAAATAGTTGGCTGTAATCATTTTTGCAGTGGTTTTCTTTGTATCTAGTTTAATTTTAACTAAGTGGAAGGAAGATTAAGCTGTTTTTCTGAAACTTGTATTTTGAAAAAGAAAATTTTGATTTGCAATAAACAATTTGTGTGCCTTTTCCTATTTCATTTATGCCTACATGCAGATTTATTTCATGTTCTAAAAAAAATGTTTTTTAGTCTGTTGGTAAATGTTAATTCAATATCTTTTAAAACCAATCCAACGCGAAGTTTTCTTCATATACTCCTTGTATTTTTCACCATATTTTTCAATACAAAACTCTTCTTCATATCCAACATATAAAACTATTACAATCATGTAAAAAATTGTTATTATTAGGAAAATTAAGGAGTTTGACATCAATACTATTCCAACATATGCAAAGAAAAATGAAAGATACATAGGATTTCTTGAGTATTTGTACATCCCCATCATAACGAGACTATCCGCCGATGTTTTTATCCAGCTTATACAAACACTGATGGCAATAATTATTCCAATAGTCCATAAGACAAATCCAAAATTAAAAAAAACTGTATCAAAAACTATTGGTGCTAAAAAGCTTACAATAACTGCGAGTATGAACATAATTGATGAAAGATTATATAGAAATCTAAAAAAGTTATCTCTTTTAATTTTTTGGGAAGAATCTTCATGTTTGTTCTTTTTTTTATAAACAGAAGGAATAACTGTTATTATAATATAAACTATTAAGAAGAGATATGCATTCATTAATCCTAATTCAAAGGTAGTATACATCAATTTTTAACCTTATTTTCTTTCTTAAAAAGATTGTTTTTCCAGAATACATACAAATTTTAATTATAAAATAATTTCCCTTTTAATATTCCCTAACATTATTTCTGTTTAATTTATTTAGGAAAAAATGAAAATAAAGAAATAAATTAGATTTTTTAATCAGTTGAATAAAGATTATGCAATTGGGCACTCTGCAACATGTAGAGATCCATATGTTATTTCTTTATCTACAGATTTCATTTTTGGCTTTGAGTATTTCATTTTTTTATCAACCCACTTTATAATTTCAATTTTATTTCTCGTATATCTAATTTATACGATATATATCTATATTAATCTACTTTATATAAATAGTTTTCCTTACAATAGTATAATACTTTGATTTTTGGACAATATAGTCTGTTGTAGTAAAATTTGTTTTGTCCAACTATCTTTTTCGTATACTACATTCAACACCGTAAACTTACAAATGATGAAAATAAACAAAATTTTAACTTAAACGCTAAAGTTAAGAAGAAATATGTTTTAAAGAATGATAAATTTTAAAAGAATTTTTAAAGAAAAGTAGTATTGCAATTATTAAAAATATAGCTGGTATAATAGAACATGTTAAAATACAAAGGAGCAAAAAAACTAAGAATGACCACAACATCGTTGAAATCGGAAGGAAAAAATTTATGTTTTTTTGTCTTAAATCTTTTAGTTTGATGTGTCTTAGCCATAAAATCATAAGAACAGGAAACACACCTAAAAAGGAAATAGTAATAACATCTAGATAAAACTTATAAACACATAAAAATAATAATAAAATCCATAAAATAATAGCTGCATGAATTGTCCAGTTATAACCAAGTAGTACATTAGTAGGTTTTATTCCAAATTCTGCATCTGTTTTAATATCTCGCCAGCTTATAAGTAAAGTATAAGAAATAACAGGAATGCCCATTATTAATCCGAGAATAAAGATGTCCATACTTGTCTTTGCTCCGCTAGTTAACCATCCTAAAACAAAAGGTAAAGAGCCGAAAATTAACATATTTGAAACAATATCTATCAGCGGTTTGGTTTTAAATCTAACAGGAGGCATGGAGTACAAAAATGTGATAATAACAAGAATCGAACCCATAATAAAAACCGTGAAGTCAAAATAATGCCACAGAAAATATAAACCAACAACAGAACAGATAATTGATGATATTAAAAGTTCTTTATCTGAAATATATTTGAATATCCACACATTATGTTTTCTTGCAAAAATATCAAGTTTTTTATCAAATAGAAAATTGGTAAAACCACTAACAAACTCAGCCAATATTAAAAAAAACATCATTATTAAAGTAGGATAAAACAAAAATTCTTTTATCGCCCACCATTCTCCTAATAAAAAAAATGAAATAGTAATAGGAATTGTTGGTATTCGCGAAGCAACAAGATATGCTAAAATTTTTCTTTTTAAAAGGTTTGAACTTGGATTCTTGATATTTTCATCGTCGATTTTTTTTCCCCAAAAAAATTCTTCGAAATTTTCAGCCATTTAACTCCACCAATTTTTTCTTTTATGCAATAGTTTTTAAGCTTTTTATATTTACTAAGATATTATGGATAACCGTGATACAACTGACTTCTCCAGTAACGATATAAACATTGACGGTTTTAAAATAAAAATAGATGATTTTATAGAAGAAAAAATACTTCCAGATCATTTCAACTCACCATTTATTGGACAATGGGAAATTACACGAGAATGCAATCTTAGATGCATATTTTGTTATAATAATTCAGGAGAAAAACATTCTAATGAATTAACGCATGAACAAAAAATAAACGTTGCAAATCAGATTGTAGACGAGAAGATATATAGAATGTGTATAAGCGGAGGAGAACCTATTCTTTGCGAGTCTTTTTGGGATATCGCCAAAATTTTAAAACAAGGAAACATCTTTTGCAATACTATAACTAATGGATGGTTTGTAAACGAAGAAAATTCATCTTTATATGCTAATTATTTTAAAAGTATTCAGATTAGTTTAGATGGCAGAAAAAAAGATACCCACGATAAATTACGGGGTAAAAAAGGTAGCTGGGAAAAAGCTGTTAATGCCTGCAGACTAATCAAAGAGGCTGGAGGCAGGATATCCATTGCAACAGTCGTAAATCCGATTAATCTATCTGAACTTGAAGAATTAATTGATTTTACATACAGCCTAGGTGCAACAGATATGCGACTTGATGAAGTGATATTTACGGGCAGAGCATCAAACAGAACTTATGATGATATTTCTTTATCTGAAAAACAATCATCTCAGCTGGAAAAAATAATAAAAAATAAAAAAAATGAATATAATGAAAAAATGTTTAATGTCGATATCGTGCCCAAAACACAATATAATTATGTTAGGGGTTTTGCAAAAATCCCGCCGTTATCTATTTATATTTCACCAACCGGCACATGTGCAATTGACCCAGTTCTTCCTTTTTCAGGTGGTTCTTTAAAAGAAAAAAATCTAAAGGAAATTTGGAATGAACTTAAAACAATTCATAAAAATAAGGATTTCATAAACTATTCACTAAAAATAAAAACAGGTAAAGATTTTAAAAATATTGACAATATCCCCTACGCCAAAGGTGAATTACATGATTGATAAAAATCTTAAACCAAAACTTGCAAAAGACATAGTATACAAAGATGAAGGAAAAGATGGGGAGACTATAAGCATGGCAAGCTACATAGGTGGCCCAATTAGAATTTTAAATCCAGTTGCAAGTAAGGCTGTTAAACTTTTAGATGGGAAGCATACAATTCAAGAAATTATAAATGAAATATGTGACTCATTTGAGGATGCCGATTTAAAAACAGTAGAAAATGACATAATAGAATTTTTATTAGATCTTGAAAAAAAGAAAATTATAGAGCCGTTAAAAAAATAATTATCCTCTAACATATTTTGTAAATATAAAAATATCGTAAATTGTAAAAATTATCCAAATCACTAAAAAGAAAAATGGGAAAATATTTTTTGAAAAAAAGCTTAGAAAAATTAAGATAACACCAGCAAAAATTAAAGTGCTTAAACCCCCAACTATATTTACCAACAATTTACGATTATTTCTATAAACAAAAGCAAGAGCTATAAGAGGGATATATGTCAAAAGAGAAATTACCAGCAAATCAGCAATTCCAAAAAAACAGATTGCTATAACTAAATCTGTTATATATATGATAGCTCCTAATATAAGAGAATTTTTTAAACCTATGATATTACAAGAAGTTCTTATGCCTAACTCTTTATCCCTCTGTATATCAATTGTTGTATAGAAAAAGAAAATATGCGAAATAATTAAAAAAAGAATTAGAAAATAAATCATAGAGCCAAAGGTTAAAGGATTTAGTAGTATCATCCATCCCATGAAAAAAGGAACAGACCCACCTAATGCATTCATTAAACAATCAAATGGTGGTTTTGTTTTAAGTCTAATAGGAGGAGTAGAATAAAATACGCCTATTATAACTATTAACAATCCTAACAAAAAAACTTCAACATTTATAAAAAAATATAGAAATAACAGAGGAATGACTGATAAAAAAACAGACACGACCAGCATTTCTTTTGCAGAAATATATTGAAATACTCTAACAATAGGTTTTCTTGCAAAAATATCAAGTTTTTTATCAAAAACTACATTTATCAAAGAACCTGCTGAAAAAATTCCTAAAAGAGATAACAATACAATTAAAGTTTGAAAAAATGGGAATTCTTGTATAGAATACCATTCACCTAAAAGAAAAAAAACTGATACAAGAAACCAACAAGACAGTCTAAATGATTTAAAATAAGAAATAAATTTATTTTTTAAAAAAATGGATTTTGAATTATTTTTTTCTTCAACCATCTGTATTAAGTCTATTAGTTTTTTACTTAAATAACTTGTTTTAAGTTTTTATATTTTTAAAAAGTGTATAACTTTTAATAATGAGATAGAATATTATATTAACAAAGATGATTAGCGACAAAAATCTATTAAATAAATCTTCTAAAGAAAAACATATTATTGATAATGTACCTTATGTTGGTCAAGATAACAGTATTTTTTGTTCATATGCTTGTCAAACAATGATTATGAAATATTATGATAGAAATGTTAACTTAGACGATTTTGTTTTTAACTCAGGAGTAAGTTATTCATCAGGCTATGTTAAAGATTATTTTAACTATTTTCCAACTTGTGGAACTTTTTTATCACAATGGCCACTTGATAGAAAATTTGTAGCAGATATTTATGGTTTAGAGTTTGAAACATGGTTTCCAAATGTTTTAAACAGTTCAGTATCTGAAATCTGGAATATTTACTGGGAAAAAATAAAATCATATGTCAAAAATGATATTCCTGTATCTACAGCAGTAGATTTAGTATCTCTACCTGCCTTTAGAACGCTTATGGATAGTCAATTGTGGATAAATGCAAAAAAAATCCCAAATTTTGCATGGAATTTGGTTTCAACTGCTCATGAAATAGTAATTGTTGGATTTGATGAAGAAAATAAATTAGTTTACTATAATGATCCTGTTTCATTAAATCTAGGTAATGCCAAAAATGGGATATGTGCCTCTGTTTCTTTGGATATTTTTGTAAGGTCTGTTGCTAATGCAAAAGTTGGTAATTTTTTTCCTAACTTTATCATCAATACATATAAGGAGAAAAAATCTGCTTTATCGGATGATATTATTTTTAGAAAATCACATGACAGAAATATACAAAAAATTAAAGGAAATCCTTTATATTATGATGAGAAATGGAGAAAATATCCACTTGGCATAAATGGATTAAATGAAATGATTAAGGTTTTTCAAAGTACTGACGAAGCTAAAAATAAAGAATTAATATCAATGTATAAATTAGATAGCGTTAGAAAAGATTTTATGAAAAAGATTTCTTCATTTTTTACTAAAAAATCAGACTCTCAATATCTAATTGATTCTCTTATAAATATCTATGATATTGTTTCAATTGAAAAAAAATACGCTTATGAATATTTAAAAAATCATGGCATATCCTCAAAAGAGTTAAATGATGAAATAGAGTTATTTGGTAAAGAAATAGAGAGATGGAAAGAAATTTCAAAGTTTTATTCACGTTTTTATAAAGAATTAATGTTTTCAACAAAAAACAACAAAGTTGAAAAATTTAATGAAAATGTAGTTTCAAATATTTCAGATATAATAGATATTGAAAAAACGATGGCCAGAATTTATTAAAAAAAGTTAATTGTAATTGCAGGAATGAACATGGATGATATAAAAATTGATATAAAGGGAGTATCAGAGACACTTTTTTTTATTTTATATTCAAGAGCTATCGAAAGTCAATCAAAAGATCCAATTATACAAGATCAAAAATCTGTTGAAATCGTCAAAATCCTTGATAGATTTCTTTCAGAATCTGATTCAAAAACACTTAAAAAACTTTATACTCGTAGTCTTTCAAAATATTATGTAGTTCTAAAAGCATTAAGAACAAAAAAATTTGATTGCTATGTTAAAGATTTTTTATCAAAAAATCCAAAGGGAGTTATCGTAAATATGGGGTGTGGACTTGATACAAGATTTCATCGAATCAATATAGGCAACGGAGAATTTTATGATGTAGATTTACCTGAAGTAATAAGTTTAAAAAAGAAATTCTTAAAAGAAAATGATAGGTATCATTTTATTAGTTCTTCACTACATGATTTTAGTTGGATGGATGTTTTATCAAAATATAAAGACGGTTCGTTTCTGTTTCTCGCTGAAGGGGTCTTTCAATACTTTTATGAAAATGAAGTAAAATCACTACTATTTGAATTACAAAAAAAATTTCCCGGATGTGAAGTTGCATTTGATGTTACAAGTACATTTACGAAAAGAAAACAAAATAACAGATTATTTAATGCTTATTTTAAATTTATGACAGGTTTAGATCAAACTGTAAATATTAAATTTGGCATTAAAAAAAGTCAAGAGATTTCTTCTTGGAATGATAGCATTGAATTATTAGATGAGTGGAATTTTTTTGATAAAGAAATAGATAAATTAAAATTTTTTAAGTTATACAAATTTTTAGAATCTGTAAGAAAAAGTGATTGGATTATACACTACAAACTAAATTGAAAATTTAAAAATAAATAAAAGAAAAAATTAGATTTTAAAAGGGCATTCATACTCTTTTGTCCTGGATTTTCAACATAAAAATAGTTTTATTATATATTCCGTCAATTATTGTTTTTTCTCTGTTTTCTCCTTGTAATTTTATTTTTTTGTTTATGGATATTGTTTCATTGTATGTACCGCTATAAACAAATATTGTGTCATAATCATTTACATTGTCTATTGCATCTTGCATATTTATGTAGTCAGCTGTGCCATCATCATCTACACTTATTATAACTCCAGAGTATGTGAAACTATTTTTGTCTTTTTGTTCTAATGTTTTTGATATTCCTGTTGTAGAAAATAGTACAACTATAGCTAGTATTATGATTGTTTTTTTCAATTTCTTATCCCCCAAATTTTAAAATATTAATAATATAAAAATTATTTTCCGTAATTTTTTTATTTTTTCTATTTCTGATGTTTTTATACTAGATTATTCTTGTTTTTTTAGAAATCATATTCAAATTCTTTGAAATATGATTTCATCATTTTGTATATAAATTTACGTAAAAACAGAATCCGTGGTATTAGTTTTAGTTTCCTTGGTTTAACATATTTATTAAAGTCCTTATCTGTTTTCATATTAAGAAAATCCAAAATTTTTATAATAACTTTATTTGGTTCCATGCAGAGTTTTTCATAGTTGATTGAAATGTAATCTTCGTCTGATAGGTATTTAATATTTTTTAAAAAATACTTATTTGCTTTAGTAGAGTGCCAAATAATCTTAAAAACACCCAGGGGAAAACAAGACGTGTAATATATCCTTGCTAAAAAAAGAGCTAAAGGATTTTGAAATAGTTTAGTATATTGTTCATAGTATAAGCCCATTAATTTGTCTTCGTTTTTAAATCGCGTTTCATAAAGTCTCAAGCTAGAGCTAATAACTTCAAGGGGGTTTCTATGAATAAATATAAACTTTGCGTTAGGGTAGTTTTTTTTTACGAATAAAAAATTTGGATAATCATATGGGTTTTTCAAAAGTAATGGTTTGTTGTTATCTGATATATATCTAAGTTTTTTACATAACTCTTCAAATAATTGCTTGTTTTTAGCAGTTAATTTCCAAGGATAATTTTTCTGCGAAAAGATATACATATATTCATGGGCATAATCTGCTGTTACCTCTAATTCGTCTGTTTTCCTGGTTGTTATACCCATATTTTTAAATAAATTCAAGACTTTTGCACTTTTTCTAAATCATCCATAAATTACAGATAGAAGAACATCGTTTCCATCCTTCATTTAGGATGGGATGCAAAATATGTTCTTTACAAAAGAAATAGATGTTTTTGGTACAGCCCTTGGAAATTATAGGTATTGTTTTTCAAAACCGCAATGGAACCATTTCAACACTTATATGCATGGTCTTCTCTTAGGTGAACGGGGTGAGAAAAACATTCAGGATATCGCAGATAATCAGCTGCATGGAAGACATCAGAGTAGTTTGAACCGTTTTCTCACCCAGCCAAAGTGGGATGTTCGAAGATTAAATGCTCTTCGTATCAAGCAAAGTCTCTCCAATCGCAATGGTGGTGTCTTGGTTATTGATGACACCATCATAGAGAAATCTGGGGAACATATGGATGGTGTAGGTTATTTGTTTGATCATTCTCAGGGGAAGAGTGTACGGTGTCATGATATTGTCTCCTCTTTTTATCATAATGATGATGGTGTACATGTTCCCTTGTATTTCAGTCCTTATGTGAAGGAGGAACATGCCACCCGGTTAGGTATTTGGTTTAAAACCAAGATACAAATCGCCCTTGATATCATCAGGAAATCCTTGCTGCAGATTTCTCCGGAGGTGGTGGTGTTTGATGCTTGGTATATGTCCAAAGAGTTGGTTGATTTTATAGGTTGCAGAGGTCTAAGTTGGGTGTCTCAGGCGAAAAGTAATCGCCTGATCCAGGTGGATGACACCTGGATATCAGTAAGTAGGTATGCAAAGGATTTGTCTAAACAATCCTTTAAGAGAATTAATACGACCCTGGATGAGCAACGGTTCAAATGGATGTATGAAATCAGTTTGGTGATGAAGAATATTGGGTTGGTGAAACTGATTATTCTTAGGGAACGACGGAACAGTAAAATCTGTACATTCTTGGTTTCCAACAACACAGAGTTGGATGGTTTGCAGGTGCTCGAATACTATAAAAAACGCTGGGCTATTGAGGTTTTTTATAGGGATTGTAAACAGCATTTGGGAATGGGCGAGTATCAAGTAAGACGGCTTGACGCTGTAGTTATACACCTACACCTTGTTGTTCTTGCTTATACCCTCCTAAAAAATGCCTGGCGCAATCCCTTTCTTACTACTCTTTTGAGTGGTGTGAGAGCGGTTGGTTCTGTTTGTAAACGGTTGAAACGTTGGGTGTTTATTCAATTAGCTGGGAGATTGAAAGAGCAAAGAAGTGTTCTTTCAACCTAAATCTGCAAAAGTCTTGTAAATTGTTTATTTTCCTCTTTTTTTCTTCTTCTAAATTGTTTGCATGGTAATATAAAAGCTTATCATACTCTAAGGCTTCATCCCAAAATAGTTTTTTAGCAGACATAATATGTCTGCTTAATTAAGATGGGATGTGCGAAAAAACGAGTTAATCCAAAAATTTTGAACTATGTAAACCGAAACTTCAACGTATTGTACATAAAAAGCACCATCAAAGCAGTTGAACAACTCCCACCACCATGGAAAACGAAGAAAAAAGGACGAAACGGACATGACCCAAAAGAAGTAGCCACTGGTTGCATCCTCAAAGTAGGATTCAACCAAACCTATGATAGCATTGAAGCATACTTGAAAGAAAGCGAAACGTTCAAAGATCATTTCGATGACATACCCGGTCATAGTGTTATCCATCGAGGAATGAAGAAACTAACCACTCGATACATTCGAAAAATTACAAACCGGATCATCTGTTTTCTCAAACGAAAACACAAAAATGTTGCCGTGGACAGCAGCGGATTCAGCACGCATCACCACAGCCTCTGGTATGACATCAGAATTAAAAAAAGAGGAAAACGACGAGATTGCCTGAAATTACACATCGTTATCGATATTGACACGGGTATCATCCTCTGGTTTAAAAATACCCGGTGGAATCAACATGATTCACCCGTGTTTCAAAAACTCCTGAAACATCTCTCAGATCTTGGAGCAGTCTTCGGAGATAAAGCCTATTCATCACGAGACAACTGTCAACTTGTGGCAAACAAAAACGGCGTACCTTTTCTCTGCTTCAAAGACAATGCTACCAATCATGCCCATGGAAAACCTGCATGGATCGTTTCCATTCGTTCATACAAGAAAAACAAAGACGAATGGATGTCCGCGTATCATTTCCGATCTATCGTAGAAAGCGTGTTTTCCTCCATCAAACGACGATGGGGTAGTTTCCTGAGAAGTAAAAAACGATGGATGCAACGAAAGGAGATATCCTTGAAGGTGTTATCGTACAATATCAAACAAGGATTACTAGTTCAATATGCAAAGGAAAGTAAGATTCCTTTGTGGAAAACGTGCGAATAATTCCACAAAGGTCCTTACATTCCACCAGTATATGAGTGGATACTATGTTTCGCT
>CAZFAZ010000011.1:0-6597 GCA_964517155.1 uncultured Thermoplasmatales archaeon
CCACCAATTGGAGGACATCCAAATCAAGCAACAGGTGGAGCATCTGCAGGTAGAACCTGTCCATCATGTGGAAGACCTATTCCAATGGATGCTTCAGTATGTCCATATTGTGGTAAAGATTTTAGAAATCCATAAAAAAATAACAGGGAAAGAAAATTTTCTTTTCCCAACTTTCTTCTTTTTTCACATTTATAAAACTACTTAAATGATTTTTTTATATATTAAACAAAATAAAGGAGAGAAAAAATATGGTTTGTAATACTCAAAAAGGATTACATTTTTTAATAATTGGTTCAATTATCACAATGACCTATTCTGTAATAACATCAATTTCTAGCTTTTTTACACAAGATGCAATAACACAAATCATTATCGGTTTTTTAGCAATCATATCTTTTATTGGAGGAATATTAATTCTTGTAGGTGCGATTTTATTTCTAATGGGTAGAAAAGAATTCGGTGAAAAACATCAAAATAATGTTAAAAAGGCTGTAATCATTTTTTGCATTAGTATTATTGTAACAATTTTTCTTACGGTTTCAGTAGCATTTATGACTTTTTCAGCGATATCTTCAGCAAGCCCAACTTTATCTTTGGAAGGTTTAGGAGGCTCATTTTCAATTTTAATTGTCATAATATCAGTTATTAGCGCGGTTTTGGGTGGTTTAATTTATTATTTTGGACTTATTGAATTAGAAAATGAAACCGGTAAAAATGTTTTATTTGCAGGGATTATTTCTTCAATTATTATTTCAACAATTACATCATTTTATTTAGCAGGAATGCTAGGTGAAATTTTTGGCTCGATTTCATCGACTAGCAGCTATTCATCTTTATCTTTTAATTCAAATATTGGAGCTATTGGAATTTTAGGATTAATACCTAGTTTAATATTCTTATATGCATTTTATATTCCATATAATAGGATAAAAAACGGGGAACTTATACCTCAAGTCTCAACTTCGACTCAATCAACAAGTACAAGTCGTATTTGTCCAAATTGCGGACGACCTATACCATTTGATGCAAATATTTGCCCGTATTGTGGTAAAGATTTTAGACCACCGCTATAATAAAAGATATACTTAAAATTTTTAATTAAACTCTTTTCTAGATAAATAAAGTAAAACCGCAGCTATAACTGATAAAATCCCTGGGATTATTGCAGGAAATACTGTAAAAATACCAATAATTGCACAAGTTAAACAGATACCCCATAACTTTTTTCTAAAGCAAAGAATGCCGCCAAGTATTGGAAATATAGAAATAACCATCGCAATTGAAAGACAAACATTCATTAAACCAAGTACGCCTTCAATTGTAATCTCAGGGCTTATTTCTGTAAATTGAGAGATATCAATGAATTGTTCAGGGTTTGAAGAAATCATTGCATTAAGCAATATCAAAATAATAATTGATAAAGCTCCTGCGATAATCAATAAAACACCTGCAATCATTATTTTCGGACTAGTTTTTTTATCATGATCATAGGGGTTTATTTGTAAATCATTTTCAAACATTTTATTTTCATCCATCATTTTACACCTTACTTTTTTTACTTCTTTTTCTTCTTTCTGTATCTTTTAATATGTTTGGCATTACATATTTTAATATATAAACATAACAAATCAGGCCGTATAATAGCAGCGAAATTTGATAGTATATAAAATCTGGATATTTTGTAAATCTTGCTAAATCTAAAATAAGATTAAAAGGTAGTTGTATGATTATTGCAACAAAAAGATATTTTGTTAATCGTCCAATGTATATTCCATAACCTATGTATGCTGCAGTTGCTGCATGAAATAATGTAAAACCAATTGTTCCAATTAATATAATACCATAGAAATCAAGGGTTGGCTCGTTTGTTATGCTTCCTGCGAGAACTAAAAAAGGTGTAAATGAAGCACCAAATCCTAAACCTAAAACTAAACCATAAATTGTTGTTTCTTTTTTCTTTTGGAATCGCCCTATGTTTAAAACTATTGTTTTGAATAATTGTTCAAAAAATGCAAAAAGAACAATAAATATAATATACAAAGGCAGTATATAAATAAAAAATCTAAACACTGCAACAATCACTCCAATAATTATTCCAGCAAATAATGCTAAAAATACAGTTTTTTGTTTGTATAATTCATCATATCCTTTTAAACTAAAAAAAAGAAAAGCAAGAGCTGGAATAATCCCTAAAAGTAATATGGATTGTAGTTGAAATGACATTTTAAATCTTTTAGTGAAATACAGAAGTATATATTAAAGATAATCGATTACCATTTAAATCGAGGAGTGAAAAATATTATGCTTAAAACACCTACAATTGTCTTAAATGTTAAAACATATACTGAAGCAACAGCACAAAGCGCACTTGAAATTGCAATGTTAATGGATAAAATTTCAAAAGAAACAAATGCAAGTATGGCAATAGCTGTACAAGCAACAGATATAGCTTTTTGTGCAGAAAAAGTTTCAATACCTGTTTGGGCCGAACATATCGACCCGATAAAACCAGGTAGTCATACAGGTTGGACGCTGCCTGAGGCTGTGAAAGCTGCAGGCGCGGTTGGTACTCTTATAAATCATAGTGAGCATAGGCTTATACTTGCAGATGTAGATACTTGTATTACTCGTGCAAAAGAGCTTGGGCTTGATAATATAGTATGTTCTAACAACGTCGCAACTTCAAAGGCGATTGCTGCCTTTGGACCTAATTTTGTAGCAGTTGAGCCACCTGAATTAATCGGCGGTGATATATCTGTTACAACAGCAGATCCAGGTATTGTCAGTAAAAGTGTTGAGGCAGTAAAAAAGATAAATGCAAATGTAAAAGTGCTCTGCGGTGCTGGTGTTAAAAACGGGCGTGATGTTTCAAAGGCAATAGAACTTGGTGCAGATGGAGTACTACTTGCAAGTGGTGTTGTAAAAGCTGCTGATAAGGAAAAAGTACTATGGGATTTGGTAACAGGTCTTTAAAAAAAATGTTTTTTTAAACTAGTATAAACTAATATTTGAGAAGAAGATCGAGTGAAATAAAAATTATTTCTTTAGTTTTCTTATTGTAAACTCTCCAATACCTGTAGGCAGTATCTCTATTTCATCTCCATCGTTTATATCGTGGGCTTTCGCAAGTTGACTTGGTATTGTTACCACCAAACTGCTACCCACAACTCGGGCTTTTCTTGTTAGAGGCATCTCCCATCCACCACACAAATTCAGTAATGTATACGTGAATATATATATGTTTTGATATTTTCAAATAGCTCTAAATATGAACACTTATAAATATTAAAATAGTATATTTTAGAAATCTAAAACACCAAGATTCGTATAGTAAAAAAAAAATAAAATTTATTTTGGTTTTTCTATTTTACCAAATTCTTTTTTTCTTTCTTTTGTATTCATACCTGTTGCTTCGAATAAAAAGTCATTCCATTTTTTTATAATACTGTAATCACCGCATACTTTTTTAGGTGGCTTGATATCTACGATTAAAAAATTTTTTTCTTGTTTAATATCAATTTTTCCAATGCCTTCTACTTCAAATTTTATACCAGAATAAATGTCGCCTTTTGCTCCAAAGAATCTGTTTATGAGCACTCCAACATCTGGATTATGTCCTTTCTTGATTCTATATTCTCTCATAGTTGTACAACCTACTTTATGAAATATAAAAATCTATTATTAATTTTATGATAAAAGTTCAAATGCTTTTTTGACAGCATCCTCTGCAGACTCTGCGACTATAAAAC
Source organism: uncultured Thermoplasmatales archaeon (assembly GCA_964517155.1). Lineage (GTDB taxonomy): Archaea > Thermoplasmatota > E2 > DHVEG-1 > DHVEG-1 > PFL35. The sequence continues at coordinate 3,750 of CAZFAZ010000011.1, forward strand.
TAGATTCAACCCCTTGCATAAGATTACCATTTATAATCTCATCAACACAACCACCAGTACCTTTTATAAGAATCAAAGGTTTTTTTGAAATCATTCTAAAAGCAATCTCATTTAGTGTCCCCCAGCGCCCACCAATCGCAATTGTTACATCACTAGTTCTTGATACAAGATAATTTCTAACATTACCAATTCCTGTAGTAATTGCAATATCAATAAACTCATTTGCTTCATCTTTTTCAAAAGGCATTATGCCAACTGTAATTCCATTTTCTTTTTTAGCACCGCAGCAAACAGCCTCCATTACACCTTTATGGCCACCGCAAACAATAACACCACCGCGTTGAGCAACAAGAGCACCTACTTTTTCTGCTACTTCTAAAGCATAACTAGAAAGCTTTTCATCAGAAACATCGCTTCCACAGACGGAAATTAGCTTTTTCATGCAAAGGTTTTATTTGCAATTCATTTTTAACAATTTCCCCCACAAATCTTATAAATACCCCTCCCTTTCACTTGTTTTCACTTACCTGGAGAAAAACATATGACAAATAAAAATACTAAAACAAATCCTGCATTAAATTCATTAATTCATGAACTTAAAAAACAAGCTAGTGAAAAAAATGCAAATATCTGGAAAGATATAGCATTAAGACTAGAAAAACCTTCAAGAAACTGGGCCGAGGTAAACCTAAATAAAATAAGCAAACATATAAATGATAAAGAAACTGCCCTAATTCCTGGTAAAGTTTTATCAACTGGAGAACTTACAAAAAAGGTTTCAATTGCTGCTTGGTCATTTTCTGAAAAAGCAGAAGAAAAAATAAAAAAATCAGGCGGCAAGATAATGACTATTAACGAAGTTATGAAATCAAACCCTGATGGGAAAAACATTAGAATATTGGGATGAGAAAAATATGGTAGCAATAATTGATGCAACAGGCGCAACAATTGGAAGATTAGGCACAAACGCTGCAAAAAGACTCTTACAAGGCGAAGAAATTGCAGTAATAAACAGTGAAAAAGCAATTATATCTGGTAAAAAAAATTCAATTAAAAATAGTTATAAAGAAAAAAGAGAACTTGGAACTTATAGAAAAGGACCTTTTTTCCCAAGGATGCCTGATCAGATTGTTAAAAGAACAATTCGTGGTATGATTCCATATCAAACACCACATGGACGCCAAGCGTTTAAACGTCTTAAATGCTATATTGGTATTCCAAAAGAGTTTGAAGGGCAAAAAATTGAAAAAATCGCTGAAGCTGAAAAACAACCAGTTAATTTTATGACGATTGAAGAACTTTCAAGATTTTTAGGAGCAAAGATTTAACATGGTAAAAAAAGTAGTAAATACATCAGGTAAAAGAAAAACTGCAGTTGCTCGTGCAGCAGTTCAAAAAGGAACAGGACTCGTTAGAATAAATAATATACCTGTCGAGCTTTATGAACCTGAAATTGCACGCTGGAAAGTAATGGAGCCACTTAGAATTGCAGATAATCATATTGATAAAGTAAACATAGATGTAACTGTTAGCGGTGGTGGTGTTATGGGTCAAGCAAGCGCTGTAAGAACTGCTATTGCAAAAGGACTTGTTGAGTTTACTGGAGACCCAAGTTTAAAGATTGCATATCTTGATCATGATAGAAGTCTTCTTGTTAGTGACTCAAGAAGAAAAGAACCTAAAAAACAATTAGGCCGTGGTGCAAGAAAGAAAAGACAGAAATCATATAGGTGAAAAAATTATGATTATACCTGTAAGATGTTTTACATGTGGAAAAATAATTGGAGATGCATTTGAAGAATACACTAAACGCTATGAAATCTATAAAAAAGCGTTGGACTCTGGTGAGAAAGTAAAAGAAACACCTAAGCAAATACTTGATGATTTAGGTGTTGATAGATACTGCTGCAGACGTATGATTCTTACACATGTAGAGCTTATTGGAGAATCAGCACCTTACGAATAAAAAAATATTTTTGGATTTTTTAAAAATCCAAATTTTTATCTATTTTTATATTATACCCACCTTAAGTCAATCTTCAGTCTGAAAAGGTTTTCTTGGGCGCGTGGCCTAGCCTGGATAGGGCACCGGCCTTCTAAGTCGGAGCTCGCGGGTTCGAATCCCGCCGCGTCCGTAAACTAAAAATTATAAAACTTCTACATATAAAAATAAACATAATATTTTTAAATTGCAAAAATTTATAATCAAATAGAATATCTTTATTTTCAATTAAAATTAAGTTTAAGGAGGAACATAAAGGATGGATGATTTAATACAAAATAATAGAATAGATAATGTTATAGAAAGAATTAAAACTGGAATTGATGGATTAGATACTCTTGTCCAGGGCGGTCTTCCAAAAGGAACTTTTGCAGTTGTAACCGGAGGACCGGGTACTGGTAAAACAATATTTGCATTGCAGTTTTTGGCAAATGGAGCCTTAAAATATAATGAAAAAGGATTATTTATAACTGCAGAGCAAAACATAGAAGATATTGTCTCACAAGCAAAGCAATTTGGATGGGATCTAGATCAAATGGAAAACACAGGAAAAATAAAAATAGTTTCATTAATTGGAAAACAAATATTTGAAGATGAGACCATGAATGAAATTAAACAACTTATACAAGAAAACCATTATGAAAGAATCGTATTTGATAGTATTACATCACTTTTAAACGCACCATTTTCAAAATATAGTATAGTAGATCATGCTGATAGAGGACTTCAACCGCATGCGCTAAGTGAAATGAGCAGAGCAAATGTTATAAATTTTATAGATTTTATTAAAAAACAAGGAATAACAACTGTAGGAATATCTCAAAAAATAGAAGGCTTACCTGGAAA
>CAZFAZ010000012.1:0-9498 GCA_964517155.1 uncultured Thermoplasmatales archaeon
CTCCAGTTTTTCAATAAGTTATTTAAAGAGTATTTTATTAATAAAGTGCTGATGTTTTCATATGAGATTTATCAATAAAAAAAACATTGAAATTGATAGAGTGTTATCTGATTTAGATAAATTTACAATTGATTTTACAAATATTTTAAAAAAACATACAAAATATGTTATTGTCAGCGGATATGTAGCAATTTTGTTAGGACGTGCCAGGGCTAGTGAAGATGTTGATATACTTATTCCAAGAATTGATTTTTCAACATTTAAAAATCTTTACATCAATATTAGAAAAAACAATTTTTATTGTTTAAATGCAGAAGACGAAAAAACTGTTTATTCATATTTAGAAGATAATCTTGCAGTCAGATTTGCAAAAAAAGATACAATGATTCCTAATATTGAAATGAAGTGGGCTAAGCATGAGTTTGATAAATTAGCCCTTGAAAATACTATTGATGTTTTAATGAAAAATGAAACACTTTGTATTTCTAATCTTGAACTTCAAATTGCTTTTAAAGAAGAAGTTCTTAAATCTTTAAAAGATTTAGAGGATGCAGAACACATAAAAGAAGTTGCAAGAGAATATTTAGATAATAGTTTAATTCAGAAATATAGGAAGATGCTTAATGGGTTTTATTGAAGAAAACGAAAAAGAAAGAAAAAGTTTTGTTTGCAAATGGGCAAAATACGTCCGTACTCATAGTGATAAAGATTGGTCTTGCCAACAGAATGTGATTATTAACTCTGCATTAAACTCTGCAAATATGACTCGTGAGCAGTTTTTTAAAATGAAGAAAGAAACACATTATGTAAAATAATAATTTTTGAAGTAATATTTTGTGGAAAAGTTCATTGAATCGACTGGCTATTTTTTACTTTTATTAAACTACAGTTTAACTTTAGCTATACTATGATTAAACTATAGTTTAATTTTAGTAAAGTTTTTATACCTTTAGCACCATAACTAAATAACATGTATATCAAAAGAGACATAAGAGATAAATTTGATAAAATCTCAAAAAACTATAACATGGTTGCGGTAGTAGGGGCCCGACAAGCAGGTAAAACTACTTTTCTTAAAAAACAAATTGAAAACAAAAAATCTTCATATATACTATTTGATGACCCCGATGCTCGTTCTTTATTTGAAGAAGACATTAAAAAATTTGAAAAACAATATGTTTCAAATCATGATGTCTCTGTTTTAGATGAAGTGCAATACTGTAAAGATGCAGGTAGAAAACTTAAATATCTTGTCGACTCAGAACACAAGCTTTGGATTACATCTTCTTCGGAAATCATTCTTTCAAAAGAAATACTTTCTTTTCTTGTCGGCAGAGTTTCAATTATTAAGTTATTTCCTTTTTCTATTAAAGAATTTTTAAACTCTAAAAACCAAAAAGAAGTAACAGCAAAAATATTAGAGCGTAATATCTGGGAGCATGCAACATATGGAGGATATCCAAAGGTTGTTTTAACCGATGATGTTGATATTAAAAAAATAATTCTAAGAGACCTTTATGATACAATGCTATTAAAGGATGTAGCACGTACTTTTTCTATCGAAGATATTAGATCTTTAGAAGAATTTTCTAAATATCTTTCTTTATCTATTGGAGATATTATTTCTTATGATACAATTAGTAGTAATTTAAACATGTCATTTCAAACAGTAAAAAAATATTTTGATGCAATGGAAAAAAGTTATTTAATCTATAGAGTTCTTCCATTTTTTACAAACAAAAAAAAGGAAATCATCAAACAACCAAAATTATATTTTATAGATACAGGTATTAGAAATATTATTGCTAAAAACTTTGATGTAAATATTGATGGGAAACTTTTTGAAAACTATGTTTTATCTGAACTTTTAAAAATAGGTTTTACCCCAAAATATTGGAGGACTAAAACCAAAACTGAAGTTGATTTTATAATAGAAACAGAGAGCGACATAATTCCAGTTGAAGTAAAAATTCAAGCAGAAATTGGAAAAATTGAAAAAAGTCTAAGGGCATTTATTGAAAGTTATAAACCAAAGAAAGCTGTAGTTGTAAGTCTTAAAGGAGCTAAAGGAAAAACAAAGATAAATGGTTGTAATGTTATATATACAGATGTGCTTACTCTTGGAAAACAATTTTAAATTATATTTGGTTGCTTTTAAAAACTAAAGATTAGTATTTTGCTTTGCTATCGCCATGATAAACCTGAGTGTTATAATCCCAAATTAAATATCTTAATAGTTCTCTATTATCATCTGATGCTGTACTACTTAATAATTTACTAATATTTTGTTTGAATATTTCCTGGGATTTTTCATAAGAATATTGTACCGTGTTTCCTTTTAATATTGATGAAACAATCTTATTTGTTGGATTTAAAAACAATGCCGCTGTTTTATCTTTTAATGGTTTTGTTATGTATTTTGTGTCATAAACAAAAATAAATTCATTTTCATATCCAATAAAGGCAATAGCTCCAGCGTCTATACTATTTGGTCCTAATTCTTTTGCAGAGTTGCAAGAACGACAATAGATTATCTTATCTTTTAATAAATTAACATTAGTTGAAGTTTCTATAAGAACTTCATTTTTATGACCTGCAATTAAATTATTGTCACCGTGTCCATTGAACATGACAAATTTAACAGGTTTTTTTCTCAATGTCCCGGTAACTCTTTTTTTATTTGCTTTATTGTCTTTAAGATCAATTACTTTCCTGCCCTTTTTAATTGCTAGATCAACGAGTTCTTTACTCCAGGCTGAAAGATAATACACTACATCATCATGATTTGGACGTGTTATTAAAAACATAAACCTTAGATCAAACAACTATACCTTTTTTTAATGCTCTTATATATGCTAGTTCTATCTCTATTATTTTTTTTCCTATATCATCTTCTTTACTAACGTGTTTTATCAGATCATCTCTTGAAAATTCTCCATAGCTTCCGATACAAATCTTTTTATCAACCGGAAAAGTTGATAAACGTGCTTTAACTAGCTCTCTAATTTCAGCATTTTTATCCATATATTTTCCTCTTACAAGAATATAAATCAATAGTTATATAACGATTTATTCTATCTTTTATATAAATCCTAAGGTGATAAGCTTATTTAATATTTTCTCGCCTATCTCGGTTTCATTCTTAATTTCAATAAATGCAACATTCCAGGATATAGGTTCTTTATCGATAATTGCTATTATTTCTTTACGAATATTAATTGGTATATCTGAATACACTCTCATAAATCTGGCTTTTTTATCTCCATCCATGATACAAAATCCTAATCTATTTAGAATATTTAAATCTGGCTAATATTGAGCATATGTTCTCTAAAAAATTCTCTTTTATTTATTTTCAATTATATCCCTAATTGCTTTTCTTACTGCATCATCAGAAGAAAGAGCAGGCGTCCAACCAAGTTTTTTAATCTTGCTTATGTCAAATTGAAAATGAGGAATATCGCCTTTCCAACCGCGTTTACCGCCGGTATAAGAAAACTTTACATTTTTTAACCCCATTTCTTCTACAACAAGCTCACCAATACGTGTGACCTGAGTTGCAGATTCTACTCCAAGGTTAAACACGTTTATCTGCTCATCAGCATGAATAAAACCATGTATTATACCCTCTATGCATTCTGTAACATATAAATACGGTTTTTTCTGCATGCCATCTCCAAGTATCTCCAGTTCATGCGGATTCTTTTTAAGTTTATTAATAAAATCAACGATTACCCCGTGAGTACCACGAGTGCCTACAACATTTGCAAATCTAAACATCCAAGCCTGCATATCAAAAGTATGAGCAAACGAGCTAATGAGTCCCTCAGAAGCAAGCTTTGCAGCACCATAAACAGATATTGGTAGAAGAGGTCCGTAATCCTCAGGAAGAGGTTTTGCAGGTGTTTCACCGTAAATCACACTACTTGAAGAAAACACGATTTTTTTAACACCAGTTTTTCTCATTGCATCTAAAAGATTATAAGTTGCCTGCATGTCTTTTTCAGCCATGGACGGGTCATCAGCACCACTTCTAACATCAGGGTTAGCTGCGATATGAAACACAATATCATGGCCTTTGATTTCTTCTTCTAATATTTTTTTATCTAAAAGATCTGCTTTTACAAACGAAAAACAATCATTGTTCTGATGATGAGAAATAAACTCTTTTTTACCAGAGCTTAAATTATCAAAAACAGTAACATTATAACCTTCAGAAATTAATCTATCAACGAGATGACTTCCAATAAAACCTGCTCCGCCTGTGACAAACGCTTTCATAACTTTCATTCTTCCTTTTTTTGTTTATACTAGAAGTACTTAAGTATTTTTTCTTTTCAAACCAATGAAAAAATGGTTAATGAGCTTCAAAAATCAAAAGAAAGATGTCGAAAGGATAAACTACTTTCATTGGAAAAAAATAAAAAAAGAAATGAGTCGAAAATAATATAAATTAGTTAAACTAATATATACTTAGGTGAAATAAGTTTGACTCAAGCATTAATAAAATTAAATGAAAATATAAATCGTGTTTTAAATATTGTAAAAGCCAGATATGATCTAAAAGACAAAAGCGAAGCAATCGAGTTTATTGTAAAAAAATACATTGAATACGAAAATGAACCTGAGCTAAAGCCAGAGTTTATTAAAAAAATAAACAAAATCAAAAAAGAAAAAAGTATAAGAGTAGATGATTTTGCTAAGAGGTACGGCTTAGATGTATAATCTAGAAATAAAGCCTACTGCTGATAAAATTTTCAAAAAACTTGCTAAAAAGAACAAAAAACAATTAATAATCATACATAAAAAAATTCAAGAAATCAGATCAGAACCAAAACATGATTATAAACATCTTCATCCACCTTTACAAAATTTTTTAAGAGTTCATATTAATTCACATTTTGTTTTAATATTCAATATAAACCATACAGACGAAATTGTTACAATTTATTATTTTGGTCATCACGATGATGCATATAAATGGAGACCAACTGTGTAAAATAAGGTGCTGGCTGTAGGCCACAAGCCCCTTTAGAAAAACTTTTTCTTTTGATATTTTCAAATTTTTTATGTATGGGCAAAACATATGTTTTACCCTAACACAGATATTTATAGAATTAAACTAGCAAAATAGTTTAATACAAACTTTGGATTATCTTATATTACCGGGATGATAAAAAATGAGTCGAATTCATCGTGAAGGTTTAATGTTTAAATGGATTACAAAAGACCATGAAATAACAGTTGGTTTCAAACACATCGGTCATAATAAATGCAGTATATGCGGCATACGTGTTCCTCGCGGTAACACTATATGTGATAAATGTTTTGAACAAGAAAAAAAGGTTAGTAAAAAATAAAAAAAATTAGAAAAAATAAGTTATTTTTACTGATTAACTTTGATAAGTCTAAAAAACAGTTTTATAATTTTTTTATGTTTACTGCTTTAACGCCTTTATCTGTTTCTTCAGTTTCAAATTCTACGCTGTCACCTTCATTTAAGAAGACTCCTGCGGGTACAGATGATCTGTGTACAAATATGTCTTTTCCATCTTCGCTTTCTATAAAACCGAAGCCTTTTCTTGCATTATACCATTTTATTTTTCCATTCATGTTTTTTTCCTCCTTATACTACCGGAGCATTATTTTTGAAAGGTAGATTATGACATGTTTTATATAGGTTTCTATAGCTTTCTTCTTGATATATTGGTTTTAAATAGGATTATTTTATAAGGAAAAAGATATGGATGTTCAGATTGTAACTGAAATTGTATGGATGATAGCCCTTGCGTTTTATGCATTTAGCGTTATTTTACTTACCAAACAAATATATGATTACTTTGTTAATAAAAAACATTTTAAGAAAAGTGTTGCCCTTTACTATAATCGTAAGTTTATTCATATCTTTGCAGGAGGGTTTGTAGTTCTTGCAGTTCCATTTGTTTTTGCAAAACCTTATTTTCCTCTGCTGGCAGGTGTTCTTTTAACTATTATTATGTTTATTTTTCATAAATCAGGTCGTATTTTATATTGGTTTCAAACAGATGAAAACGTAAGCGATGTAAGTTTTTGTCTGATGTGGGGGATAGCAATTTTTATTTTATGGACAGTCTTTGATAATCCTTGGATTGCTATAATGCCGCCTGCATTTATTGCATTTGGTGATGGAGTTACAGGTCTTGTTCGCAACTTTGGTTTTAAAGAACGTAGCAAACATCCGATAGGTAACGTTTATATGGCTTGTGTTTGTATTCCAATCGGCTATTATTTTGGTGATATTTCAGGAATCCCAGGTATGGCTGTTTGGGGTGTTATCGCAGCAGTTGCAGCAACCTTTTTGGAAAGATATGAAATAGGACAAATTGATGATAATATACTGATTACTATTGGCTCTACAATCATTTTGTTTATTGGTGCAGCGCTTGGCTCCGCATAGTTTCATAGAAAGGCTTTTATGCTTGCTTTTTTACTACCCTCCCTTATGAATAAGATTACTGATGTTAAAAAAAAGATAGAAGAACATAATATTAACTGGATTCAAATTCATTTCACGGATCTTATTGGAAGACTACGTGTTTTGCATCTTCCTGTCTCTAGTTTTTTTAAAAGCGTTGTTGATAATGGTCTGGGTTTTGATGGGTCTAGTGTAGGTTTTGCAAAAGTTGAGAAATCTGATATGATTGTTAAACCTGATCTTGATAGTTTTCTTGTTTTACCCCATGAATCAGATGAAGCTCGTTTTATAGGTGAGATTTTTGATCTTTCAGGAAAACCTTTTAGCTCATGTCCAAGAAATATACTTAAAAAAGCAGTGATTTATGCTAAAAACCAAGGTTTTGACAAAGTTATGTTTTCGCCTGAACTTGAATTTTATTTAGTAGAAGAACATGGCAGTCAAGAACCTAAAATTGTTGAGCAGCAAGGTTATTGTGCACCGCCTTCACTTGATGACTGTAAAGCTTTTCGCAAAACTATATCTGAACATCTGCTAAGATGCGGTTATCCAGTTAAATATCATCATCATGAGACTGGTCTGTATCAACATGAAGTAGAAATTCAGGAGCTTGAGGTAGTAGATGCTGCTGATTATTGTATTTTCTTTAAATATTTAGCGCGTGAGGTTGCAAATTTATTTGAGTTGCTTGTTACTTTTATGCCTAAACCATTTTCTAATGATGCAGGAAATGGTATGCATGCTCATGTTTGTTTTTATAAAGGCGGTAAAAACTTGTTTCAGGATGATTCTGATGAGTATCGTCTGAGTCAGACTGCTAGATATTTTATCGGTGGGATTTTAGAGCATGCACGCGGGATGGCAGCAATTTCCAATCCTACTCTTAACTCGTATAAACGCCTTATTCCTAATTTTGAAGCACCAGTCTATATTGCTTGGGCACAGCATAACCGCAGCAGTCTTGTACGTATTCCTGCAAGGAAAAACATTGATGTTGAGGTTCGTAACCCTGATCCTGCAGCTAATCCTTATCTTTTGTATTCTGCAATGCTTCATGCAGGACTTGATGGTATTAAAAAGAAAATAGAGTATGAGCCGATATCTAAGAATATCTATAAGATGAGTGAGAATGTTTCAGATTTGAAAATTAAAAAACTTCCAACTAATCTTAATGAAGCACTTGAGGAACTTGAATCAGATGATGTTATAAAAAAAGCAATTGGTAAAGATACAGTTGATATGTTTATAAAGTATAAGCAAAAAGAATGGCAGCAGTATATTAGTGAAACTACTGATTTAGAATACAGGCTTTATTTCCATTGTTAAAAGAGTTTTTTTTATGATTGAAAAAACTGAAGAGGAATGGAAGAAAATTCTAACACCTGAAAAATATCATATACTACGTGAAAGAGGTACTGAAAGGCCTTTTACAGGTAAATTATTGAAAAATAAGGATGATGGGACTTATATTTGCGCAGGGTGTTCTAATCCCTTGTTTTCTTCAGATGTTAAGTTTGATCCTGGTAGCGGTTGGCCTAGTTTTTCAGATGTTATATCAAAATCTAGTGTTAAACTAAAAACTGATTACAGCTTTGGAATGAAACGCGTTGAAGTTGTATGTAATAATTGCGGTGGGCATCTTGGTCATGTTTTTGATGATGGGCCAAAACCTACTGGTAAACGCTTTTGTATTAATTCAGCAAGTCTTGAGTTTATAAAGAGATAAGATTAAATGAACTTGATATTTTTAAAATCCTTGTTTTTAGTCTTTGTTATTGCTTCACGTATATAGCTGTCACCCATTCGCCATTTAGATATTGCCTAAAAGTGAGTTTATTGTTTCCTTCAGAAAAAGCGATAAGACAATTGTAATAATGCATTTCATTATTGTAGTAAAACTCAAGGTCAAAATTTAGAGAATTATTATGTTTATAGTTACACCACCAAAACGTTCTATTGTCCGTTTGGCCTGTACCATTTGAATTAAATGTATATGAATTGTAAAATGGGATGTTTAGGTTATATTCAGATTCTTCAGTTTCATTTACCCAAGTACCAAAAAATCTTCCATCATTATCAGCAGTATTATATTTTTTTTCAGTGTTTTGTACTAAGCGAAGACCGACTAGTATCAAAAGAATTGTGATTATAATCGCAATTGATATTAATTGATATTTATTGATTTTCATCCTTAGCTCTCAATTCCAAAAACAATTAATGATTTATAATTGTATTTCCCTATGAAAACTAAATAGCTACAGTATAACAAAAATGGTTTTTACATTAATTTCAGTTTAAAAAATAAAATATTTTTATTGTCTACATGAAAAAATCCTATTTTTCTCTAAGTATTTCTGATGATAATCCTCTGCAGGATAGAATTCTTTTGCAGGAATTATTTCTGTTACAATTTCTTTTTTGTATCTATTTGTTTGTTTTTGTTTTAAGTCTTCTGCTATCTTTTTTTGTTCTTCTGAATGATAAAATATTACTGAGCGGTATTGTGTTCCAACATCTGGTCCTTGTCTGTTTTTTTGTGTTGGGTCATGTATATCCCAAAATACATCTAAGAGCTTTTCATAAGATACAACTGATGGATCATATGTTATCTGAACGACTTCTGCATGGCCTGTTTTATCTGTGCAGACTTGTTCATAAGTAGGATTTTTTGTTTTTCCACCCATATAGCCAACTGTTGTTGAAAGTGCACCTTTTATTTTTTGAAAAGATGCTTCCACACCCCAGAAACATCCTGCCCCAAATGTTGCTTTATGCATCTTTTTTCCTCTTTGCTTTTTTCTCTTTTCTCATCTTTTCTAATTGTTCTTGTGAGTAAAATTTTGCTTTGCAATTTGGGCAAATGATAGGTGATTCATCTGAACATCTTATCCATCTATGGCCACAAAAATGACAGTTTTCTTTTTTAATTTTATAAACCCCCAGCACAAATATTATTTCAATCTTTTAATTTTTTGTATTTTATTTGATTACTCAGTTCGCCCATTTTTCATCATTTTTTAAAGCAGCATTCAGAAAAACTATTG
>CAZFAZ010000013.1:0-2881 GCA_964517155.1 uncultured Thermoplasmatales archaeon
TACAGGTATTTGTATCTCTTGTGTGTAAAACCCTTCACTTGGAGAGCCTCTTGTTACACATGCAGTAAAACCTCCATCGCCTGCATCCATCAGCTTTAATGATTCAGTTGATTTTTCAGCACCACTTGCCTCTTTTATATATAATATTTTCTCGTTTTTCCACAAGATATATTTTATTGCATTTTCGGATAGCTCTCCAACTTCTTTTACCCAGCCATCTGGAAAACATGAGAGCAGTGTTTTAGCAAGATTTGTTTTACCTGCAGAGCTTGATCCAATTATTTTTAAAAGCCCACTTCCATCTTTTTTAGATATTGTCCTTAAAATGTATAGGAATCCTGTAAGAGCTGATTTTAATTCTTTTTCTGTGCCAGTATGTTTTTTTATGATTGTTGTTATAATATTTGCCAGTGGTTTCTCTGATAACTCCTGCAATAGTTGGCTCTCATTTTTAAGTATGTTTTGTATTTCTGATTTTTTTGGTAATTCTGTTTTTTCACCTTTCAGGAATTTTACTGCATCATCCATCTCTGCTTTTGCAAGTTCAATCTGTTCCTTTGTAAGTTTTGTTTTTTTAACTGCCATCAGTATTCCTCCTCCTCAGTTATCCAGAGTTTTTTGCCCTTAGTGGTTTTAACAAAAATCGTTTCAAAGCCTTCAAGAGTTGAAAAAAAATCTTTTATATCTTGGATTTTTTCTATTTTGCATTTACCCACTATCCCAATAGTAAAAATCGGATCAAATTCTATTTTTCCATTTACCATATCTAAAACACCTCCAAAAATATCAACTGATATAATGTTCCTCCAACCAGTTTTTCACTTCTCTTCTACAGATTTTATGAGTATTTTCAATTATACTTTTATCAATGTAACTACTTATAGTATTCTCAAGAGTTTCATTCAATAGATCAACTGGAACTTGATCCAGTTCATATTGCACAATGCCATTTTCATTAAAAAAATCTTTAACATATTGTTTTGTTAAATGAGCCTTTTTCTGTTTTGGGCTCATTTTTCTGATTCTATCTTCATAACCAATATTGGAGATGTAATTATATTTTTTAATTTGAGATCCAGTTAAAAACAGTTTTTTTACTTCAACATATCCAAAAAGCTCAAGTTTATCTTTACAAAGTTGGAATGTGTGTTCCCCTTCACAATCAAAATCAGATATGTAAATAATTTTTATTGGTATATTGTTTTCATCAATAATTTTTGGCATCCTATTTATTGCATCATGAAAAGGAATATCGCCAATAAAACCCTCACCCATAACCAAAGCAACATCATAATCTGATAGTAGATCTTGCGTTACCTCAGGGAGTTCTTTTTCAGTCCATACTTCAACATAATACTTTTGAAGAGATTTACTGCTTTTAGTATAATAATCACATAATATGTCAAATCTTTCCTGAAAACCATAAGGCTCTTTTATACCAAGATTTTCAACTGTAGTTCTTTTATCTTTAAACCAGTCATATGGAATAATGTCCTGTTCTCTAAGATTTTGGAATAATTTACATGTTTGTTTATATTGTGTATCTGAGGTATCTTTAACAAGCTGATTTGATACAAGCTCATAAAGAACTCTTCTACTCCATATTCTACCATATCTTTCAACCCAGTTCTTGATTATTTCTATTTTTTGTTTAACACTGGGCTCTGTGGTGAGATATTTCAAGCTATAATCCTTAACCATGCATGCATCCCCCACAGTTTTCGTTTCCAATTTTTCTTTTTTTATTTACTTCAACTTCCATTTCCATTTTCCTATCATCTCCTATAAAAACACTAAAATTTTATTTTTTATAATTCCTCCGTGCACTACTGGTTTTTTCATATTCTGGAAGATCAAACCATGCTTTCAGAAAACGATGCAACCCAAAAAACAAAGGTTTTGTCAGCCTCCGATCCTTATAAAAAATCGTTATAAATTGCCCATCGTCATCTTGCCCTTTTTTGATTGTATAATTAGTCATCCTTTCCTCCTTTGGTTTTTAAAAAATTTTCAATAGCTCTTCGGCAAAATTCAGCCCTGCTCATCATAAAAGGATCTTTTTTTACTGCTTCATCCACAGCATCAATATATTCCTTCCTGAAGTTTACAGTTATATATTTGGACATTTTCTTACCTCTGGCGTATTTTCACGCCATAAATATATGCACTCCCCAGTATATATATTTTGGCGTATTTTCACGCCATAGATGTATAGAAATATTAATTAATTGATAACGTATTTATGGCGTAATGAATAAAAAACCTGCAAAATATCTAAATGTTAATTTACCAAGAGAAATACTTATAGAAGTTGATAAGGCAGTTAAGAAGAATAAATTTATTAGAAGCAGAGCAGAATTTGTTAAAGAAAGTATTAGATATGCACTATTGCTTGAGAAAAATATTCCTCTTTATAAAGAGAAAGATACAGGAAAATGGAAACCCATAACAGAAGAAACAGTTGAAAAATTTAAAAACAAAATGAAAAATAAAGATTTTAAGGGAGTGGAATTTAGCAAACGAGAAACACTTGAAGAAATTATTATGGCAATTATTTACAGAACAGAGGAACTATCTAAGAATACAGAAAAAATATATGATGTTATAAATGTATTAGGTGAAGCTCTTGTTAATACAAATAAAAGAATAACTGAAATTCATGATCTCCTAAAAAAAGAAAAGAAAAAATAATTGTTTTAATTTTTTATATAATAGCAAAGTTCATCTATTAACTTTTCAAAATCTTCACCAGTAAAAACAGTTTTTTTAGTCATCTCAAATCACTTGTTAATGCTTTTCAATATATATTTACTTTACCAAACCACAAAACAATTTTGTTTTTTACGATATAACTTGAAAGAAAGCCCACCACTTTAGTCGT
>CAZFAZ010000014.1:0-7212 GCA_964517155.1 uncultured Thermoplasmatales archaeon
ATTATATTTATCAAGAAAAGGTGGAGTATATTCCTCTTTAAGAGTGAATCTATCCCACAATTCCGAATTTTCCTGTAAAAAAGGAATATATGAACCAGATTCAATAACTGTTTTTTGCAAAACTAATCATGCACCTTCATAACATATGCTCATTTAATCTCCAACTTAAAAGAATCAAAAACAATATCTGCCCTATCAGGTTGAATAAATCTAAGATTCAATTTTTCAATTTCATTCCTAGACATTAAAGAATCAAAAGCATAAACATTTAATCCTTTTTCATAAAGATTCTTAATAAGTTTGAGATTCCTACTAAAATAAAGACTTTTTACACCTTCTCTAAAACTTATACCATTAATACAGATTTTTACTGATTCAAGCGGTTTATCCAGCAATTTTGATTTTTCAATAATTTTATCAGACCAATAATTTATCATATCATCATTGATTAAAGTCGAAGTTTTTAGAAGAAGTGTTTTTTCTTCTTTGCCTTTTTTTTCCATTTCATTTATTAAAAACCATGGATAAACAGGGATGCAATGCCCTCCAACACCAGTGGAGGGCATATGGATGTTACAAAAAGTATGATTTGCATAGTTTCTTGCTTCATAAAAATCAATATTTAGCTCATCAGCAATTTTGAAAAGCTCATTTGCAAGAGCAATATTTGTATTACGATAACATCCTTCTATTACTTTTGTAAACTCAGCGGCTCTTGCTGAGGAAACAAGGGATAATTTACCGATAAATGTTTTATAAACATCATATGCTTTTTTTCCACTAATTTTATTGACTCCACCAATTATTTTTGGGAAATCTCGCAATCTTGATACACTATATCCAGTCATAATTCTCTCCGGAGAATAAGCAAGATAAAAATCACCAAGCAAAAGCCCGCTTGATTCTTCTAACCAAGTTTTTACTTTTGTTTCAGTTGTCCCCGGGGGAACTGTCGTTTCTAAAACAACGCAATCATTTTTTGAAAGTATTTTTCCAATATCTGTAAATGCTTTTTTAAGATGAGAAAAATCAGGATTATGATTCTCATCTACAAGCAAAGGAACTATTACAATATAAAAATTACAATCTTTTGCATCATTGTAATTTGATGTTGCAAACAGGTTTTTTTTAGCATTTTTCTTAATAATCTCAGATAACTCAGGCTCTTCTTTTATAGGATTAATTCCTTCATTTATCATCCTGCATCTTTTTTCATCCAAATCAATGCCTACTACACTATGGCCCTTATCAGCTGCAACGCATGCGAGAGGAAGACCTGCCATTCCCAGGCCTACAACTCCTATCTTCATTTGAAAACCTCCACTTTTTTGCCGCAATGAGCACATTCAAAGAACCTAGATTTGCCATTTTCATCAACATTTTTTTCTAATTTTCTGCCACAAAAACAAATATATCCATGTAATTTTGCAGGAGCACCAATAAACAGATTATGATCAGGTACATCTTTTGTGACAACTGATCCGGCACCAATCATTGCATATTTGCCAATTGTATTACCACAAACAATTGTCGAATTTGCTCCAATACTTGCACCTTTTTTTATTAAAGTATTTACTAAATCCTCGTCAGACCATTGAAAGGCTCTAGGATGCTTATCATTAGTAAATGTCACAGAAGGACCGACAAAAACATCATCTTCAATGGTGACTCCTTTATACACCGAGACAAAATTTTGGATTTTTACGTTATCCCCGATTACTGCATCTGTATCAATGTATACTCCTTTACCGATATTGCAGTTTCTTCCAATTTTTGCACCTGATCTAACATGAGCAAAATGCCAAATCTTTGTACCCTCACCAATTGATGCATCTTCCACTATTGCGCTGTCATGTGAATAATATCCCATCCAATTTTTTCCTCCAATGTCTCACAAATTTTCAGATTATTAACTGCTTGCTTGAGTGTAACAGGAAACTCCTTGTTTTTTTGCACGCAATCAATAAAGGTTTTCAGCTCAACATAAAGCGGCTCAACTTTGTTTACAAGAACTTTTTCTATTATGTTATCCTGAACGTATCTTTCGTCTTTTATGTGATATCTCTCTGGTTTTTTGTAAATGTAAACCTCCTGCATCATGAAATCCCCTTCAACAGTATACTCTTCTTCCTCGACATAAACAGATCTTATTTTTTTCGAAGAAATCCTGCTACCAGATACAGATACCACTGATTCATTAAAATGAAACAATGAACTGCATACATCTTTTGTACCATAACAGCTAAAATCATATGATTTATCTGCAAAAAACACATTAAAAATAATATCTAAATCATGAATCATTAAATCCTTGATAACTGTGCTATCAGTTATACGAGTAGAACCCGGATTATGACGTTTAATATCACAATATAAGATATTGTTAGTTACATTTTTAATTTCAGAAATAATAGGATTAAAACGCTCAATATGGCCAACACCCACTATAAGATTTTTTTCTTTTAAAGATAAAAGTTTTTCACCTTCAGAAATAGTTAAAGTCACAGGTTTTTCAATTAAACAAGGAGTGCCTGATTCAAATGCTTTTTTTGCAGTTTCAAAATGAAGACTCGTTGGAACACAAATACTGACTGCATCAACATTTCGTAAAACCTCATCAAAACTATCACATATAGTTATATCATATTCCTTCAATGCATTATAATTGCTTTTTTCAACATCAAACACATAAATCTTATCTACCTGCTGAATCTTTGAATATACGCGTACATGGTTTTTACCCATGGCACCTAGCCCAACTACGCCAACATCCATTTTTCTTGCCTCATTTCTTTAAAACAATTTACAATAAAATCCAAATCCTGACGGCTTAACTGAGGGTGAACAGGAAGGCTTAAAACTTTTTTTGATAAATCATCTGCAACTAAAAAAACACCTTTGCTTTCTCCAAACAAGGGTTGTTTATGAAGAGGCAGCGGATAATGAATTCCAAAACCAATACCTTTTTTTTGTAAATATTTTGTAACATCATCTCTTTTCAGCGAAAAATCATCTTCAATTTTTACTGAATACTGATGAAAACAATGCGTAGCATATTCTTTTACAACAGGTGGAGTAATACCGTTTACTCCAGAAAAAGAATTTGTTAGATACTCTGCATTTTGTCTTCTTTTATCATTCCAAGAATCTAATTTGCTAAGCTGAACAAGCCCTATTGCTGCTGAAATATTAGTCATATGATAATTATATCCTAAAAAACCATGAATGTATTTTTCATGCTGACCATGGTTTTGAAATAACCTTGCTTTATTTGCAATTTTTTCATCATTTGTAACAATGATTCCGCCTTCACCAGTGGTCATATTCTTAGTTGGATAAAAAGAAAATACACCAAGATCTCCAATACTTCCTACTTTTTTGTTATTATACATAGAGCCATGTGACTGGCAGGCATCCTCAAGAACTGACAAATTGTTATCAGAAGCAATTTCATTTATAAGTTTCATATCGCATGGATGCCCGTACAAATGAACCGGCAGAATTGCTTTTGTTTTATCAGTTATTTTCTCTTCTATAAGAAGTGGGTCGATATTAAAAGTCTCTTTGTCAATATCACAGAAAACAGGAGCAGCATTCTGCATAAGAATTGAAGATGCACTTGCAACAAAAGAAAAATCTGTGGTTATTACCTCATCTTTTTGTTTTATACCAATGGATGCTAACGCCGTATGCAGAGCTGTTGTCCCTGAACTTGTTGCAATAGCATATTTAGCATTGCAATAATCTGCAAAAGCTGCTTCAAACTCTTCAACAACTTTTCCCTGTGCAAGCATACCTGATCTAAGAACATCACTTACAGCTTTAATTTCCTCTTTACCAATATTTGGTTTTGCAATATGTATCAATGAATCAAAACCTCCTCTTCAAGCGGCTTGGAAAACCATTCATTTGTTTTCTCAAGGCCTTCTTTTAAACCATAAAAAGACTCAAAACCAGTTGTTTTTATACCAGATATATCAGCAGATGAATATCTAATATCACCAGGCCTTGAATCTTCATAAATAATATCTATACTTTTTTCAAAACTAGAATTAATCTGAATTATTGACTCTGAAAGATCATTTATAGATATAGCATTTCCTGATGCAACATTAAATACTTGAAAGTTTTTTTCAGTTGTTTCTGCTAAAAATATGTTTGCATCAACAACATCATCGACAAATACAAAATCACGTGTTTGTTTGCCATCTCCATATATAGTTAAAGGTTTGTCTTCTTTAACAGAGTTTATAAATTTTGGAATAACCGCAGCATACTCACTAGCAGGATCCTGCCTTGGGCCATAAACATTAAAATACCTCAGACAAACTGTTTCTAAATCATATTTTTTACTAAAAATATCACAATAGTATTCACCCATCAGCTTAGTTGTTGCATAAGGACTCTGGGGATCAGGTTTTTGTGTTTCTTTTATAGGCAAATCATTAGCAGAAGGATCTCCATAAATCGCACATGACGAAGAAAAAATTACTTTTTTAACACCCACGTTACGTGCGGCAAGCAGCACATTGAGTGTCCCTGTAACATTTACATTATTAGTTAGGATAGGCTTTTTAATGCTTTCAGGAACACTTACAACGGCTGCTAAATGAAAAACGTAATCTGGTTTGTATTTTTGAAAGATTTTTTTTAGAAGAGCAAGGTTAGTAATATCTTCTTTTAAAAAAGTAATATTATTATTAGATATTACTAAATTATCACTTGTTTTTTGCTCTTCTTTTTTTCCCCTCCTAGTGAAAAGTAGGTGGGAGAGATTATGTAAATGTCCAGTGCTTAGATTATCAATTACTACAACTTGATTATTTAAAGAAGGATTTGTAAGTTTTGATACAAGATTGCTTCCAATGAAGCCGGCGCCACCTGTGACGATAATTTTTTTGTTAAAAATTATTTCACCTTCTTATTTGAAGCAATGCTTGCATCCCTGCTCTTTCTCATCTCATCTCAACTCCGGGATAGGATGGTTGAATGAGAACGCACAAGACCACTCTAGTGCATTCACCCAAACCCTCAATATAAGCATTACGCTTACATTACAAATGTAATATTAAAGTAATTTATAAAACCTTTGATTTAGAAAAAAGAAATTATATCTCTAAAATATTTTTAACTTAATACATTTAATGCTTTTGCTCTAATTTAAAAAACAATTGTTCTCTTTTTTGATACAATTATTTGATAAAGAAAAAAAATATTGAAAAATAGCATTTTTCCCCTGAAGGATTAACCACTAGATCATATCAACAAGCCGTATGTTTTTAGCATTTTTAATCATAATAGGAAGAATCTGAGTTTTTGCCTTATTTTAACAACCATTTCCATAGCGGTATAAATTCAATTTTTATTTCATCTACAGTTTCAAATGCTTCGAAATCTTTTGTGATTATAGTACCCTTCTTAATATTAAACTCTTTAGCACAAGATATTAGACCTTTTATCTCTCTATCTTTGGTTTTTTTATCATTAAACTCGTATACAACTTGAATGATTTCCTTTACTTTCAAACCTTCTCTTATAACAAAATCAGCTTCTATACCTTCTTTGTTTTTCCAATAATTTATTTGTTGATTTTGAGATAATCTTCTTTTCAATTCTAAAAATACTGAATTTTCAAACAGCCTCCCCATATCTTTTTTGCCACTAATTGAATACATAAACCCTGTGTCTCCAAGATAAGACTTCCTAGGATATTGCGCTCGATCCTTAATATTATAAGAAAAAATTGGAACAAAGAAAAAAAGGTAACTCTCTTGTGAGTTTTTTTCAAGATTTAGAATGCTTTGTTTTCCTATTTTATAACCAAGACTTTTAAAAAAATTTAGACATTTTGAAGCAGAAAAATAAGATGTATCAATGATATATTTACCAAACAACTCCACAACAGATATGTTTTCTCGTGATATTTCTGCTACATCCAGTCCAATTATGTCTCTAAAATAAGAGTTAGAAATACTTATTTTATCTGTTTTGTTTTTTATTAAAACTATTTCTGGAAATCCTCCTATTATTAAATGTTTATCAAGTGCTCTTTTTGTTTTTCCTATGCCAATTGTTGTTTTTTCGAATTTAATGTTATTAAATTTAAGGAATTCGTTAAATGATAAAGGATAAAGTTCCTGAGGTAAAATTCTTCCTCTGAGTGGTTTACTTGGAATGGATAACCCTTTTCTTGATGAGCTGACTATAATTTTCAATTTGCCTTTTAACATTTCATGGGATCTTGACAGCCATCCCTCCCAGTCGTCAACACTTGTTATTTCATCAAGTAGAAGATATCCTGAATCACCAAACCATGCAAGTATCTCGTCAAGTACCTCTTTTTTATCTTTTATTCTGCTGTCTTCTAGGTTTACATATCTGACTTTTTCATTCTTTTTTTCAAGCATCTGGCGTAGAAGAATTAACAAACTTGTTTTACCTGATCTGCGTATGCCTGTTATAGCAATAATTTTTAATTTGGAAGTATTTATTAGAAAATTAAAATCAATATCTCGTTGTTTAAGTTTTTTTTCCTGTGCATATATGTCCCATTCTTCAAATACATCTTCCATATTATTGTCTTAATAGAAAACAATATTTAAACTTTTCTGTTTTTTAATAGAACGATTTTATATTAGTATAAAACAACTCAATGTTTTCTAACAAAAAAACGTTTTTTTATCCCCGGGTAAAACATAATACCCACAGGCATAAGAAGCAAAGAAACAATTCCAAACCAACCAACAGGACC
Organism: uncultured Thermoplasmatales archaeon; assembly: GCA_964517155.1. GTDB lineage: Archaea > Thermoplasmatota > E2 > DHVEG-1 > DHVEG-1 > PFL35. The sequence continues at coordinate 6,752 of CAZFAZ010000014.1, forward strand.
TGCTTTTATAAGACTTGCAGCCATTGAGTCGTCCTCTTCTGCAATTTTAAACATATGCGGCATTGCCTCTGCTGCAAAATTTTTACAAAGAGCAAGAGTATCATCATAAGTATCCTCAGAAGGAACCACCGCCGAAATTCTAACCAGGGTTACCGCATTTGAAGCAGAATACTCGTTTTTTAAATAAAAATACAAAACAACTTTTCTTTCAACAAGAACGTCTTTTTTATATTTTGCCAAATCAAGTTTTTTTACAGAAATTACATCGTTTGAATCAAAATAAGCGTCTGTCTTATTTTCATATGTAGAATAAAGCGGTTTTTCAGCCCATGAAACATCTCTTATAGGAATATTTTCAATACTCTCAGAAACTATATCATAACCAAGGCTAGGATAACAAATAATAGGTGGATGAAAACTAGACAGATTATCTGAATACGTTATTAAAAAAAACACAGGTT
>CAZFAZ010000015.1:0-9426 GCA_964517155.1 uncultured Thermoplasmatales archaeon
ATAATGGATCCATCTCTTGACGAAGAGCAGATAGCAGAGGCACGTTTAACTGTTGCAACTGACACAAAAGGCGATATTCGTGCTATGCAGAAAGGTTTAAATGGCAGTTTTACTGTTGACGAGATTAAAAAAGTTATTAAATCCTCGGTTGATAACGGCAAGAAAATTCGAGAACAATTATATAAAAGCGTGGGTAAATAATTATGTCAAAAAGAACTAAGAAAATAGGACCTACAGGACGTCTCGGCGCAAGATACGGAGTTAGAGCAAGAACCCGTGTTAGAAACATTGAGATATCTCAAAAAGCAAAACATATTTGTCCTAGCTGTGGTCATGAAAAAGTAAAAAGAGTAAGTACTAGTATTTGGCAATGCAGCAAATGTAAAATAAAATTTGCAGGTGGAGCATATAACCCAAAAACAGAAGCTGGACAAAATGCTGAAAAAATGCTTCGAGGGGAAATTGAAATACCTGTAAATAAATAAGAAATACCTGAAAAAAAATAAAAGGTGAATAACTAATGACTGGTTATAAATGTGGACTTTGTAAAAAAAGTGTTAAGTTTGATGTAAAAAATATTGGTATGCAATGCCCTTATTGTGGTAGTAAAATTTTCTATAAAGAAAGACCTACTGTTGCAAAGAAAATAAAATCCAAATAAAAAATATTTTTATTTTTATGAAAAAAGTATGTTTTGTTTTAGATTTTGAGGATTTAGGCGATGCAAGAGTTGTTTATAACTCTCTTACTCCCGAAGTAAAACATAAGATACCTAAAACTAAAGTAAATGTTAAACTTGAAGAAACTGTTTTAAAGCTTGACATAGAAACAAATGATTTAAGTGCTCTTCGTGCAGCGTGTAACTCTTATCTTCGCTGGATTAATACAGCTCTTTCTGTTAAAAAAACTGTTTAAACATCTATTGTTTCTGTTCTACCTGGGCCGATTGATATAAGAGATATTGATGTTTTTGTTTCTTTTTCAATATATTTTAAATATTTTTGTGCCTCAATAGGTAAATCAGAAAAACATTTTGATTTCGTATTTATCTGAGTCCATCCTTTGAATTCTTTATATATTGGCTTGCATTTTTTTACATCTTCTATGTTTGCTGGAAAATAATCTATTTCTTTGCCATCAAGCATATATTTTGTACATATCTTGATTTTTTTTAGTCCGTTGAGTACATCTATTTTTGTTATTGCAAGTTTTGTAACACCTGATATCATGCATGAATGTTTTACAACTACAAGATCGAGCCATCCGCAGCGTCTCGGTCTGCTTGTTGTTGTTCCAAACTCGTGGCCTTTTTCTTGTAGATATTTACCTGTTTCATCAAACAGTTCTGTTGGCATAGGTCCTTCGCCTACACGGGTGGTATATGCTTTGACGATCCCTATTATTTCATCAATGTTTTTTGGACCAATTCCTGACCCGATACTACTTCCACCAGCAATTGTGTGTGAAGATGTTGCAAAAGGGTATGTTCCAAAATCTACATCTAGCATTGTACCCTGTGCACCTTCTAAAAGAATGTTTTTACCCAAGTTTATTGCTTTGTTAAGTGTTATATGTGTTTGAGTAATGTATTGTTTTAGTTGATTGCCGTAATCTAAATATTTTTCTAAAATTGTTTTTTTATCTAGTTTTTCAGTTATTTCATATGCTTTGAATATTCTTTGTTTTATAGGTAATATCAAATCTAATCTTTTGTTTAGAGTGTCTTTGTTTGTTAAATCTATTGCACGTATCCCATTTCTTGCAATTTTATCACTATAACAGGGACCTATTCCTCTGCCAGTTGTACCTATTTTTTTAGAGCCAAGAACTTTTTCTTCTGCCCCGTCAAGTATTTTATGATAAGGCATAATAATATTTGCTCTATCACTGATTAAAAGTTTTGGTTTTTTACCTCGTTTTTTAAGCTCATTAATTTCTTTCATTAGTATTTCAGGATCTACTACTACTCCATTTCCAATTACGCCAGTTTTTCCTTGTATAACACCTGAAGGAGTTAAATGCAATTTATATACTTCATCACCGACCTTTATTGTATGTCCTGCATTGCTATTATGTAGTAATATAGGGCTAGTTCCACCAAAAAATGCTTCATTGTCACAACCACATAAATCGTATACAAATCCTGAATATGGTTCTTTAGTTATTTCTAAAATTCTCCTTAGTTTAAAACTATTTTTTCGTTTTGGTTCCCTATCTAAAAATGGATTACTAGATTCACCGATTTTAAGAGTGTATACTTTTATGCTCTGTAAAATATGACCTTGCGGTGATTTACGTTCTTTTGTGATTTTTTCAAGAAATGTGCTTTTGATTCCATGTAAATTTGATAACCAATTCAATTGAATAGCCAAATCTTTTGAAACAGTACTGGCTTCAATTTTTCCGGACTTATGAATATAGCCATCTCCTTGAAGATATGCTTTGAAAAAAATTAAAAATTGTTCTCTTGAAAAATTAAAGAAGAAATCAGGTAATTTTTTATTTCTTGCATTTTCTCCAAATAAATCCTTAAACAGATAAGCAAGATATTTTTTAGAATATCTAATACATGTTTCGCTGTTTTCATTTGGTGGTGAAAAAATATTAGGATTATTTTCGTTAAATAATTCATTCATGGCGTTTAATATAAAATTGATGTAATCTTCTTCTTTTGAATTAAACGAAAAGGTGATATCATAGTCATATGAAGGACTCTTTCGATATTTTTCTTTTCTTTGTCGTTTTCTAATACTTGAATTTCCTTCAGCCACATAGTATCCAAAAAGACGCAACAATTCATCTGATATTGGAAGAGTTTGAAAAAAACCATCTTTTTTAAATTCTATTTTTAAATCTTCTTTTTCAGATATATCTGAAAAATAAACATTTTTTTTATTATGTCCTCTTAATAGATTTTTATGAGGAAAACTTACTAATATATCTCCTTTTTTCACTTCAGATGTTTTTTTACATATTGGTTTTCCAAGAGTTTTATCATAAATAAATATTGAGTGATCAGGGGTTAATGAAATGTTTCCTCCATTATATTTGATTTTGTATATTTCATCTGCTTTATGTCGGTATATACCTTTTGTATTCGAAATATCAAAACATTTGATACCCGGGTTATCGGAAATATTTGCTCCAAATGTTGAAGTATTTTTTATTGGTTTAAATCCTTCTTCATCTTTTTCAAAAAAGGGATCTATAAAATCTTTTATTTTTACAATATTTGAAAGTTTGCAATTTTTTATAAAAACAGGTGTTTCTCCGGTTATACTTCCACCCTGAAATCTTACTACGTAATCTGCATCTTTTGAATAGTAATCAACAACTTTTCCTTTACCTTCATCACCCCATTGGGTTCCAATCACTAGATTTACGGTCATTTTTATTTCACTTACCTTGCATATTAAAAGACGTAAATAAATATAATGTATGAAAAAAAATTTACTCGACGAAGGTTTTATAAAAGATGGCTTATATTGACCCGGCAAATGTCTAATACTTATAGCTGGAATCCTTTTGATAACACAAGCAATACTACTAATTTAGACATTGAAATGTTGAAAGCAGAAGTAGGAAAACATTTTCCATTTTATGATGTAAGATATGGTAAAGATGCGGTTGCTTTCTTCTGCAATATAGACAAAGAAACACTGGAAGAGAAGTTTGACATTCTCAGAAAATCTTTATCCAACAAAGGATACATAACAATGCTTCGCAACGATAAAGGAGAAGACTTAATATATATTATAAAGAAAGTAAAGAAAAAAGAAAAACCAGTTTGGGTAAATTTTGTACTTCTTGCATTAGTTCTAATTACCACAATATTAACCGGATCAATTGTTTATATGGGAGAATTTGCAATTTATAGTTTTGACATTGGAGTATTAATAAATCCTATAGAAATTTTTTATTTAGAGAACTTATTTTTTGGAGCAGTTTTTTTTGCTTTACCGTTAATGAGCATATTAATCATCCATGAAATGGGGCATTATTATATATCAAAAAAACATGGAATTGCTACATCTCTTCCATTTTTTTTACCAGTTCCACCAATCCTACCAAATTTTAACATTGGTACTTTTGGGGCTTTGATATCAAGTAGAGAACCGATGCCTAATAAAAAAGCATTATTTGATGTAGGATTTGCTGGACCGTTGGCAGGTTTTCTAGTTGCAATACCTGTCACGATAATTGGAATTGTAACCGCGGAACTAGTTCCAGCAATAAACTTAAATGAGCTATCTACAGGAGAAACAGTATTTGGCAGTTCTCTACTTATCGATGGATTAGTATCTGTTTTTCGCAATATTCCTCAGGGTTATACGATAAATATGAATCCAATATTGTTTGCAGGATGGGTTGGCCTATTAATAACATCAATAAATCTACTACCCGCAGGTCAACTAGATGGCGGACATATTTTCAGATCAATATTGGGTGATAAGCAAAAATATGCTGGGTGGATAGCTATATTTATTATGATTTTTACAGGATGGATGTTTTTTGCATTAATTATTATTTTTTTAATGGGCATGGTGCATCCTCCACCATTAAACGATGACACACCAATAGATAACAAAAGAAAACTACTTTTTATAATAGCGATACTTATGCTAATTGTTTGCTACATCCCATATCCAATAATTTCGATTTAATTTTTTAATAAATCAGTTTAATCGCAATTATTTAATAGTCTTAAACTAATCTACCTTTTAGACAAAAAGTGATACTTATGAAAACATATCTAACAATTACATTTCACAGTGAAGGAAGCAGTCCTTCTGAAGTAAAGACACAGTTGATGAATTTAGGTTTTAAAGCTGCAAAAGGCAGCTATGATTTTTTATATGAATGGGATTCAGAAGAAGTAACAGTAGATGATCTAGTATGGTTTGCAGATAAGATACATGCTGCATTAAAAAAACATAATGTGTTATTTACGATAGAAACCATATAAAAAATCCAGATTATTTTTTATTTTTCTTATTTTTTTGTATACTTCTACTTAGAACACCCATAAAAGTATGGTATTCCCATTTAGAAGGCATTGCTCGGCCCATAATTCGCTTGAACATAACTTCAGTATTTTCCCGTTTGTGTTTAGGATAATTAATGCTGTCTAAAAGTTGAGAAAAAAAGCTAAAAAGTTTTTCTTTTTCTATTTTATCAAGTTTTCTTTTTTCATTATTTTTCTCATTTTCATTCTCAGTTTTATTTATAAATAAAGAAAACAAAACAACTGTTGCAGCATGTGAAAGATTCATTGAAGAATAAGAGTCACTGGTAGGTATGCGAAGCATAATATCACATGCTGAAATTTCTTCATTGAAAAGACCGTAATCTTCACGACCAAAAATCAGACCTATTTTACCTTCTATTTCAAAAATTTTGTTGCAGAAATCAGACAAATTTAATGGAATTCTAAGATGTCTTTTATCTGTTTTACTTTCAATAGCACTTGTTGCAACAAGAAAATCTAAATTTTTTACAGCCTTGTCAAATGAAGGAAATATCTTTGCATTTTTTAGTATATCTTGTGCATGCATAGCACGAGCAAAACATTCATCATCAAGCTTGCAAGGTTTTACTAGATACAATTGTTTAAAATCAAAATTTGCCATTGCGCGTGCTACAGCACCTATATTTCCACCATATTTTGGCTCAACAAGTATAACATAAAACTCAGGAATTTTTATCCCACCGTTTCATTCCAGTTATTGGAATGATTATTTGATGTTTAATTCTTCTTCTTTTTCTTTTAACATTTTCTGAAATTTAGACGGTAAATGTTTAACTTTTATTTTAACTTCAGAATGTTTCTTTAAAAATTCTGATCTTTTATTTGTTTTAAGTTCTTTGAGTACAAATTTACTATTTTTAAGATAACTGTATAGATAATAGACACCGAACCATCCAAAAACAACAAAACCAAGCACTAAAATGTATGGACTCCAACCTAAAACTTCTTTTGAGAAACCAAAAATGTTTTTTGGTATATCCTGAAACCATGTTCCCGTAACACCTATAAATAAAACAATAGCGCCTAATATTGTAAATATAATGCTTAAAATAAAAACATATTCTCTTAAAAAGCCTGTTATTTTTCCACTCATATTTTTTTTCACCTCTATCTTTTCTTCTTTTTTTAATATGATTTTGCGTATCTCATCCAAGTCTTTGCTTTTTGTCCGCAGACCGGACACGATTTATCACATTTATTATCTTGAATTGGTTCACCTAACGTGTTTCCCTCTAAAACTTTTTCGATTTCTAAAGCACAATCCTCTTTGCCACACCAAGGTAATTCAACGATGCCTTTCAAATCTTTTGCTTTTTTAATATTTTCAACTCTGTGTATATTTTCATTTAGAATTTTTTTGGCTTTATCAAAAAGATTTTTGGCAATATTTTCTAATTCTTTTTTAATTGATTCAACAGATGAAATAATTGGAACTGATTTTTTTTCAGATGTATCTCTTCTAACAAGCATTATTTGTTTGTTTTCTATATCACGTGGACCTATTTCAACTCTTAAAGGAACTCCTTTTAATTCCCATCCATAGTATTTGTTCCCAGGTGTTATATCTCTATCGTCAACATGAACTTTCAAACCTGCTGTTTTTAATTTTTCTTCTAAAGATTTACATTCAGAAAGAACAATTTTTTCTTTTCCTTTAAAGATAATTGGTATTATAACTATTTGAATTGGTGCAACTTCTGGCGGTAGTATAAGGCCTTTATTATCTCCATGAATACCAATAAGTGCGCCAAGTATTCTTTCACTCATACCATATGTTGTTTGATGGCAAAATGCATGTTCTCCTTTTTCTGTTTCATAGCTTATTTCATATGGTTTTGCAAAGTTGTCACGATATTGATGAATTGAGCCGAGTTGTAATGTTCTCATAGAAGGCATTAAAACATCTATACTTATTGTGTAATATGCCCCTGCAAATTTATCCCACTCTGGTCTTTTACAAAATATAAAAGGAAGGCATAGTTTGTCAAATAGTTTTTTAGCTATTTCTTTGTCTTCTCGTATTTGTTTTTCAGCATCTTCAAAATCAATATGGCAGGTATGTGCTTCAAAGAAATGTATTTCACGAACGCGTATGAATGCACGGGTTTGTTTGGTTTCATATCTGAATGTGTTTACTATTTGAAAGGTTTTCAAAGGTAAATCTGCATGTGAGCGTATCCAAAGTGAAAACATAGGATACATAGCAGTTTCAGATGTTGGACGTAAAAGCCAGCGTTCTTCAAGTTTGTTTAATCCTGCATGTGTAATCCAGTATACTTCACTGCCAAATCCTTCGATGTGCTCTTCTTCTTTTTTAAATGATGATTCAGGTATCAATAATGGAAAATTTACTTCTTGATGATTAGTTTTTCTCATCTCATCTCTAATCATATTATCTACATAAGTCATTAATGTCCAACCATAGGGTCGCCACACATTCATACCTTTAATTGGATATCTTTTATCACATAAATCTGCAAGTTCGACTATTTCATTGTACCATTCATTGAAATCGTCTGTTTTTTTTACTTTTGTCTCAGGCATAAATTTTTCAACCTACAAAACCAAAAAAGGAAAAATGCTATTAAATATGACGGTTAAAAAAAGAAATGATTAGACTCCGCGTCCTTCTTTTGCCTTTACTCTTAGTTCTTTTGATCGGCATCTTCTGCATCTATCTGCCTTCGGTGCGTTAACACAACCGCATTTCATACATACTTTTTTGTTTAGTATACGTGCTTCTGCTTCAGGGAATCTTGCCATATTTGATACCGCCTATATTATCCTTATATTTCCTAGGGAATAAAGATTTATTATATAAATATTGGTGCAGTGCTGTTAACAAATTTTAAAAAAGAAAGTTTTTTAAAAATTATAGAAATATACTTAACCTAAAATAACTATCAAGGAATAGGTGAAGTATACTTGAAAGGTAGGACTATCTGTCCAAAATGTAAAAAAGAGTTTGTTTTGGATTTGCCTGATGAAAATAAAACTCATAATGCAACTTGCCCAGAATGTAAAAATGAATTTAGTATTAAAGTTAAATGTGAAAATAAAGGTGGTTCTAAGCAATGTTCTTGGGAGGAGCATGGAGAGCCACGTAAAACTATTCTTTCAAGTATTAAACCACGTTCTAATAAACCATTAATTGCTGTATTATTGCTTGTTTGTGTTTTTTCAATTGGACTTTCTACTGCTGTTTTTTCTGATGTTTTTATTGGAACTACTTTTAATACAGCCTCAGCGATGGGTCTTAAAGGAAATATTAATGTTTATGTAACTGATCAATCAAATTTAAGTCTTGAAAATGTAAATGTAGTTTTATCAGATAAAACATTTGAAAGTAGGGGGAATGGAACTTATATTTTAGAAAATGCAACACTTGGCCTGCAGACAATACAAATTACAAAGCAAGGTTACAATAAACAAGAAATTGAGTTGCTTGTAACTCCGTTTTTTTCTTCTGATATAAATATTAAAATGCAGCAGGGTACAACTGAAAATGAAATAATAAAATTTAACACTCTTGGCTGTTTAAGCATTGTAATTATTTTTTCAGTATTTGCAATACTTGCAGTGATTGCTTGTGTTAAACGTCAACATTTTGATCTTGCAGTCGTAGGCTCGTTTTTAGCGATTTTTTCATTTGGTTTTTTCCTTATCGGATCTATTCTTAGCATCATTGCATTTGTACTGATCTTTTACTCAAGAGATGAATTTGAAAATGGAAAAAAGGGAAAAATCTTCTAAGAGTACAATAATTATATTCATTTTATTTTTAGTATTTTTTATATGGGCATTATTGCAGTTTATAGCACCATTAGCGCTACCAATGGGAAGTGTTGATAAACTAGATGGACTCACGGGATTTACTGATAACCAAGAAAAAATCGATAATATGTCTGCACCATGGAACTCTATTTATGGATGTGGTGATGCTTTATGTCATCAAAAAGCAGATAGAAGTTTTTTTGTAAATGAAAATCAGATGCCTTTTTGCTCTCGTTGTACTGCTATATGGCTTGGTCTGGCAGTTGGAATTGGTTTTATGCTTTTTTATAAAATTGAGTTAAATGAAAAATTCATATTTTTAATAGTGTTAGGTTTAGTTCCTATTGGAATTGATGGTTTGTTTCAGCTTTTTGGTTTTTGGGAGAGTAATAATGTTATTAGAGTTTTAACTGGTTTATTAATAGGAGTTATATGTGGAATTGCAATTGGGATAATTGTCGATGAAGTCAATGAAATAATAATTTTAAAGAAAACAAAAAGTAATTAAAAGAGTAATATATTTTGAGGTAGAGGTGTAAAGATGGATAAAATAAAAAAATTATCAATAATGGTTTTGGCAATTATCGTATTGTCAATAGGCTTATCAAGCACTGTAGCAGCAT
>CAZFAZ010000016.1:0-8631 GCA_964517155.1 uncultured Thermoplasmatales archaeon
TAAACGGTTGAAACGTTGGGTGTTTATTCAATTAGCTGGGAGATTGAAAGAGCAAAGAAGTGTTCTTTCAACCTAAATCTGCAAAAGTCTTGTTATTATATAAAATGTTTGAGTGTCCTTCGGTAACTTCTACTGCAGATTTCGTATCAGCATGATACACTTTTTTCATTAAAACTAGATTATTTGAAAAATTACAAAAACTACTTTTTAAACTTACGCAGGCTATATTTTTAAAATTATCTCCAGGATTTATAAATGTAAACCCAGAAATATAACAATTATTTGCATTTACAATCAAAGGAGGACTTTTATGGCTACCATCAATTATTGTGTCATTATAACCTTGCAATCCGATTAGATTAACAGATACATTTACAACTACGCTTTCAATATATGTGCCAGGATAAACAAGTAAGATATCTCCATTTGAGGCATATACGAGTGCTTCTGAGATACTAGTTAAATTATTTGATCCTGCTCCACCAACATACCACCTGTTTGATTCAATATTTTTTTGTACATGTGCATTGATATTTACAGAGCCTGCAATCAAAACAGAAATAAAAAGAAATATTGCGCATTTATGAAAATTCATATGAAAAAGAAGGAAAAACAGATATTTATGTCTTTTCTGTATAAAATATTAAAGATTAAATTTTATTTTTTCTTTTTTGCTTCTTTTTTAATCCTTCCTGATATAAACCCATCATTGCACGTGCTGTTCTCCAGCTACTTGGGTATATTGGAACACCTGCTGATTTTAAATCAAGTACTAAATCTTCGTATTCTCGTCCTCCGACCCATGTTGCAAGTATTGGTTTTTTGAATTCTTCATGTAGTTTTCTTTCACGAATCATCTTAAGTATCGCACCTGTGAATTCTTCAGGACGAGCATATCCGCCGTGAACTGATGCAACTATTACTCCGTCGATATTTGGATCTTCTAAAAGAGCTCTTGTTGCAGCTTCATATCTGAAAAATCCTGCGTCTGCTACTACATCTACAGGGTTGTTTGGTGTTATTAAATCAGGTACTATTTCATCTATTTTTTTGAATGTTTTATGGGAAAGTTTTGGTATAACAAGCCCATTTTCCTCGCATGCATCTGTAAGCATTATCCCTAGTCCTCCACCGTTTGTTACTATTCCTATGCGGTTTCCTTGCGCGGGTGGTTGCCCGCTGAGTGCTTTTGCCATATCAAATAGTTCTATGATATCTCTGCAGCGTATTCCCCCTGCTTGTTTTATTGCTGCGCTATATATTTTATCGCTACCGGCCATACTGCCGGTATGTGACGCTGTTGCTCTTGCACCTGCAGCACTTCTCCCTGCTTTTACCACAAGTACTGGTTTGTCACATCTTTTAATGGCATTCATGAATTCTCGGCCGTCTTTTACTGCTTCTATATAAAGTCCTATCACTTTTGTTTCAGGATCATTTGCAAAATAATCTATCAAATCATCATCGTCAATATCTATTTTATTTCCAACGCCAATTATTTTTGATACACCCATATATTCATTGTTTGCAAGATATATCATACCAATTCCTAGTGCCCCGCTTTGGCTAATAAGAGCTACACTTCCTTTGCGAGGGTTTCCATATACAAAGCTTGCATCAAGACCTATTGATGCATTTTTATAACCCATGACATTTGGCCCTAGCACTCGCATTTTCGAATCTTTTATTATTGTTTTCAGCTCAGTTTCTAGGTTATGATTCCCTATCTCACTGAAACCTGAAGAGATGATTATTACATTTTTGACGTTTTTTTCTTTACAGTCTTTTAAAACACTTGGTACAATTGCTGCGGGAACAGAAATTAAGACCATATCTAAAATACCTGGTACATCTGTTACTTTTTTGTAACATTTAAGCCCAAGTATCATTTTTTCTTGAGGATTTATTGGATAAATCTTACATTGATAATCAGAAATTAGTATATTTTTAAGCGCAGCATGTCCTATTTTTCTTGAGTCTTTGCTTGCGCCTACTACAGCGATTGTTTTTGGTTTGAAGAATGTTTCAAGAACTGATGTCATTAAAATCCCTTTCTTTACTATTAATTTGCTTCTGAAATATTATTTTATTACTTAAAACTACTCTTTAGATATACTGTTTCATAATCTTAATTATCTCTTTAGAGTCCTTAGATTTCCTATATTCTTCAAGAGGCTCCTTATTTAAGACAAGAAAGTTAGGTCCCCATTTATACAAATCAAGAATTTTTTCAGCCGTTTTAACCTCTCCAAGGATATATAACGCGGCAGCAAAAGCCTCCAATGTTGAAAGCTTAAAAGGTTTACCATAATTTACAGGATTTACAGCAACGACAAAGGGCAGCGCTCTTGAATTATTTTTACTGTTAAGATATTCAAAACTATTTTCAGCGTTTTCCCATGAGCAATCAAGAGCAAGTATCCCATTTTTAAAAGCAATTTTTTTATCTTCTGGCGACAAACTTTTTTCAGAAAAAGGATTCAAAAGAATCATGTCTCTTGGAACTTTTTTAATATTTTTCTGAAGACTTGCAAAACCAAACTTAGCAAGCTTTCTAGCACTACATTTACGAGGATCATCCTCATTTGAATGATATACAACTAAAGAGATCTTCTCTTTCATCTTTCACTAACCTCAAGATCAAAGACGTAATGACTTACACCTGGTGCAAAAGACTTCACTTTTATATAATTTAATAAATTAACAATTAAACCAAGTTTTCTTGCCTCGTTATTGATATGCTCCATAGTCATATTTGATGTATCATCATCTGGGAATTTATCATGTAAATGAATAATGCCTGAATTATTTTTAAGACATCTAAAAGCAGTTGGTAAAAAACGAATAGTTGCACCAAAATAACCCATAACTACTCTATCGGCAACATCAGTTGGTGCAACGTCTCTGTTATCACCAAAAACTGGTTGAACAATTGAATTAACATTATTCAAAGAAACATTTTCACAAAGAAAATTATAAGAAACAAGATTTTTTTCACAAGCAAAAATCGTTTTAGGTTTACTATGAACTGCCATTGGCAAAGTAAAATAACCAATACCTGCAAAAAGATCAACAACTACCTCACCAGGTTTTGAAATACTTCCCATACGAATACGTTCACTAATATTGCCAGATGAAAACATGACCTTTTGAGGATCGAGTTTAAATTTAACACCGTTTTCTTTGTGAATTGTTATAGTATCATTTGAACCAAAAATAACCTTGTTATCAGGTTTACGAAACTCTCCTGAAATCCCGCCTGTATCATTTAAAACAGATTTACAGTTTAAAACATTGGCATAAACCTCTCCAATATTTTTTTCATATTTTTTTAGTAAATCGGGTAATACAATTATTAAAACTTCACCGTTTTTCTCCCATTTTTTAGGCAAATACTTAATCAAACTAGCAGGAATCTTAGAATTAAGTTTATTTTTTATTTCGTCAAATGGATTTGAAGCCATAACTAAATCCATTAAAAAATAATAGTTTAAATAATGTCCTAATAAGGCTTTTTATTATAATCAGATATACCAAAGCTGCAAAACATGAATCTTTTTCCATACAAACCACGAAAAAATCAAATAGCAATAATGCAAACAATCAAACGAACATTAGATGATAAGCAACATCTAGTTTTTGAGTCAGGAACAGGGTCGGGTAAAACAATATGTGCACTTTCAGCAACACTTGAATATGCATTGAAAAATGGTAAAAAAATTGTTTATACTACTCGTACTAACGCCCAACAAAGACAAGTAATACTAGAACTTCGCTCTATTAGAGAAAAAAACCCAGATATCAAAGATATTCTCACAGGTGTTGGGATGCAAGGGCGAGGAAACATGTGCCTACTTGCAAGAAACAACAGTGAATTTTCAAAAGGCACATCTGAGGAGTTATCCCGCTTTTGTAATAGTGAAAAAAAGAAAACAAAAAATAATCCTTCACAAGGATGTAAATTTTATTGTAGTTTTCTTGACAAAGAAAAAACAGATAAAGCAAAAAAATGGTTCAAAGAAAAACTTCCAACCGCTGAAGAATTCATAGAATATTGTGAAAAAAAAGGCATCTGTCCATATGAAATAAATAAGATTTTAATGAAAGAAAGCACACTTGTTGTTGTCCCCTATGTTTACGTTTTTGATTTAATGATTCGCAACATGTTACTAGATTCATTAAATATTCCTGAGAATGATATAATTCTTATTGTTGACGAAGCTCACAATCTTCCTGAATATATCCGTGAGTTGTATTCATCAGAACTTAGTTTATTTATGCTTACTAGCTGCGGCTCTGAAGCGGAGAAATACGGTGATCCTTCTATTCTTGATGGGCGAGTAACAGTTTCTGGTTTTTGTAAAACAGTTGAGAGTATAGTTTCTGATATTCGCGATACTTATGTATATGGGATACTTGAAAATGGTATACGTACAGGTGGTGTAAAAAATACAGATGCATTTATCCCAAGTCATGAATTTGAAACTGAGATAATTGGTCGTCTAAAAATTACTAGTAGAACACTTCATGATATTATAGGAGATCTTGTTGCGTATGGTGAAAAAATAAGAGAGTACCGTCAGAAAGAAGGAAAACTTCCAAGGTCTTTTCTTCACAGCCTCGGTATTTTTTTAGATTTTTGGGTTAGCCTTGAAATGGAGCAGTACGCAAAACTAGTAGTTGATACCGGCGGTGGTAACAACCCGCGTGTAGAGGCATATTGTCTTGACCCTGGTGTAGGTACAGATATTCTCAGATGTTTTCATTCAACTATTCATATGAGTGGAACCCTTGAGCCTTTAGAAGAATACAGGGATTCTTTGAGTCTTCCTGAAAATACAGAATTGGTATCTTTTCCTTCATCTTTTCCAAAAGAGAACAGAAAAATTCTTTTTGTAAGTGATGTTTCTACAAAATATGAAGATATTCTAAAAGATGAAGACATGGTTAATCGTATGATAAATCATGTTACTAGTGTTTGTAACAGTTTTCCGAAAAACACTATGGTTTTTTTCCCAAGTTTTAACGTTATGAACATGTTTCGCTGTAATGATGATATCAATAAAATTAACAGATCTGTTTTTTTTGAAGAGCAAAAGATGTCGCAATCTGCTTTAATGGATTTAGTATCTGATTTTAAAGAATGCGGTAACGGAGAAAGCCAGGGTGCTGCATTGTTTAGCGTCATGGGTGGACGTATTTCTGAAGGTATGGATTTTCCTGCAGAACAACTTGAAATTGCATTAATTGTTGGTATTCCTTATCCAAAACCTACTGCACGTCAAAGAGGTCTGCAGCATTATTATGATTTAAAATTTAGAAAAGGATGGGAATACACTGTTGAAGCACCAGCTGCTAGAAAACTTTTACAATCTATCGGACGATTAATTCGTGATGATAAAGATAGAGGAGTTGCGATAATACTTGATAGACGTGCCACTCGTTTTAAAAAATATATAACGGATTTGGAAGAATCTAAAGATTTGTTAAAAGACATTAGAAGTTTTATATAAACCAATTTTTTAAAAAACTGTATGTATTTGGTAGAAATATTTTTATATGAAATATTATAATAAATATTTTAAAATATGTTAAAGATAAGGGCATTAGCATTTTTTATTCTTTTATTATTATTTTTACAATTGTCTAATCTTTTTACTGACAGTAGATGTTTATCCAAAGCAGATGTATCAGATGAGAATGGTTCAATGAATTTTCCTTCTGATTTAAAGATTGGTGATTTACTATTTTGTGATGTAAAATCAGATATTCAAAAAATTGCAGATATGCGAGGTCTATCACAGATACAATCACTGCCAGGATATGCAAATGATCATATAGCAATGTATGTTGGAAACAACAATTTTATTGAGGCTACACCCTATTTATTTGCGCCTTTTAAAAATGAATGGATTGGTGTTGTAATTACTCCTTATTGGTTTTTGAAGTTGTGGGCTACAAATATAACATTTGGATATGTAGAAACAGATCAAAAAATTAGAAATTCAGCTGTTGAATGGGCAAAAAAACAGATTGGTAAACCTTATGGAGAAAACGGTTTTACTTGTGCAGAATTAATTTTTGAGGCATACAAAAAACAAAACTTTTTTTTAAATTTTACATGGCCTTACAACAATATAACGTATAATGCTGTCACCCCAGGTATGATTATTAGATCAGATCAAGTTGTATTATATTCTAATATCTTACCAATTGCAGAGATAGATGAACTTCCGAGTTATCGATATGTACATGAAACAATTTATTTTAATGCTTTTAATAGTAAAGATTTAGATGGAATGATCATAAGATACAATTGGGATTTTGGAGATGGCACATATGTTGAAAAATATCCTTCTGAAGGACAACAAGTAACACATGTTTACAGAAAACCAGGTGAATATACAATAACACTTACAGTTGTAGATAATGCAGGAGGCACAAATACTGATACGGCAACTATCTTGATAAAAGAAGAAACTGATTATGTTGATGACGATGAAGGCGACGCGACTGAACCAGATGAAGACATACCTCTTAACCCTGGAGATGAGGATGATACTCAAGAGATAATAGGTGAATCTGATGTAGGCTTATCAATACTCATTGGCATGATCTTTGCTATATTTTTATCTATAATTACTTTAATCTTTGTTATAAGAAAATAAATAATTATTTTGGCAAAAGAGCAGGAACACCATCTGATATTTTATAGATTTTATTACATTTTTTACAAGTAAAAATACCTTTAATAATCTCATCTTTTTCTTCTTTTTCAACAGTTAAATGCAAATCCTTTTTGCAGATAGGACAACACAAAATATCAATTAATTTCTTGTTCATTATCTATTCCTTATTTACAAGATACATCGGTCTTTTCATACCCAAATCTGAATCCCAGATAAAACCCCAGTCATCATCACTGTTTTTACGACCTTCTTCAATGTTTTGTATAAAGTTTTTTACCTGTGAATCCATCATATCTGCGGCATGAACAACCATCGCTTCCACAGTTTTGGGCATACGTGGGCTGCCAAACTCATATTTTCCATGATGACTTAAGATAATATGGCAAATCTTGTTTTCCAGTTCTTCATCAAAACCTTCTTCATTATCTCTGATTTCTTTTATTTTCTCACGAATCCAGCGATCGCCCATAACAATATGGCCAATGAAATTACCTATATCTGTTTTATCAATTGATGCAGTAATATAATATTCCTTAATCTTACCTATATCATGTAGAATTGCACCGCATATTGTTAAATCCCTGTTTATCCCTTGGTACATCTCACAAATATTTTTACAAAGCCTTACAACACCTACAGTATGCTCAAGATTTCCACCAACATAGTTGTGATGATGCGTCATAGCACTAGGGCTGCTGCAGAAATCATTAACAAAATTTGAATCTTTAAAAAAAGCGTTAAGAAGATTTTTAATTTGAGGATTTTTTATAGATTCGATATCTTCTTTAATCAACTTGAATAATTCTTTTATTTTTTCTTTTTCAAGTGAGACAATAAAATCTGATACATCATATTCATTAGAACCGCATCTGCGTATTCCACCATTTGATTCATTTATACTAATCTGAGGCTTTTCTTCATATATTTCAACGTTGCCTAGGCGAATTTGTACGACATCGCCTGTTTTAAAACTATCATAAAGTCTTTTCACGCGGTCTTTATTGTCTCCACCCCAATATTTTACAGAAATCTCACCGGTTTTATCAGTAACCACTAGACCAAACCAGGTGCCCCGTTTATATGTTCGTGGAGGATTTTTTATTTTAACAGCATAAAAATCGTTTACAACATCACCGTCACGCAAGTTTTCAATGTATTGTTCTTTTTTGCGTTTACCTACATCTGTTTTAATCAAAGTCTGCTCATCTTTTTTATTTGAATAATCAAGTAAATCAGTCATTTTTTATCATTTCCTCCCCTTAGATAGAGGGTTTTTGTTTTTAATGTATTTATAAGCTTCTACTTTAAACAGTTTTCCTTATAATTGTGACAAAAATAAAAAGATAATGGTGCAAAAAACAACAATTTATTATAATAATAGCAAAATAAAAACTATATTTTGTAGGTTTTTGCTTCTTTTACAATATGTGTTTTCATGTTAAGTTTACTAAACAACTCAGGTTTTTCAGTATGAATAGGAAACAACTCTTTTGGTTTAACATCTTCTAGTAATTTTTTCAAATCAAAACCATTGATATGACCAGAACAATGCGACTGAACAAAATCCATATCAAAAAACTTAACCCAATTGACCATACGTTCATAAGAAATCTCCATTTCTTCATTAAAAGGCTCAGAAAGAGAATGAATATACACGCCACCTTTAGGTTTTAAATCAATAAGTTGATTAAAATACCAAAAATTCAAAACAACAATGTACTCACTAGGTTTTTTTCTAATGTCCTCTGCAGTTATAATATTTGGATAATTCAAACGACGTTTAATATACTGATCAGTGTAATCTTCATTCGAATAAGTGCCGGTAAGACGCTTAGGTTTTAAAATAAAAATATTTTCATCACGGCTATCAGGTGATTTAATCTTTGGGTCTTTATGATAACGCTCCAGAAAACATGCATGTTTAAAACTAATTACAAATTTT
>CAZFAZ010000017.1:0-4051 GCA_964517155.1 uncultured Thermoplasmatales archaeon
GGACTTGTAAGCGGTGCATGTTTTGCATCACTTGGACATAATGTCATTTGTGTTGATGTTGACAGAAAAAAAGTTGATTTGATAAATAAAAGTATTTCACCTATATATGAAAAAGGATTAACAGAACTACTTAAAAAAAGTAAGGATAAACTCACTGCAACAACTGATTACCAATATGCAATACAAAATTCAGATGTTACATTTATCTGTGTAGGAACGCCTTCTAAAAAAACAGGTGAAATAGATTTAACATATATTAAAAAATCATCTGAGGAGGTTGCCCGGGAAATTAAAAACAAGATGTCTTTTCACGTTGTTGTTGTAAAAAGTACAGTGGTTCCTGGTACAACTTCTGAGGTTGTACTTCCATTACTTGAAAAGTATTCTTTGAAAAAAGCAGGAATTGATTTTGGGCTTGGTATGAACCCTGAGTTCCTGCGAGAAGGTGTAGCAGTTGATGATTTTTTGCATCCTGATAGAGTTGTAAATGGTTTTTATGATACAAAAACCAAAGAAATACTTGGTGAACTGTATAAAGATTTTTCTTGTCCAATAGTTGAAACTTCGCTTTCAGCCGCTGAAATGATAAAATATGCAAGTAACTGCTTCTTAGCAACAAAGATTAGTTTTATCAATGAACTTGGTAATCTTTGTAAGAAACTTGGAATTGACACCTATGAAGTAGCAGATGGTATGGGACTTGATAAGCGTATTGAACGATCGTTTCTAAATGCAGGTATCGGCTGGGGCGGAAGTTGTTTTCCTAAAGATGTATATGCGTTGATAACATTGGGTGATAAAAAGAATGTATCATGTGAAATCATGAAAAGTGCAGTACTTGTAAACAGTCAGCAGCCGTTGCGGTTAATCGACTTATTAAAAAAACATATCCCTGTTTTAAAAGATAAAAAAATCGCAGTCCTGGGTCTTGCTTTTAAACCAGATACAGATGATATACGTGATACCCGGGCAAAACCAATAATTGATAAATTATTAGAAGAAAAAGCAAAAGTACAAGCATATGATCCGCAGGCAATAGATAACTTTAGAAAAATACATCCCAGTATAAACTATTGTAAAACTGCAGAAGATGCAATTAAAGACGCAGATGCGGTTCTTCTGACGACTGAATGGGCTGAATTTAGAAAACTTGATTTTTCTGGTAAAATTGTTATAGACGGTCGTAGAGTAAAAGAAGCAGAAAACGCTAAAGTTTATGAAGGTGTGTGTTGGTAGAAAAAAGTTAAAGGCTTTTTAAGTTTATAATTTTGAATTTATTTTAAAAATAATGGTAAAATTTATAACTTTTGTTGGTCATTGATATACCTCTTTTTCACTCAAATTAATTTTGGATTTTTATCTTAACTTTATCTTTTAGAATTATATGCTTTTGTTTTACGTTAAGACAAAAAAAAACAGTTTCCGAGGGTAAATTGAAAACATTAAAAATTGTTTAATTTTATGGGGATGTATGTACATTAAGTCTTTTATATTAGAGTTATTTAACTATTTTTAGTCTAATATAACAGATATATTTATAAACAATTAGTATATTTACACTAATCAATGATTAAAGACCTAAAGACGATTTTGAATTTGAAAAATCCTTGGTGGCAATCAAAAACAGCAATACCTGACATTCCTAAAACTGAAAGAGGTATCGTTGAAGACTTGCAAAAAATTTCTACAAATGAAGCAATGGTTTTGATAGGCCCTCGTCAATCTGGTAAAACAACAGCTATGTTACAAACAATAAAACATCTTCTAGAATCAATTGACCCTTTTAATATTACATATGCTCCAATGGATCTACTCAAAGATGCATCCATTAATGACATCATAACGACTCATCAAGAACTTACTGGAAAAACAAAAAAGAACTATTATTTTTTTGATGAAGTTCATTTTGATAAAAATTGGTCGGTTAACCTAAAAACCCTTATAGATAATAAAGATAAAAATTATTATTATGCTACTGGCTCATCATCTACACTTTTGTTAAAAGACTCAACAGAATCAGGATTAGGTCGTTTTATATTCAAATCTATTTTTCCTTTGTCTTTTAAAGAATATTCTACATTTTTAGGAAATAAACCAAAACTTAATTTTACCTTTGATGAAACAATATATAAAACTATAAAAAATGAGATGCTTTTAATATCTGAACAGCAAAAATTAGAACCAATATTTCAAAAATATCTCTTATGGGGTGGTTTTCCCCTGCAATTATCTCAAAGATATGACATACATTCTTGGCACAACACTCTAAGACAGAATTATGTTAGTTTAACTATCTATAAAGATATATTATCTAGATATGAAATTAGAGATCCAAGCATTTTAGAAGATATGATTTATCTTGTAGCAGAAAAGACCACTCTTCCCTTGAGTTATGATTCCATAGCTAAATCATTTCATCTTACTCTTGAAACCGCAAGAACGTATCTAAATTATCTAGAAGCGGCAGGTTTACTTATCACTTGTGAATATTTTACTAAAAATATACTTAAAAAAGCACGTCGAAATAAAAAATTTTATCTGATAGATCCTGGTTTTAACACAGCTCTTAATTATGAGACCACACTTAGCGACAGTCTTGCTTCAAAGAATGTGGAAACAGCTGTTTCAATATGTCTAATAAGGCATCTAAAAAAGCAAACAGGTCTTCTTAACCCACGTTTATTTTATTGGAAAGATGCGTACGAGGTGGATTTTGTAATAGAGCGCGCAGGAAAAATTGTTGCCATCGAAGTAAAATATAAAAATGAATTAAAAGATAAAGATTTACAGGGAATCTTAAAGTTTTTAGATTTATTTAACTTAAAAAAAGGCATCGTCGTAACAAAAAATACTATAGAAATGCGACAGATAAAAGATAAAACATTATTTCTTATTCCAGCTCCACTTTTCTTATCAGCTATAGAATAACAGCATTTTTTTCTAATAATAAAAATGTATGAAGGAGTTTGCTGGTAGAAAAAAGTTAATCCATAAAGAGATAGTTAATGTCTATTTTTTAATGTTCTCGTTACTTGTTTTTTGTTGTGATTTTACTACGGCCACATATTTTAATCAAATAATGTTAGTTGTTTTATCTTTTGAAAATGTTTTTTGTTAAAAGTATAGATTTTTGCTTTTCTGTTTAGTGCAATTGCAGCAATCATTGTATCGGTTCTTGTAATTAGTTCTCCTTTTTTATCAAAATCATATTCTATTTTTGCTGAGAGCTCTGAATCATTTTTATTAAATTCTATTGTGTTTATTTGAAGTATATCTTTTACTTTTTTATTATGTTTGTAATGGCCGAATAATATTTCATGAAGAGTGATAGAAGTTATTGCAATATCTTCACCTGAGCTTTCAAGTTTTTTTAAAGCAAGGTTTCCTTTTTCTGAGTTTTTATCAAAAATTTCAATGAGGACATCTGTATCAACTATTATCATTTTTATCACCCGTATCTTTTTTCTTTTCTTTTATCATAGATTTCTTTTAACATTTCTTGCTTATTTTCGTAAGTGTTGCATCCGCGCATTTTCTTTAGTACTTCCAGGTTTGAATTGCTTAATCTTTCAAATAGGTCGCTGAAGCTTTCATCTTTTCTTTTCATTAATAATAATTTTTTGTATATACTTTCTTTTATTGTCAAGGTTTTAAATGCCATAATTATGTTTATGTTTAAACATATATTTAATATTTTTGTAAAAAAATTACAATTCAGCTATTCTAATCACATGGCAAGAACTCAAAGGCAAGAAAAAGTTTTCCCATATGAATGCTTTGATTTTTAAAGGAGGAACACCCCTTACAAGAAACTATTTACTGTATCCTCGGATTAGTAAGGATCTGTTTTTACTTATGAGGATTCACAACATTTTAGAGCTATAGATAACAAAACAATCAAAGATAATAGATTTACTTGATTATCTTCCAATAACCCCCTTTTGCAGGACCAACTCTCTTAAGCAATCTTTTTTCTTTTAATTTAGCGATATTCTTTTCTACAGCAGTGGTGGACAAATCAAGTAATTTAGAAAGCTTAGAAATAGTTACA
>CAZFAZ010000018.1:0-22877 GCA_964517155.1 uncultured Thermoplasmatales archaeon
ATTATTCATAATATTTAAAGAAACAGTGTACTCTGCAGGTAAAACAAGATCGATTGTTTTATCTTTTTCAACTTTGATATTTTCTAAAAGCTCAAATGATTTATATCTCAGGCTCAAAGTATAATCTTCCTCAATAATATTTTCAAAAATATATTCATCGAAACTTATTTTTTTAGCAGAAATACTTAATGGTTCAAACATTTCATTACTTGTTAGAGCAAGATTTACATCAACTTTAGGAGCAAGATTCCATTTGTCAACAAGTTTAACATTTAGATTATAAAGATTTAGATTAAAACTATCGATATATATTTTAAAATGATTCAAAGGTCCAACGCGTATCTTTTTTTCTTCTATCAAAAATCCTTTGTATAAAACACGCAAGGTATAGGAATTTTTTATACTAGTCGGTACTTTTAAAACAACAGAGCCGTTAATATCAGAAACACCGTTGGCAATCACAGAATTATCCTGCAAAAGATAAAAAGTTACATCTTTGACACCAAGATCTTTCTGATCAAAGGCAGAAAAACTACAGGTGCCTTGAGAGCTGCAAAAAATTCTAACATTAGTGTCTTTAGTGACATCTGCAATTCCATAACCAATAAATTTTTGCTTGTCACCAAAAATAGTATTTTCCCTGAAAACTTTGACAACATAATTTCCAGGTTTAAGATTAGGAAAAACAATTTTTTTGAAAAAACTAGAATTTTTAATATCAAAAATACCAAAAACAGTTTTTATTTTTTCAAGAAATGATTTGCCTTCTAAATCAAAATCCATGGAGCCAAGTGCCAGGCGAGAAACAGAACCAGATGACTTAAAACCATTATCCTTGTAAAGCTCAGCATAGATATATGCAAATTTTTTACCAGTTGCAGCAGAAAGTAGTGAACCTAAAACTATAGATGGTGCTAAATGAACATAAGTAGAAAGTGAGAAACGCTCTAATTCTTCTGTTTCTTCTTGAGTAATATTTTCTCTTAAAGTAGGCCTGATGCTATCAAGTTTTTGAAAAATATCTGATTCTTTATTTATACTTTCAAAACCACCTGTAGTATATGTTACAAACAAAGCCTTAAAATTAGCATTAAAACCTTTTTTTAAGTCAGGATTATGTTTATTATTTTCATAAGAGTTGCGTGCAATATATAAATTGCCTGTGTCTGCTTCAAGACCTGGCAGTTTAACATTTTCTTTTACCCATGCTTTAACTTGAATGCCGTCTTCTTCTGGGTTTATGCCAGTGTTTGAATCAAGTATTATTCCATGAGCGATATCTGTAGATGGATTACTCAGGCTAATCCAAGCGTTTTTGCCTAAGTCTATGTCATCTTTTGTTCCAATTACTACTTCTGGCTCTATTGTACTAGGATTTTCGGGTACAGGAAAAGATTCAATATTTTCGGATTTTGTAAAAACATGGATTTTTGGAAGTATTTCACCTACATTCATCTTTTCAATTGTTGAGCTTCTAGATTTTATTGAGACAATACCGCCATATATACCATCTATAAGACTTGGCTCTTCAACAGCTACATCCTTTAAAACTTCATGATATACATCAACAAAGATTCTTTTAGTGTCAAGGGGTGAATGATAATACGTATAAATGTTATCTGTTAGTATATCGCCTTTAGGCGATGTACACTGTATTCTTATTCTAATCATTAAGTTACCTTCTACAAGAACAGTTTTTTTAACACTAGTTGCCCATGAGCTGCCAACATAACCTGGTTGAGCAAAAATTCCATAACGCATGTCAAAAACACCGAGTTGTTCGATATTATATGTTTCAATTACTTTTGAGCCAGGTTTAAATTTAAGAATGCTTTGAGAAATAGGGTTTCCCAGGAGTTCTCCTTTTTGAACTACCGCATAAATATAATCATCTTTTTCTTTTATTCCAAAATAATCTACATCTATCTTTTGACCAGGGATAGGTTCATAAAAATAATGTGAATCCTCAAGAAATACATGTTTTTCGTAATCTAGACTTTCAGTTTTGACTGAATCATAAAAAACATAGTATTTTTCTGTTCCATCTGCCTCGGCAGGTATAAGAAAAACCAATCCACAAGAACTTATATGTGTATCATCTATTTTTTCTAAGTTATAAATTTGTGATTCAAGTTCTGTTATTTCATTGTCTTTTTCTATTCCTACTCTTATTGAATTATCTGTTTCATCTTTTGCATAGCACTGTTTTAAAAAATCTATTTTGATATCTATTGCTTGATATTTTGCTTGTTCGCTATTTGTATCAAATGGTATTTCTATTTCTTGTTTAAAAGAAAGGTTTGAAATATCTGTTGATTTTAGCTCTGAAGCGATATTAGAACTGCTGATAACTTGTAAAAATATCAGCATAAAAACTATTAATGAAACATATTTTTTTATGACCATAAACACACTGATATATTACTTGCATACATATAAATATTTTATTATAAATAGTATAATTTTTATAAAATAAAGGCAAGGAATGGGATTATCATTAATATTATCCCTATTATTCCTAACGCTAAACCAAAAGGTCCTAATCTATATTTTTCAGGTAAAACCTTTTGAGATATATAAACTACTGCGATACCATAAAACAATACACAAATAACCCCTATGAATAGTAATGTAATGCTTAGAATCAGCATAAAAGAAAGTCCTTTGTATATTAATATTGAAAGAGGTACACCTAAACATAACACATATAATACCAAGAAAATAAGATATCTCCTGTATTGCATTTTATATATCTTAGGAATAATATTTTTTGATGTTTGCCTTATCATTCTAGCAGCTGCCTCAAAACCAGCATAGATTGTGCCAAAAAAAGCAAAAAATACACTTATCTGAAACAAAGGTTTAAGAATCGGTGAAAGAGAAGTAAAGATTACTGACTGCTGCTCTATTAAATCAATATTGCTTGGTAAAAGATATGTTCCATTCTGTGGGCCAAGCAGGAATCTACCGCATATTATGTAGCAAGCAGAAACAATTGATACAATAATAAATGCTATTGCTAAATCAACTTTTAAAGGAATCATAAGTTTTTTTGATTTTGTAACTTCGTCTTTTGAATCTGGTAAAAATGTTATACATCCTTTGTTTTTCTTAAAATCTTCAAAGTTTTGCTCCTCAAATTTTTCTGGATCTTCTTTATCTTTAAAAATACCCCAGCGTTTTACTTTTATCCAACCAAAATATCCAACAAGTGGAATCATAGAAATCGTAAGAGTTCCTAGATATCCCAGCATAATCATTGGAACAGGTGTTTTTGTAAAACCATTTGCTTGATCAACCCAGCTTGGGTATGTGGGAACATTACCGATTTTAAAGAAACTTATAATCATATCAAAATAATCAACGTTTGTTACAGACTGCAGTACCAAAATTGCAGAGATTACCGCACCAATGCCAAGTACTACTACAAAAAATGCTTGGACAAACTCAAGGAATTTGTATTTTGCAAAAATGATTAAAAAAGCTGCAAGAAGAGAAATTGCTATTCCAAGAGGCAGATATAATGCTGTAGCTGAAGTACCTGTAATTATCCATGCAAGTGATTGACCAACAGTAGTGATTATTGTTGCTGTAAAAATTGGAATAAATATCATCACAATTATAAATAAAAGCCAGTTAAACCATCCTTTTTTCGTCTTATATGAAAAAACATCCATTATATTTACACCAGATACCATAGTAAATCTAGTACCAATATAACAGAAAATATATGATGCAATATTTGCAGTTATAAGCCATAATAGACCAAATTGTGCCCATGCACCGATTTGAGGGCCGAGTATCAATTGTCCTTGTCCTATAGTCATAGATGCAACAATTGCACCAGGTCCAAAAAACAAAAGATATCTTAAATATTTTTTAATAGATGGCTTTTCATTTAAAACTTTATCTGGTTCAGGATAACTGATCTTTCTGCTCATAATCCCTCAGTCCTCAAAAACAATTTGTGATTTATTTTCTATTTTAAGCTCAGGCTTTTTTGCACCTTCTTGAGCACGAACCATATGATCATAGGCTTCTACTCCGCCTGCTTCTTCTATTATCTTGCGGCCTTTTTCAATTTGTTTTAATATACTAATATTTACTCTTTCCATTGAGCCGGGTGCTATTTTTTTTAATAGTTTTGTTGAGCCTGCAAAGCCGTATGGGATAGACTCCATACGCATAATTGTACCAGGGATTGCAAAAAACCAGCGTCCGATGCTATCTTCACCAAATTTTGTAATAGGAATTCCTGCAGCTGCTTGACGTGGAGCTCTTGGACCAACATGGGCGACAACCCATTTACCATCGATAAATGCTTCTCCTTCTCCTTCAAGCATGAAATAACCCATGGCGTCGTACCATTTTTTTACAAGCAGATCTGCTTCTACAACTGAATCATACCATGCTTGTATCATATTCATTGCAAAAACTTTGTAGCGTGCTTTTATTCCTGCTGCACGACATAATGCAATAAAAGCTGTAATTAAATGAAAACAAGTACCTGTTCCACGGTTTAACGTTTCTCCAACGCGATTAAGCGGACATATCTCAAGAGTCATATGTTCTTTTACAAGCTCGAATGCTGCTTCTGCAAATTCTTTGTCACTTTTTTTATATGCACCAAGTTTATGGGCAAGTGCAACAACTTCAGGTTCTCTGTGGTCGCAATAAAGAGTTGGGCGAAGATATTTTTCATTTGAATTATTTATCTTCATATCTTTAGTAAACTTTGGAATTTCATATTCTCTCTTAGGTCTTATATATCTTTCAGAACCAGTAGGAATATTTCTTAGTTTTTTTAAATCATTCATATTTAATAAAAGAGTTTTACTAAGTGAAAAAGCACCTGCAACAAATAATTTTGCATACATCTTTTGAGGGATATATCCTTTTTCTTTCATCTCGCCAAGACTTGTCATTTAATCTCCTCCAACATCTGCTGAAATCATCTTTCTAAGCTCTTCTGCGCAACCTCTCATTTCTTTGCCGCTTGCACGAGTAACTTCTGGTTCAAGAACAGGTCCAGGTCTATCGCATACTGGACAGTGTTCAAGCATGCGTACTTTATCTCCACTAATAATAAAACCAGGATAGCTAAATGTTGAGCCATCAAGAAATGCAAAACGACCCCATTTCCCATATCCTACAGGTTTGAATTCATCATCAAGTACCATTGGATGATAATATGTATAAGGAATATGCAAGTAATGCCCTTCTGGGCAATGTACATTCCAGCCGTTGCCTTCAACCATGCCATATAAATCAAGGCAGTGCTCTGGATTTATTCCTAAAACATCTTTCATTTGTTTTCTAAAATCTGCTACAGGAATCCTTTTACTTTCATGTACCTTCCAGCCTCCTCCTGTAAGGATAGCGCCTTTATCTGAGAAGTCAAAGGTTTTACCCTGTTCTTTAAGTTTATTTGTAACAGCATATAAGAAAAATGGTGCTCCTGCAAAAACGATTTTATTTTTTTCTTTGTCATTTTTTTCTATCCATTTTATTATATCATTAATTATTTTTTTGTTCATTTTTGCAAGATATTTTTTTATCATTTTTGTTTTAAAGCCACCGCTTCCAGTCATACTCAGTTTGATCAATTCAGTATTTATTTCTCTGTCAATTGCTGATTTTACTTCAGATATTGCATCAAAATAAATAGTACAGACTTTTCCTGCAAAAACGTTTGTTTTAAATGGATTTGGCATTAAAAGATAGCCTTTCATATCATGTGAATAAACAGGATATGCCATGCTAATTGCGTTTTTTGCAATTGCGTATTCAGATATAAAAAATGTTCTTTCATCTCTTGGGATAAATGTATGTCTGCCACTTGTTCCACTGCTGTATGCAACTGCAAGACCTGATGCGTTAAATGAGTTTATTACATCGTCAAAAGTTGGATTTTTACCAGAAATTTTTACTGGAGGTATTTCTCCTGTAAAGATATTTGCAAGCCATAAAGCAAAATCTTTTCCATTTGGGTAATCTTTGTAGAATTCTCCTGGGATTAAAGGTATTTTTTCTAAATCTTCATATTTTTTTATTTTATCTTCGGTAAAATTTAATTCTTTGCAGAATTCATGATACATTTTGTTGTTTTTATAATGGTTTTTGAATTGGTATTTTATAGCTTCAAATTGTAATTCTTTTCCTTCTTTTAAAGGTACTTTAAAAGGGTCTTTTGGCCCGTATACTGCAAGATCTGGTGGTGTCCAATCTTTTTTTGGCAGGATATATTTTTCAACATGTTTATCAAAATTTTTTATGTATTCATCAAACGTTATCGTCAATGTATTACATCCTTTTTCTTGATAGATTTTTAATATAACTTATTTATGATAATAGTATTTTATATAATTGTCGATTTTTTATTCGGTTTTTAACGATATAAAACCCAAAATTACAATAAATAACAATTAACAAAATCACAAATTCTTTTATAATGATTTTGAAAATTATTCGTATCTAACAGCTTCAATTGGGCTCATCTTTG
Source organism: uncultured Thermoplasmatales archaeon (assembly GCA_964517155.1). Classification (GTDB taxonomy): domain Archaea; phylum Thermoplasmatota; class E2; order DHVEG-1; family DHVEG-1; genus PFL35. The sequence continues at coordinate 6,503 of CAZFAZ010000018.1, forward strand.
CAGCTTTTCTAGCAGGATATAAACTAGACATAACGCCAACCAAAATTGCAACAAACATAGCAAGAGCAATATTTTCAATGGTAATAATTGGGCTGAGGCTCATACCGCTGTTACCAGAAAATCCAATAGCTCTGGTAAAAACGCTAGAGCCAGCGATACCTAGCATAACCCCTACAAGTCCACCTATTAAACTAATTGATATTCCTTCAGTTATAAAGATAGACATAACGTCACGGTTTCGTGCTCCAATTGCTTTCATAATACCAATTTCATGGGTTCGTTCCATTACAGATGTAAGCATTGTGTTCATGATACCAATAGATGCAACCACAAGTGCTATTGCTGCGATACCAAGAAGAACCATTTGAATAATCCATAATACAGCTTGTATGCTCTCGATAATGGATGCCATAGTTATAACATTTGCAAAATCGTCACTACCATGGTTCTGATTAATGCTTTCTTTTATTTCATTAGCAATATCTTCTGCTTGTTCGACATCATAAACTCTTACAAGAATGCCACTAACATTTTTATCGCCTGTAAGTTTTTTAAAATCCCTGATATTTAGATAAATATTATCATCAGTAGGAATAGACATTCCTGCTCCTTGTTTGTTGTATATACCATTTACAACAAAATTATTACCATTGATCTCAATTTTTCCTCCAATTGGTATGTCTGTATCAAAGGAATCATGAGCGATATTATAACCGATGATTGCTTTATTTTGATCGCCATTTGTTAAAAATTCTCCTTCGGAGAGTCCTAAAAAATCAATGCCGAAAATATCTGACATTCTTTGGGCATCCATGCCTATAAAAGAAACAACTTGAGTTATTCCATTATACTTAACAACACCTGCTCCAAATAATACTGGATCAACACTTTTTAAGCCTTGAATCCTTTCTACTGTTTCAATATCTCTATCTGTAAAATATACACCTTGGCTGCCTGAGAAGCTTCCACCTCCGCCCATGCTGTTAACATTAATCGAACCGGTGGTTACAATAATTGTATCTGAAAGAGACGAAAGTTCACCTTTTACTGCTTCTTCCATACCTTGTCCCATGCCACGTAGTGCAACAATTGCCATAATTCCAATTGCGATACCAATTAATGTTAGAAAAACACGTGATTTACGTTCTTTTATGTTTTTGAAAGCCATTTTGATATTATCTATCATCATATGCGCTTACCATTCCGTCATTTATCCTAATGATCCATTTAGCACGACTTGCAATATTTGGGTCATGTGTAACAACAATAACTGTGTTACCTTGCTTGTTTATTTCTTCTAAAATATCCATTATCTTGCTACTGCTTTTAGAATCAACATTGCCCGTTGGTTCATCTGCAAGGATGACAGATGGAGTATTTGCAAGAGCACGAGCGATTGCAACACGTTGTTGTTCTCCACCACTCATCTCATTTGGTTTATGAGTAATGCGCTTAGACAGACCAACCATTTCTAAAAGTTTTTTTCCTTTAGTTATTTGATCTTTAGGGTTTACACCTGCAAGACTCATTGGAAACATAACATTTTCCAGACCGCTTAAAGTTGGTAATAAATTGTATTTTTGAAAAATAAAACCTATTTTTTCACGTCTTATTAATGCAAGTTCATTATCATTTAGCTTTGAAACATCAGTCCCATCTATAAGTAAACGACCGGATGTTGGTGTGTCAAGACAGCCAATCATATTCATAAAAGTAGATTTGCCTGAACCAGATGGTCCTATAATCGATATATAATCACCATACCTAATATTGACATTTACATTGTTAAGTGCATTAACTTTTGTATAACCACGCCCATAAATCTTATATAAGTTTTCAGCAACAATAACGTATTCAGATTTCATCTGACTATCCGCCTTTTTCTATAGCGATAAATAAAATATATAAAAATCAAAACTGCAAAAATTATAATAACAGTATATAGTGTTGTTCCTCTATCTCCTGAGGCATCGATGGATTTTGCAATAGTAAAACTACTACTTGCTGTTGGTGTTTGATAGTAATTTTCGTTCTGTTTGAAAGAAACTTCAAAAGCAATAGAATAATTATTACCGACAACTAAATCATCAGTATAAACATCAAAACTTGCAGAAAATACATCATCTGGATCCATGGAGCCAATAAAATACTGAGAAGGTGTAATTCTAGCATCTGTGATAGGTGTTACAATTACTCCTGATATAGATTCAGTTTTAGCGTTGTAAACTTCTACTCTAAACCTTTCAGATTCTCCTTTAGCAATTGTTTTTGGGATATTGTATATTACTGGTGCTACATCAGGGGTTTTGACAATGGTTATAGGAATAGACAAAGTATTTGTATGGAGGTTATTGCCATTTTTAAAACTGACATTAAAACTAAGGTTAATATTGCCAATGGTGCTGGGTGTAACTGAAAAAACAATATCTTTGTATTCATTGGATGTCATAGTTCCAACATAATAAGTTTTAGGGGTAAAATCAACTTCGTTAGTGTTAATTGATGTAATCGTTACAGCATCAACAGATGCCTCAAAATTATTTACGACACTAATAGTAATGTCAGTTGAACCACTCATAGATATTGCAGAAGGCACTTTGGAATCAATCAATTCAACTGTTGCATTGCTAACTCTGATTGCTACAGGATATGCAACATCTTGATGTGATGAACTTTCGAGATTAACTTTAACTTTTGGGAAATACCAACCTTCACTTATATTTTCATGAGCAGTAACTGTGAATGTAACAGGAATACTTGCACCAGGTGCAATAAGACCAACATCATCATAATAAGAACTAGGGGTGATATAGTTATCACCGTCACCTACTTTAGTAATCCATATACGTTTTATTGCTGCACCAGATGTTTGAGCTGTAGTGGTTATAAGATCAGCTGTAATCTCTTGAATAGTTTGTGTGCTTGTGGTCTCTGCGTTATAGACAATTAATTTTAATGTTGCAGTATCCCCAGGCATTAAAACAGAGGGGTTCATTTCATAACTTGATATCATCACAGCGGGTGCTGCACTAACAGTTGATGTAAAAACCAATAATAGACTCAGAAGTATAATTATAGTAAACACTGTTGAATAGCTATTTTTCAATATATCCTCACCTTTTAAAGGTTATAACTGACTTTTATTAATAAATTTCCTAAAAATTTAAAAAAGTAATAATATTTAGATGAAACAAAATGCTTAACTCTCGGTAAGTTTCAGTATTGCTTCTGCGATATCTCCATTTGTTTCTTCAAGTGCTTTTTTTGCAGCTTCTTTGCTTTTACCGGTTTGCTCGGCGACTAAATCTATGTCTTCTTGAGGGATTCCTTCTTCTTTTTCTTCAATTTTTCCTTTTCTATCAACTATCTTTGGTCTGCCAGTTATTTGATAGGTTTTTTGACCCTGTGCATCCATAACAGTTACTTCGGCGCTATCAAAAATATATTCTTTAGTATCAGTTCTTATTATTATCTCCTCAACATTTTCAATTTCTTTAACATTTATACCTAGTCTTTTCATCATCTGCTGCATCTGTCGAGGGTTCATACGTCCAGGCATCATAAAAGATTCCTCAAATACTTATTAGCTAGGGTATATGCTTTCAGTTATTAGTATTTTTCAATTTTCTTTTAATAAGTTATAAGTTATTTTTTATATTTTCTTTATTAAGTTATGTCTTGTATATATGTCTTGTATATCAAACAAGGATTGTACTGTGTATGAGATGAGTTTTGAAAAAGGCATGACCTGAATATTGGATGAGATTTGTATTGCGCATGCCCTGAATTTTTGATGAGGGTTATTTTGAGTATGAATCGAATATTGAACAAGATTTATGTCGTGTATGAGCTGAGTTTTGAAAGAGGCATGACTCGAGGATTGAACGAGAGTTATGCCCCGCATACCGAACGCAGGTTTAAATAGTAAAAGGAAATGTGCCCTGAGGATTGAACGGAGTTGAGAGAGGTTTTTTTCTTCTGTTGGATGACGCGCAGAGTGAACAGGGATGAGCTGGTTTAAGCCTTTTTTATTTTGTTTTTATTATTATTTATTGCAAATTGCTTTTATTTTGTTATAAAATGAAGCGTAATTTATTTGTTGTAGCCCGCTCTTTTTTATTTTATGAAAATAAAAGATATCCCATGGTATAATCGTCCTGGTATGCGTCTTAAGAAAAAAGGTGTTAGTAGTCTTTCAGACGCAGAACTTCTGGCAGTAGTTCTCGGCCGAGGCAACACAAAAGAAAACGCAATTGACATTTCAAACAGAGTTTTGAAAAACAACAATTTCAACAAACTTTGAAATAGATTAACTTAACTAATTTTATACTAAAAAGGCTTCAGCCTAAAATTCAGTAATACCCTAGCTTTAGAACAATATTGAAAAATATTTAGAACTAACAGGCTTTAATTGTTGTATCTTCAATTATTATTTCTTTTATGTTATCTTTTGTTTGTTTAACTGTACAATTAGATATTTTTTTTGGATTTACATCAAGATCAAAAATTATTATTTTGTCATCTAGTACGGATAGTAATAAATCATGTTCAGGGCCTTTTTCATACATTGCATCATCAGAAAATAAAGAACCTCCTTCACCACCTGCGCCAGATAGGTATAAAAATGATATTTTCATCCCTTTTTCTTTTATATATTTCAAAACATCCTGCCATTTTTCATGAAAATATTTAAAAACTATTTTTTTCCCTTTAAATAATAGTTCACATTTAGTAAAACTTAATTCATTTTTTTTATGCTCTATATCTACCACATTAAAACCTTTTTTTTCTAAAAGTTGAATAAAATTTTTATGTTTAATTTCATCACTAAACTTTTCCATTTCATCATTATCCGCAAAGAAAAATTTATCAGTGATATCATATAAGTATTTTAAAGGAACAAAAATATCACTGGCTGTTCCAGGATAAAAAAATAATCTGTTATTTTCATTTAAAAAATTATTAATATTATTCTTCAAATCTGTATTATACAATTTATCAAATTTAGATTTATCGCAACGTAAAAAACCTTCAGAAAAAATATTTTTCATTATAAGAGCATTGTTTTTTCTTTTTATTACTTTATTATCTTTTGGTTTTATTTTTAAATATTTGCTATATAATTCAAGAGCCTCTTTATAACTATTAATTTTATAATAAACATTACCTTTGTTTCTTAGTGCTTTTGGATTTTTTGGGTCTATATCTAATATTTTATCAAAATATTTAATGGATTCTATATTTTTATTTAAATTTGCTAGTAAAACTCCTTTATTGTTCAAGGCATTTATATTTTCTGGTTCTATATCTAATACTTGGTTGAAACATTCTAAGGGTTCTTCTAATATTTTTTTTTCTGAATATTCTATAACAGCTAGATCAAATAAAACTTCTTGGAAATCTTCACGATCTGAATCTTTTAATTTTTCCCTTGATTCTTTTATATCTTTAAAATATTCTTTCTTTTTCATTTTATAAAGCAGAATTCCTTTATTGTTCAAAGACTCAACATTATTTGGTTCATTTTCTAAAACTGAATTAAAATATGTTAATGCTTCTTCATATCTTTTAAGATATGTTAATGCTACTCCCTTATTTCCTAATAGCTTTTGATTTTTAGGATATTGTTTTAATCCTTCATCGAAACAAAATAATGCTTTTTTATAATTTCCGTGTTTTAAATAATCTTCACCTTTTTCATTCCATGATTTAACCATGTTAATCATCAATTTTTGAAACAAATATTTTTATTATAACTTTTTCTATAAATTTACTAAAAAAGGACAAAGGTGGAGCACAGTCAGAATCAAAAATAGAATTCCATGAACTAGGATCTTGGACTCATGCTATAGAAAGGGGATTAAATCTTTTAAGAGAAAAAATAGAAAAAAAATAAGTTTATTTCGCCTTATCTATTTTTTTTACAAAATTATTATTTAAAATTTCATTTTTGTTTAAAATCTTTCCATCTTTTAATTTAATATCTAATTCAAAATATATTGCATATACAAATAAATCAATTTTTATTTCTAAATTTCTTATCATTTTTACAATTTTTTCATCTATAATAGAAAATTTCTTTTTATCTAAATTAGAAATATTAATATTTAGATCCATTTCACTTATATGCCCACAATTATCTTTCAAATATTTTTCAAAAATAAATTTTGCAATTTCTTCATCTTTACATAATAATTTTAATCCTTCTTTGTTTAAGTCAATTATTTTATTATTATCATTAATTTTAGGTGTATCAATAAAATCTCGTACACCTATGCCTTTTGGATAAATTAGTTCAAAGTATTCATTTTTTTCTTCTATTTGATAATAATTTATATCTTTTTGTATCTCTTTATTAAAGAAATCTGATGTGAAGTTTATATTACCATTTTTAAATTTAATATAATCTGATTTTATTTCGTGAATATCTTTAATTTCCTTTACAAAATTCTCAAAAATATCTCCATTAAAATCAATTTTTTTAATAGGGAATCTTTCATAATTATCTATTTGAGTTTCATAACGATAATATTTACCTAATTTTGAATTTAGAATTCCACTTATGTAATATAAAATATCTTCATTGTCGTTTGTCAAAAAATAGCAATTTTTTCCTTTTACAGCATTAAATAATGGATAAACTCCTATCGAATCTACATAAAAATAATCACATGAAAGTATTAGCTTGTATCGTTTTTTCATTTCATTTGGATCTCTTTCTCTCCATAATTTATCTTTATCGTAGTAGATATAACCAGGTTCTGAATCCAAGGTGTAATCTATTATTTGTTTTGGGTTTATTGATTGTTTTATTTTTCTTGAATCAAAATTTCTTTCACCAAAACGTTCCTTTATTATTTTTTCTAATTTCTTTTTATTATAATCAAAAAATAGGTTGTCTTCCTTTGTGATTATACCATTTGTCCAAACGCCAAAGTTAATTAAAAAATCTGTAGATTCTTTAATTTTTTCAAGATTTTCATCAAATTTGATAAGTTCATAGTCTTCATTTTTCAAAAAAGAATTTATAGAAATTTCTTTGAATTTTAAATCATTAATATTCTTCGTTTTGAAGGATAAAATATCATTTTTATTTTTTGCAGGTTCTTTCCATTCTATAATATTAAAATAATCAAATTTTTCTTTTACTGAATCCAAATCAGAAATATCAAGATATTTTACTTTATGATTTTTATCAGGCTTATTTTTGGTCATTAAAATAATTGCAGTAGATATAGATGCTTCTGGAGAAAACATAGAATTTGATTTTTCCATTATTCTATTAAAATTCACGATATAATGGATGGTATAATTATTTAACCAGTATTTTCTCATCCATTTATATGTCGGTAGGCTGAGAAACGTATTTGACGTAATAAAACAAATGATACCTTCGTCTTTAATGAGTTTGTCTGCAACCCCGTATGCAAAAGCATACATGTCTCTAAGTTTACCACGATTTCGTTCTATTTTGGGGATTTTTCCTTTTTTAATAGAATTCCAATTAAAACCTATTTCATTACCATTTTTATCAAAATTATATTCAGAATATGCAAAAGGTATAAGTTCTTCTTTCATGAAAACATTTGGTTTTATAATTCCATATGGAGGGTTAGAAACAATAATATCATATTTTTTTGTCTTTGCATCTTTAATTTTTCCCCTTTCAATAAATGTTGTTTTTATTTCTTCTGAATAAAGGGATGATTGGAACTGATTATTGCCGTTATTTTTAACATAAGTCAAATCAAATGAATTTGTTCTTAATAGATTTAAATCTTTTATAGGGGTATCTTTGAGACGATCTGGAGGAAATGATTTAATTAATCTAAAATATATGTTAATATCTGCTATACTACAAGATAATGGATTTTTCTCAAAACCAATCAAGGATTCTTCAATTTTTTTATCTTTATTTCTATCTTTAAAAAAATGAAAAACTTCGCCTTTTACAATTTTTTTTCCACTATCAGCCATCTTCATATGTAAAACAGCTTCATTAAGAAATGTTCCACTACCCATAAAAGGATCTAAAATATCTAATAATTTTTGATTTGATGGATATAAAGATCTTTCAAATTTATTATTATATACTTCATTAATCAAATACCACATTAATCGAACAATAGGTCGAGGGGTGTAATATTGACCCAACATTCTTCTATAAGTTTTTCCTTTTTCTTCGTCTCGATCTTCTTGCAGATAATGCTCATAAATATCTCCTAAGATGTCTTGGTCAAGTTCTTTTAAATATATTTCATTGAATACTTTTAAAAAATGTAAAAGAGTATATTCTTCAATCTCTGAAATTATCCAATCATATATATCATGTTTTAACAGGAAATGATATTGTTTTAAATCTTCATTTTTAAATTCAAAAATATAATTTACATATTCTCTTAATTTTCCATTTAAAAATTTTTCATACAATATACCATTTGATAGATATCGGCCAGCCTCTTCTCCTTTTAAAAAAATATTGACTCCTTTTGTTCCACTATCTTCTAAAATTCTAATAAAAAGAGTTTTATTTATTATTGAGTAGATGCAAGTAACTAAATATTCATTATAATAATAATCTTTTCCTTCAGGATTTTTATCTTTTAAGATGGAGTCTAAATTGCTTTTATTTATTGTGTTTTGTTTTTCGAAAAAATTATCCAAATAATTCATTTCAAATGTCCACAAAAAGAAATTTAGAATTAATTTAAATTCTTCATTATTAACTAACTGAATAAAATTTTCTTTAAAATATTCAGCATCTAATGAATTATATTCATGTAGGAAATTATCTAGTATTATATTAAATTTAACAGATATGTCTTCGTTAATCTCTTCCATTATATAATATAAAGATTTGATAAAATTATCTCTTATTTTTCTATTTTGAATATTAAATCTATCTGAATTTTTTTCAGGATTTGGGAAATCATATGTTTCAAAAAGATTTTGATGGGATAAAGTTTGAAATTTTTGCTCATCTTCTTTAGAAAAGTTAATAAAATCAAATTTTCTTATAAGATATTTCTTAAGTTCATAGCTCTCTGATTTTGATATATTATCTGATTTTAAATCTAGTTTATTTTCGTTTATTATCGCATCAGCTTTAAAAAGAAAAAAAGAAATATAATCTGTTGAGGCGATGTAAGTTATTTTACCTATATTTGTTTTAATATAATTTTTAAGTTGTAAAAAATCAATGTTATCCAGATCCTTTTCTAAAGACCCATAGTTTTTGGTTTCAATAACAAAACGAGACATGGTATTTTTAGATTTGACTTCATTATTGCCATATAATCTAATATCAGGGGTTTTTCCTTTTTGAGGAACATCATCGTAAATATTCTCAATAGAATATCCTAATTGTCCTAATATTTCATCAATAAAAATTCTCCGATCGTTTTTTTCAAATCCCGTTTGTATTTTCTTTTTATGATTTTTTTCAAGTGCGTTTATATAGTCGCTTAATTCCATCTTTTTCAGTATCCTTTATCCACTTTATAAAATATTTATGTTAACTACGAATAGATGCACGATAAAGTTTTTCCAAAGCTTCATGAACACGAACATCTAGAAAAGCCTCTATACTTTCTTCAACCTCAGTTTCAACCTTATAAATATACTGCAGTTTAAATTTCTGAGGACACGGCTCAAAACAACTTAAACGTGAATGAGAATAAACTGTCATCAGCATAAAAGAATAAGTTAACTTATTTTAACTGTATTGGAAATTAAAAAGTTGGTGGAACATCATCATTACTAATGATAGATACTTTACAATCATCACAAATTCCGTCAGGATTATCAGTTTCGTTTACCCCACATATTTTACATATCATATATTTCACCAACCCATGGAATTACAACCTCAAGCAACCAACGGGGGCGAAGAGTCGTGGGTGAATAGCCTATTCAAATTGAAATCACTAAGAATCAATAGAATTATTTATTTTAGTCTTTTAAATTTTGATGAAAGAAGGGGATTTCAAAATTTATTATAACAAGTTGAACAATACTTTTTTGCATTCAAACTATGAAGAAACTTGTCTTGTATGTATTCTTTATAATAAAAATCACCAGTAGATATTGGATTATTGCATTTGTCACAAATATGGTTTGTTCGTGATTTCGTCTTTTTAAGTACTTTTATGTTATTATATTTACTCACAATTTACACCGTAGCATTGATGTTATCATACCAATTTTTAAATTCATCATGAGTTTTAATCAAGGTATATTCTATTGGTCTCTTCGATCCAGTCCATTTAATCAAGTTTTCAATTTCTAAGATTCCTAATGCCATTCGTATTTTATATTCTTCAGCTTTACCCTTAAAAGGTCTATCTGATGAAAGATCTTTTTCATTTAGCATGGAGAAAATCAAATCATTATTTACAACATTTTGATTTTTGAATGCATTAATAATATTATCAATAATTGTTCTAAAATGCTCTATAGGGCAATAATGTTCATAATGATTATCTTTCCGTGCAAGAGCAACAACTGAATGCCCTTTAATGTACCATTTAAAATACTTCGTTCCAGTTTTTCTTTCTATGTTGCTTTTTTCAGGAACTGAGGGATTTGAGATAACAATTGGTTCCATGTACTTTTCTATATCAATAAGAAGATATGATATTTGTTTAAAAATATTGGCCACATCATTTATTTTTATCGTTAGAATATATTTATTTTCTGAAATCTCTTTTATGCCATTAATAAATGGTAGTTTGAATAAATTAATGACATATTCAATATCTTCAGGATTTATTTCGAGTTCTTCAATCTTTTCTCTTCCAGCCAGGCTATCAAATGTAAAATAACCCAACCTATCCTGGAGAGATTCCATTTCCTCAATAATAGTCCTGAATTGTTCTAATAAATTTCTTCTAGAGATGTTTTGGGTAAGGAGGTCATCCAACTGTGTGCTTCTCTCACCCAGGCCTGAAAATAAATCTTTTAACTCAGAAAGTGTGAAAGGAAATTTGGAATGAGCCTTTATTAATTTTATTAAATCTGATGTCTTTAATAAAGAAACATTATATTCTTTGGCTCGTCTGTCTAAATTCCCACCTGCAAAATCATGCCCCACTACAACTATATAATCTGCTTTGTTTTTTTCACGATGATCTTTTAATGATAACCAATTAATTTGACTATCGATGATTTTTCCGTTCTTACTTGTTTTTCCGTCAACACTTACTTTATATGATTCTTGACCAATATTGGCTGTCAGTAATACATCTGTGTCTCCACTCCCACCAATTAATTCTGCTCCAAATCCTAAAAAGGAAAACGCGTCCTTAATCGTTTCTTCGAATTCTGTTGGAGCATTACTCTTAAGTTCTCTTTCTTCTAAGTTATCAACAATGTTCTCTATATCTGTGAGCGATAATCTCTGCACAACTTTGTTGGATTCAATTGCAGTATTCCATTCAGCTAGTCCAAACACACCACGTTTTTCTTTTGTAAATAAAGATTCATCTCCCTTTTTTTTGATATCCATGTATATCTGGGCACTAATGGTAGCTTCGGGTGTTTTTCCTTCAGAACTAATTAGACCTTCTTTTTTCGCTAAAGCACATATTTCTTTAGCCGTGAGTGGTTTATTCGAATTTTTTAGTATCTGGTATGCAGTTTCTTTATATGTCATAGTATTAACCCTAATGACTCTAATATTAATAGCATTTTGTATTTAAGGCTACTCACCTACGATTTTGCAAAACAAGTTATATCCAAACTTAGTTCGTATATCATTCCACTTTGGCATCATATCTGAACTATATGCATCTATCATTCTATATCCATTGACCTTCATCTTTAAACTATCGAAAAGATTTTTTATCTTACCCAATTCTACACTACTTCCATATTATACTGTTCAAGTATGCTTCTTAATAGCACATCATCATCTTTTACCTCAGATAAATCTTTGAAAAACACATCAACATCCTTTTTCCAGGAAAGAAATGTATTCATATGTTTTGAAAACGTGTCAAAAGCAGTATTTGCAGGTTGTCTATCATCAAGCTTTGCACTAATCTTTCCATCATTAATTGTATTTCTCAGACCAACATAACCTATTGCTACATTGATTTTATCAAAAGCAATTCCATGTTTTATTCCATAGGCTTTTTTATACGCAGATAGCTGCTGACGGTGCCCCGAGCTATGATTATCATTCTTGCTCGTCTTCCAATCAACAATTAAATAATCATCTGAATCATTTTTAAAAACAGCATCAAGTTTTCCCGTGAAATCAATATTTTCATCAGTACTAACAAGATTTTTTAAAGCAACTGTAATATTTTCCTCAGCACCAGCAACATGTGGGTAATCATTAATAATTTCATCAACTAATTTTTCAATATTATCTTTAAAAGGTTTCAACTCATCAGAAAGTTCAAAATCTTCTTTTTTAATAATTTTTTCAGCAAGACTATGAACATCACTGCCAAGACTAAGAGCAGAAGAATAATCACTTATTTTTAGAATACTTTTGACAAAATAATCATAGGCATTATCAGTAAGTGCGGAAAAAGAAATATGATCAATATTTTCAAAATGATTCTTTACAAAATCCTTTATCCAAACAGCTTTTGTTTCAAGCAGTTTTTTAGCCTGATCAAACTCTTTATTGACAAACAAATTATAAGCACGTTTTTTCAGCTCAGATATATCTGTTACATCAACAACATCTACATCGATTTCCCTTAACTCAGCAAAATCATTGAGATACTCATTAGGCCTGTCAGTTACAACAAAAAGACTATCTATTGCACGAGTAAAAGCGACAAAATCAACACGAAGTGTTTCTTCCTCAAGCTCTTCCTCTGCATTAATACCTTTAGATTTCAAGATAGAAGTAACCACTGCATCCTGAAAATTAGATCTATCAGAGGTTTTAGAAGGAACATAAATTACTTTTTCAAACTGTTTACCCTTAGCTTTATGAACAGATGTTAAAACAATATTTTTTTCAACATTGGAAACACTACCCAATAGATCAGTAGACTCTAGAAAAGCAGAGATATTATCAATTCTTTTATCATCAACAAGACGGATTGCCTCCCAGAAGGCATCCATCATGGTAAGAGATGCCTGCAAGTACTCCTCACCATAACTAATAGACATAGGAATTATTCTTTCTTTGAAAACTCTGTTAATGTCTTCGACATTTCTAACAGACGCACGCATTTTTCTAAAACTTGGGCAAACCCTGTAAATATCATCAATAGAAAGATTCCTTTTTTCAGAAAGATCAAATGCATCCTGCAGACAAATCGGGAAAAAAGGAGTAAACATAGCAGCTTTGACATGATTGATATTTTTACTTAAAATCCCTTTTAAAAAAGTGATAATATTAATCTGCGCATCAGCAGAAGCACTAAAAAAAGTGGAGGAATGCTCGATTTCCTGATTCACAAATTCTTTAGAAATCTTCATAATCTGAGTATTGGTCCTAGCAATCACTGCAACTTTTTCACCCTCTTTAGACAGCTTTTTTACAAGTTTACATATAGCAGGGCACAACGCGTCTTTGGATACATCATAGATAACCGGTTTTGTGCCACCTTTTTTTTGCTTGTTTTCCAGTTTTTCAAGATCCTTACAATGATGTTTTTCTTTAGTTTTATTTGAAAAATACACGCGGGAATAATCAAGAATAGGATTAGTACTTCTAAAATTCTCAGACAGGACAAAATGCGTGGAATCACTAAATTTTTTAAAATTAAGAATAGAGCCACCCTGGAAACCAAAAATCGCCTGTTTCTGATCACCCACAGCAACAAATTTCTCAGCAGACGCAAGAGATATATCGGCTTCCATACGGTTTACATCCTGAAGCTCATCCACAAGTACATACTTAAATTTAGGAATACGCCCGAGGTTCAAAAAATCAAGAAGCATATCAGTATAATCAAGACCATGGCTGCCTTTGATTTCTTCATAAAAAGCATAAATTTTAACAAACTCTTCAAGAAAAAGCTCCAGTTCTTCCTTTGTAAAGCTTTTAAAATCAGTGATATAATTTTTAACATCATCAACATCTATATCCCTGTGAGTGACGCCAAAGCTTTTCAGATAACGAATAAGGTTCTCCATCTTAGGAACAATTGTATCAAGCAGATAACTGTCTGCATAGTTAAGGGTTTCATGATCTTTTATGTAGCGAAATATAGAATACCTCAAAAGATTAGGTGATACTAGGTGAGATTCATCGATATTATCAAGAGCATAAGAATGAAACGTGTGAACGTTCAAATCAGAAAAATCAACATCAATTTCTTCGTCTTTGACGAGCTTAGTAATACGATCTTCCATTTCTTTTCTAGCTTTTCTTGTAAATGTTAGACAAAGAATTTCGTTAGGTTTGATACTTGATCTAAGTAGATGAACATACTTATGAGCAAGTAAAAGTGTTTTACCAGTACCAGGATTAGCAGTAACTAAGATGTTTCCTTGGCAATCAATTATTTCTTGTTTTTCCTGATTTATTGACATATATCAGCACCTTACTTTTTGTTATCGATTGTTTTTATGTAGAAAAACTTTATTTAAAAAGTTGGTGGAATATCACCATTGCTGATAATACTAAATTTGCAATCATCGCATATTCCATCAGGAACTTCTAGATCAGATTTCATTTTCGACTCCCTTTTCTACCACCCTTTCTACCCCCTTCAATATTCTTCATTAATCCTTTTAATTATTTCTTTTTTTAAAATGTCATTTACAGTGACATTTACGGTGTCATTTTAATGGCACTGATAACATATCAGCAATAATTATCATACATTTTTCTACCAACCCTTTTGCCAACCTATCTACCAACCAGCTTTTTCTCTTTACAAAGACTAATCCATCTTAACTCTTTTTTTAGTTAAAACCCAACGTCCACCTTTTTTAGACCCAACGCGTTTAACTAAATCTGCTTCTTTTAATTCAAACATATCTCGTTTTACTGTTTTTTCAGTGACATCAAACTTTTCTGCAATTTCATTTAAAGAAATATCTTCATTATTTTCTATAATTTCAAGGATTATTTCGTGTCTGACTTTTTTAGGTACATTTTTAGGGACATTTTTAGGGACATTGTAATCAGTTTGCAACTTTCTTTTAAATATCACATTGAAAAAAACATCAGTAACTTCAAAATCAAGATCTAATTTATACTCATGCATTGCATCTTTCATTCTGCTTATTCCCGATCCAACATGTTCAACATAACCAGAACGCAGCAACAAATCCATCATCAATTGATTTCTGGGAAAACTTTTCTTACCAAGTAATGCTTTATCAAAAAGCAAACTACCAGGATTAGAAATCTCAACTCTATCTAAAAATATATCCACTTGAACATGACCTACAGAAAAATAATCTCTATGAACCATAGCATTAATTAATGCCTCACGCAACGCCCTTCTTGGAAGTTCAAATCGTTCAACTCTCTCTTTATCTATGATATAATTTGTATTAAGCTTTGAAAAAAGATACTCCAAAGTGTTCTCATAATTTGATAAAAAATTACTATCAAATTCTTTTCTGTCTAAAATATTAGTTTTAGTTTTTCCTGCATATAAAACACAAACAACACTTGCATTTAAAAAGAATTTTTTCACATTATAACAAAAAAATAATACACCAGCATTTTTAAGATACTTATCATCCATCAAAGATAAATTTATTATGATGTCTTTTTTGCTTAAAGAAGAAGTAATCCTGCTTTTTTTAATAAAAAAATCAAAAGAATCAGTATCAAAATCTTTGGAAAAATCAAACTTTGTATTGGGTTTTTCATCAAATAAAATAAGACCTTCTCTATGAAAAAAATCCCGTATCTCATCTCTATTTAATTTCTGTGAATTCGCCCCAATTCGAATATAAAACCAACCAGAAACAGAATAAGGTTTATTTTTTCCCTCCATTACATTAATCACTACTAAATCTTCAACTTGATCTATCTGGAGTTTAAAAGAAGGGCTCATATTTCTAGCTATATCCTGAATTTTAGACTTATCGGAGTTACTCAATTTAAGCCCTAAAACAGTACCATCATCTTTAACTCCTAAGATAATTCTACCACCAGATGCATTTGCAAAAGCACAAATATCTTTTCCAATAGATGAACTAATATTTTCTTTAAATTCAAGAGTGTATCCTTCACCGGTTTTAATTAGCTCAAGTAATTCTTTTTTATTCACAGTAACCCAACTCTTTCAAATAACCCTGCATTTCTTTATAAATCTTCTCACATGATCTTAGCTTTTAAGATATAATCGTTTCAAATTAAAGTATTATGGTGAGATCAAAAAGTAGGATGAATATCATCATCACTAATTATTGAAACTTTACAATCATCACAGATTCCATC
>CAZFAZ010000019.1:0-30741 GCA_964517155.1 uncultured Thermoplasmatales archaeon
ACAATTAGTTAAAAAAAGTTATCCACAAGACTGGATAGCATATAACCAAGCACAAACACAAGAAAAAGTATTATTTCTTGAACTATTATATGAACTCACTTCTCAGATACCAAAACAAAAATACAAGGGTACTGGCCGACCACCTACAAATATTAGTGAGATGATTTTTAGTCTTTGTTTGAAATCATATCTTGATTTTAGTAGTAGACGAACAGAAAGTGATATCCTTTTAGCTAAGGAAATTGGTTATATTTCTCATGTTCCGCATTTCAATACTATTCTTAAATATTTGAATAAGCCTGAGTTGAAGGATGTGTTCAAAGTATTAATTGATGTTTCTGCTATGCCATTGCGTCAGATCGAAGATAGGGTTGCGGTGGATGCTAGCGGTTTTAGCACGAGTATGTTTGGCAGATGGTATAGTATTAAACAAAAAAATGAGAAGAGGCGTTTGTTTAAAAAAGCACATGTGGTATGCGGTGTTAAGACAAATGTAATTGTATCTGTGGAGGTAACAGATGGTTATGTTCATGATACACTTATGTTCAAAAATATAGTTGAGAATGCTTTTAATAATTTTCAGATAAAAGAAGTTGTAGCCGATATGGGGTATAGTAGTAGAAATAATATGGGTATTATCTCAAAGCATGGAGCAATACCTTTTATTCCTTTTAAAAAAAATGCTCAGAGACAGTCCAAAGGTACACCAGTGTGGAGTGCTATGTATGATTATTTTAAAAATAACCGTGATGAATTCATGAAACATTACCATATACGCAGCAATGTTGAAACAGTTTTCAGCATGATTAAACGTAAACAAGGAATGACTTTGAAAACCAAAAATGATATTGCACAGATAAACGAAATTATGTGCAAATGCCTTGTCCATAATATTTGTGTGCTTATTCAGGAGATGTTTGAACTTGGAATAACCGTTGATTTCAACAGTGATACCTGTGAAGAGTTTATGTGCAGGATAAAGTTATGAAAAGTTTATGTGCAAAGCCAAGATTTACAGAAAAAATAAATATGAAAGAAAAACTAAGAAAACAAACAAAAGAAAACAACAGAAAAAAAAGCAAAGAAATATGTTGATATGTTCATTACATTAAACAAATATAAATAAATTTATTCAGTGAGAAAACTGTTTTTGCATTTGAATTGTATAAACACAAAGTATAAATATTTTAAGTTAAATACACTTAACATAAAATAGATTATAGGTTAAATGAATATGACAAAAATAAAAGAAGATTTGGTAGATTCTAACAGATGGTGGAAAACAACTTTCAGAGTTGAATACAAAGAAAGAGAAATTTATAAAGAAATTTTAAAGTATCTTAAACTACCTCAAATAATAGCATTTACGGGCCTTATAAGAGTAGGTAAAACAACGCTTATGTATAAAATAATTCAAGACTACATAAGTAAAGGATTCAACCCAAAAAACATTTTATATTTCTCCTTTGATGAATACAAAGAAACTGATATAAAAGAAATACTAAATGAATATGAAAAAATAGTTGAAAAAAATATTCAAAACGAAAAATATCTAATCCTTCTAGACGAAATACAAAAAATAGAAAACTGGGAAGAAAAATTAAAAAGAATTTATGATTTATACTCTAAAAACATCAAAATAATTATCACCGGATCAGAATCCTTGTTTATAAAAAAGAAATCTAAAGAAACACTTGCCGGCAGAATTTTTGAATTTAAAATTGAAACATTGACATTCAAAGAGTTTTTAAAATTTAAAGGGAAAAAATTCCAAAATATAAAACTATATGAAAAGGAGATTCAACAGCTATATGAAGGATATAAGATATCGCAAGGATTCCCAGAACTTGTTGATATAAAAGACAAAGAAATAATAAAAAAATATATCAAAGAAAGCATCATAGAAAAAGTAATTTATCGAGACATTGCAAATTTGTTTAATATAAAAGATATTTCTATTCTTGAATCACTGTTAAATATTTTCATGGAAAACCCCGGACAAATAATTGAACTTTCAGAACTAGGAAAAGAACTACAAATCTCACGTCAAACATTATCTAATTATATAAGATATTTAGAAGAATCATTTCTTATAAGAAAACTTTATAATTATTCAAAAAACCAAAGAAAAGTAGAACGTAAACTTAAAAAATATTATCCAACAATAATTTCTCCAAATCTTATTTTCAAAGAGGATAACTATTCAAAATCAAAGGCTTTTGAAGCACTTTTAGTTAATCAACTTAAAGCAGAATATTTCTACAGAGATCCTTATAAAAACGAAGTGGATGTTATTATAGATAAAGATAAATTGATACCGATTGAAATAAAATATGGCAAAATTGAGACAAAAGGTTTAATATCTTTTATGAAAAAGTTCAATGTTAAAGAAGGAGTTATACTTTCATCTGATAAAGAAAAAAAGATTGAACATGAAAACAAAATAATTAACGTAATACCTGCATTTAAATACTTATCGAAGTAATAACTATGAAAGAAAAACTAAGAAAAGAAATAAAAGAAAAAAGAAGAAAACACACAAAAGAAGACAACAGAAAAAAAAGCAAAGAAATAAAAGAAAAGTTGTTTAGTCTTCCTGAATTTAAAGCTGCTCAGACTGTCCTTTTTTACATATCATATGATGATGAAGTATTTACTCATGACATGATTCTTGAGAGTTTTTATAAGAAAAATATTATTGTTCCTGTGAGCAATCCAGATAAATGTACACTTACACTGTCTCATTTGAAAAGTTGGGAAGAGTTAAACCTTGGTTCATATGAAATTCTTGAGCCGAGAATTGAAAAAATAAGAAAGACAAAGGTTGAAGATATTGACCTGATTATTGCCCCTGGTGTTGCATTTGATTGCAATGGAAACAGACTAGGGCATGGTAAAGGATACTACGATAGATTACTAAAAAATGCAAATGCACCTATTGTTGCTTTAGCATTCGATTTTCAAATAATAAAAAAAATACCAACTAATAAAAATGATGTACCCGTTGATATAATTATTACTGAAAATAGAATTATTAAATGTTAAGATAAGATTTTAGAAATTCATCCCAGGCTGTATTTTTCGAAAAACCTAGTTCTTCGTATTTTGCAGGTATTTCTCCAGATAAAACATAAGCGTTATATGTCTTTTTTTCTAGTGGAAAGTAAATATTAAAACCATGAATTGGATCAGTTTGAACTTTATTTATATAGGGGACAGACTTGTTTATATTTTGCATTACATCTTCACAATATGCTTTTAGGAGATAATTATCAGTTTTATCTCTTAATTTTTCACAGAAATCATATAAATCAACCACTCCATCATAGGCTGTAAAATTCATACTGAATTGCCTATGAAGAAATTTTATTAACGCTGACCTCCCGGGTTTTGCAAAACATTTGCTGCTTTCCCTTGAATTTTGTCTTGCTAATCTAATGTCTTTGTATATTTTTTCATCTTTGATATTTAAAATCAAAAATCTAGAAAGATTGTCAACTGAATTTATTAACTCATTTATATTGGAGTTATTAATTACACCAATATTATCATTATGTTTTACTGTTTGAAGTTTTTTGTATGGTAAACTATTAAAAAATTTGTTAATTTTTCTTAACCCGCCAAGCCATTCATCTTTGTAGTAAAAGGATTTTGGCTTGAGAATATCTGAGCTATACTTTGAAAATTCATCTGGAGACCAATCTGTGTTGTTGTGTAATTCCCAGACTGACTGATAATATCTATAAATAAAATCACTAGAAAGACAGTCTTGAGTTCCTACCATATAATCAACATAAGAAGCAACTTCATATGCAAGCTCTATGGTATTCATTGCACAAGAGGTATGAATTACATCGATTTTTTCTTCTCCATTCTTGGTAATATATTTAAGTGCTTCACCAAGTCGTGGTGTGCTAAAACCACTGCTTCCTTTTTTAATTGTTTTATTAAATGTTCCCCATGAATCATGAACACCATATAGCTGCCAACCAGTACCACCAGAAGCATACGTGATAAAAGCATAATACTTTGCAGGGTAATAGTACATCATATCAGATATAAATTTTTCAAAGGTAAGTGGATTAGAATAATCAACTTCGTTAGGCCAACCAATTTTTTCATTTAAATTGATTTTTTTCCCTGTTTCATTAAAATAAATTATTTTAGAATCCCCGTTTGGGATACCATCGTATAAAGCGACTAAATTAAAATCATTTTTTGAACCTATTTTTGAGAGATTCTCTAATAAAGGTTCTCCGTAATAACACATATTTGAATCACAACACATATAATACATAACAGTCCAGTTAGCACCGATATTTTGAGATATAAAACCAGTTTCAATATCCTTATCTTGGATAATTGTCTTTCCAATTGTATTTGATGATAATGTTAAAACAGTAATTATGAATAAAGCAACTATTTTGTTTTTCATCTTTTATCACAAAGTTAAATAATATGGCCAATTAAATAAATTTATTGATTTAAAGGGCGGAAAAAAATCCAAAGATTTAAGACCACAATTCTTCAATTTTTTAGAACATATTTTACTTAGGTTACAATTTCTTTAAGTCCATCTTTCTCTATTGCTTTCTTTATTTCCATAGCAATTCTTTCACCATAAGAAATACTATCACCATAAAGATATCCACTGTGTGGCGTAAAACGAGTAAGAGGACTCCCAGGTATCCTCATTGAAACATCAAATACAACCATTTCTTCTTTGCCTTTATCGGCAGCTATTGCACCCTGGAGGGCAAAAGGACCAATTATCCCTGGTGGCACTTCCTTTTGTGTTACTTTTACAAATTTTTCACCAAGTTCAAAGATTTTTTCAATTATTGATTCTTTGGTTGTCGCTGCAATATGACCTGTTTCAATCATCTTAGGTTTAAGATATTTTAAAACCTCTAGTTGCTCATCAGCGGGAAGTCGGATAAGCCCATCTAAATTAGTCTGCCTTCTTGTATCTGTTCCCATAAGTTCTAATTCTTTGTTTATAACGCTGTAAAAATAGTTAAAATTAATCTGAGCGCCAACAATGTATTCTTCAATTACAGCTTTAGATAGTGCTTCTTTAGTAATCATTTTTTTCTTAAGCATTTCTTCAGATTTTTTCTTATAATCCTGAAAGCTTGTTGCATAAAAAAACGCGCGCTCGTATCCTCTTATTGCCTCGTTTACTTTTACAATTACAAGTTTATCTATATCTTTTGGGCTTTTGTATATATTTGGAAATCTAATTCCTGCTTTTTCTAGTAAATAATACTGGTTTTTTGGAACATCTCGCTCCTCTAGTTTTACCATGCCCCTAGTACCATAAATTGGAACTAAAAAATTATTTTCTATATCCTTAAAATCAAAATAAACCCAGAAATAACGATTATGAATAAAAATTGTATTTTTATTTCTTAATTCTTCCTGTACTTTTGGTTTTGTTATATCTGAGAATTTATCAAGAACAATGGTTTCATCAATACAACCTCTGCCATCTTTTCGGGTTTTGTAATATTTAGTATAAGTTTTTTCACGACCTTTCTGACATACTGCAAGAGTTTTAAACCCGTATTTTTTTGCACCACGACATACATCAAGGCCCGAGTGCCCCCCTAAAACTCCAATCGTAATGTTTTTTTTGTCATAAGAATCGACTATTTTTTGGATATCTTTTATTTTAATCATATAAGGAATTTCCTCCCCTAATACTACAAAAAGGATAATAGTTAAAGGTTTTTTTAATTTGTTAAAACTTTTATCATTTAAACTTAGGTCTTTTTGAAAGGTACAAATTCATTGGAAGCGGCTCCTGAGGATACGTTTTAGTTTTATCTGAAACTAAATTATACAACTCTTTAAGAGAATAAACTTTTTTATCATCTCCAAGTTCTTTAACTCTGAATCTTGGGTTAAATTTTTTGCTTTCTTTTTCTTTTTCACCAACAACAATGATTATTGGGGTCCACTCTTTTTCTGCGTCTCTAATCTTTTTGCCTACACTTTCTTCCCGGTCATCAATATCTGCACGAACAAACTGATATTCAGAAAATTTGTTTAAATCATTTACATACTCTTCACAGTCTTTTACAAACTCATCTGCAACTGGAATAAAACGAATTTGAGCAGGTGAAAGCCAAAGAGGAATCATAGGCTTTTCTCCTTTATTCATCTTCCTTGCTTCTTTTTCCAAAAGCGCATAAATTACTCGTTCAACAGCACCAGAAGGACTGCAATGAAGAATCAAAGGATGCTTTAATGTTCCATTTTTATCTGTAAATTTGATATCATATCTCTCACCGTTTTCAATATCAATTTGATCGGTGCTAAGTGCAGATGCTTTATCAGATGTATCGACAAAATTAAACTCAAATTTTAAAACAAAATAAAAAATACGCTCATCCCACATCTCAACAAGTATCGGTTTTCCAAGTTTTTTAACCAAATCAACAATAAACTCTTTGTTTTCTTTATAAAAATCTTTAGTAGTCCTCAGAGCCATCTCAATATCTGAATTTTCTATACCGATATTTTGTAAAACTGAAAGACTTAAATCAAATCTAACTTTAAACTCATCCATAGCCATATCAATATCTGAAACAAGTGCATGAACATCAGGCATAGTAAATGCACGAAGCCTGCGAAGACCAGTAAGCTCACCAGATTGCTCACGTCTGAAAGAATACCTTGTCATCTCATATATCTTAAGAGGTAAATTTTTATAGCTAATTGTTGCATCGTGAGCCATTAAGAATTGACCGAAACACGCAGCAAACCTTAAGAAAAAACTTCTTTTATCAGATTCAATCTGATATTGTCTTGCAGGAAACCTCTGTAAATATTTTGAAAGTGTCGGATGATCCATATCATACATAATAGGGGTTTCTACCTCAAGACCGCCATAATCAACAACCCTTCTTGTAACATACTGCTCAAGTAATTTTTTAATAAATCTACCCTTAGGATAAAACCGCATGTTTCCCCCGTCAGATGCAGGCTCATAATCTGCGATTTCTAGTTTCTTCATAAGGGTTACATGGGCAGGCTCACCTTTTACAGCTCGCGATTTTTCTTTTTCATAAAAGGAAAATTTCTTTAAGTTTTCATAGCCTTTAAAATCAAATTTATTAATATCATATAGCGTTCCATCTTGGGTAAGTATATGCCAATAAGAAGAAAGTTTTCTTTCTTTTTTTAGTGATTCATTTTCGTCTTCTTCTTTTTTACCAGGACTGATTTCACGGGATAATTCTGATAATGGATGACCTTTACAAGAAATCTTAAATGCTTTATACCATCCAAATGGTGAGCGTTTAACATTATAGTTTTTTTGAGAAAGTTCATACTCAATTTGAATTAAGATTTCTTGTGCTTTTTTAGGGCCTGCTAAATCTGATGATAAATGGGCATAAGGATAAAGCATTATGTTTTTGACTTTTAATTGATCTGCAGTTTTAATTATTTCTTCTACTGCTTGTTTTACTGCATCAGTTGGTGATTTTTCATCTACTTTTTCAATTGCAGTAAAAACAGTTAATGCTTCTTCAAAACGATCATGCTTTTTAATTATTTCTTCAGGTGTTTTGATTGCCTTATCTTTTACTTCGTATTCAATATAATCGCTATGTATCAACAATAGTTTCATAACATATCAAACCCTGTAAAACAAATTATTGTTATTAAAGATAATGATTAATGGGGGAGGCGGCGGAGGTGTTAAACACCGACCGTAAAAAAACTTAAATTGAATTTCTTTGCAATCCCATCTCTCCGCCTGAGACGTATAATATAATAAACAATATAAAACAGTTTCGGAAAAAAATTTTCTCCATGGATATCTGGAGGGAGAATTGAAAAGTTTAAATCAAATTTTTGTATGATTTTGAGTCAAGAAGTTTGTTTATTTCTGATTTATCTTCAACTTCTAGTTCAACAAGCCATCCTTCATCATATGGACTGCTGTTTACGGTTTCAGGAGAATCATCTAGTTTATCATTTACTTTTATTATTTTACCGCTTACCGGTGAATATATCTCTGAAACAGATTTTACTGATTCGACAACACAGAGCTCATCGCCTTTTTTAACTGTTTTTCCAACTTCTGGAAGCTCAACAAAAACAATATCTGTAAGCTCTGATTGTGCATGATCTGTAATTCCAACAACTGCTTTGTTGTCTTTTACTTTAAGCCATTCATGAGTTTGGGTATATTTTAAATCATCACGTATTTCATCACTCATATCAATCAATTTCAGGTATTTTACTTGATTTTATAAATATTTGGTAAAAACTTAGTTTTTATCAGACCAATCTTTTGGAACAAAGGGTGGTTTTACGACTTTTGCTTTCACAGGCTTATCTCTAATAATTATATCTAAGATGCTGTCTTTCTCACGAAAATCAGGTTTTACATATCCCATTGCAATACCTACATTTAAGCAAGGAGAAAGTGTACCGCTTGTAACTTTTCCAACTTTTTTACCGTCTTTATGAATCTCGCAGCCATGGCGAGGAATGCCTTTATCCTGGCAAGATAAACAAGTAATTCTTTCAAAATCACCTTTTTCTTTCTGTTTTAAAAGTGCTTCTTTTCCGATAAAATCATGATCCCAGTTAATAGTCCAACCCATAGTTGCCTCAAGTGGTGTTCGTCCGCCTTCAAATTCGTTTCCAGCAAGCATAAAGCATTTCTCAAGTCTGAGCGTATCACGAGCACCAAGACCAATAGGTTTAATTTCAAATTCTTTTCCTGCTTCAAGTATCTTTTTAAAAACATTTTCTGCTTTTTTAGCAGGTGTAATATGTAGCTCAAATCCAAGCTCTCCGGTATAACCAGTATGCGCAATAATACAGTTTACACCTGAGATATCAATATATTGACAACCAAAAAAACCTATTGTTTTCAGATCAGTATCAGTTAATTTCTGAAGTGTATCACGGGCTTTTGGACCTTGTATTGCAAGTATTACATATTCATGTGAAACGTTTTCTACAGTTGCGCAAATATTGTGCTCATCTGCAGCTTTATTAAGCCAATCTGTAACAATTTCTGCCATACCTGCATTTGGAATCATCATATAGCGATCATCTAAATGCATGAAAATTGTATCATCAATTATTGTTCCATCTTTTTTAAGAATCGCTGTATATTGACTTTTTTTATCAGGAATACGTGATGCATCCTCAACTGTTGTAAGACTGATTAGTTCTTGTGCACCTTTTCCAGTTATCCAAATATTGCTCATATGAGAAACATCAAAGAGTCCGACATTTTTTCTAACTGCTAAATGCTCATATTTAATTGAACTGTATTGAATAGGCATTTCAAAGCCGGCAAACTCTGTAAATTTTGCTCCAAAAGCTTTATGAATATCATGCAAAGGTGATTTCAAAGTCATAAGATAAAACCCCAGAGTGAATACAAATTGATATAGTTTAACGTTTCGACAAAATACATTTATCAAATACTAACATATAACCCCCAATTATAATGAAACAAACCAAGATACCATATGTATATCAAGATAAAAAACAACTTTTTACAGAAAATCCAAAAGAATCCAAAGGTGTAAAAGTATACGCAGAAAGAATAATTAAAAACAAAAACAAAGAACTACGCTCATGGAATCCATATAGAAGTAAGCTTGCAGCAGCAATACTAAGAGGATTAGAAATTGAAATCAAAAAGGATTATAATGTTTTGTATCTGGGTGCTGCAACAGGCACAACAGTAAGTCATATATCAGATATCACACAAGAAGGAAAAATATATGCTGTAGAAAACTCACCTGTTTCAATGAAAAAATTAATTGCTGTTTGCGAAAAAAGAATAAACATAATACCAATACTAAATGATGCATTTCATCCTGACAGATACTCAAATATTCTACCAAATAATGTTGATTTAATATATCAAGATATATCGCAGAGGAATCAAGCAGAAATTTTTTTAGAAAACATAAAAAGATATCTCAAAAAAGAGGGATCTGCAATAATAATGGTAAAAGCAAGAAGTATTGATGTTGCAATGAAACCAAAAGTAGCATACGAAAAAGTATGTAACTACTTAGAAGAAAATGATTTAACTATAAAACAAGTCTTTGAGCTGGAACCTTATGAAAAAGATCATGCAGCGATACTTGTTTCAAAAATATAAAAGGAAAACAACTATTTATGTCTGAAGAAAAAAAAACAAATAAATTACTAAAAATTGCAGAGTTTTTCATACCAATAATATTAGGTTTATCAGTTTATGGATTAATAGGCATGATTCTTGAAGAAAACATGAGATTCAAATATTGGTCTTTAATATCTGCATACTTCTTCCCACCACTTGGAAAAGAAAGCGTAATACCCACTGGAGTAGGCTTAGGAATCGAACCTTTGCTCATGGCTTTATCAATTGCTTTTGTAGACATAGTAGTTGCACTTTTTCTTTTATGGAACTATGACCTTGCAAAAAAGATACCTTTAATTGGTAAATTCATTGAAAAAATTGAAAATATCGGGAAAAACAGCTCTAACAAATATGGTTGGATTAAACCACTTAGATTCATAGGAATAATACTATTTGTAATGGTACCCTTTCAGGGAAGCGGAGGCTTAGTAGGATCCATTATCGGACGTTTAATCGGCATGAAGCCAGTCAATACTTTTCTTGCGATATCAATCGGTGCAATACTGGGCTGCACTTTAATTGCTTATTTTGCAGATGCAATACTTTCTGTTTTTGTAACAAACTTCTTACAAGGTCTGCTTATTTTGATAATACTTATAGTTATTGGAATAATGATTTACATCTATAAGAAAAACCATAAAAAATGATAATAAGTGTACAATAACATCTTTATACCATTTTTAATTAATATATTATATTAAAAAGCTATATAATTAATAGAAAACCGGAGGATTTTACCGATTGACATATAAAAAAATATTAACATTAATATTATTATTTTTCATGATAAGTATAGTTTTAACACCAGCCGGCGTACTTGCTGAAGAAGATTCTCCAGGGTACCAAAAGTTTTCATCTTGGGCTCATCACCAAGAAATAAAAATACTATACAATACAAAATCTCAAGACGCAAAATTTCAACCGGTCGATATATTTGTTAAATTTGATAACATTTGTTGGGCTAAAGATACAATTCATCACTCAATACGCGTGGTTTATCAAAATAAAGGTTCATTTAAAGAATTAGAATCACAAATATATGATTTAAATTATCACAGTGAAAATATTATAAGTTCATGTAATTTAGTTTTTTTAATACCTGAAGATGCCGATGGAAATGAAAAATATTTTATTTATTACGACGAAGACGAAAAAGGAAAAGTAGGATATGTAGACCGTGTAAGTATTGAGGAATCATATTATAGATATGAGCCAGTTCAAGGCTTGTTTCTTGAATCATGGTATTACGCGGTAAAAAATGAAGAGTTTATTGTTTATGCTGTATCACAGAAAGGTGAAACATTAAACTCACCTATTTCTCAACAACTGTTAAAACTTAAAAGTGGAGCAAAAACTGTTCAACCTGATTTATGCGAGCAAGCGATCTCTTTTGACATGAGTTATTGGTGGTTTAAAGACAGTAAATGGAATTATATTTCTACATCTGAAAAACTTGTTACAAAAAAAATAATTTCAGATGGAAATTTAATGGTTAAATTTGCTGTAATTAGCCAATCCTTAGATGAATCACTGCAATCAACTGTATACTATACTTATTATTATTCACCACTTGAAGAAAAAAATATTTATACTAACGTAAAACATGAGGTTTTAAAGCATCCTTTGCCAAAAGGAGATGAAATAGATGTTTCTTTTGCTGTTTTTAACAGTGGTGTTTTAAAAAGTAGTAAAATTAAAGAGTTAAACTTTGGCAGTATACCACCATATCTACATTTTTATAGTAAAGAAAATCGCATTATTGCTCATGAAGTAGATACCAATCCTGAAAACGTTGATTGGCAAACAGTTATTAGTAAACAAGATGACTATAATCTAGGTAGTTTTCCATGGGCATCGATTGATTATGGTGAAAAAGGTCCAGCATATGGGCTTATATTTGATTCTGTCGATGTTGTTAAATCAGGTGAGGGTGAACCTGATGGAATCTCAATACAGCTTTTCCAGTCAAACAGCATAAAGCTACCAGGAATAAAAGGATGTTTTTCTCAGCTTTATTTTATGAGAAATGATTTTGAAAAAAATAAAAAAGGAGATACCGATATTGCAAAAAATTATGTTGTAAGTTTTAATGCAAATTTTTTCTCAACTTATAAAGATGGTTTTAAAGCAGTCGAAAAAAAAGCAGGTTTGTATAACTCTTTTTTAGAGCAACAACCTGAGGACAACAAAGAATTAGATGACAGCGAAGATATAGAAAGTGAAGAATATAAACTAGATGTTTATACTCATTTACCTGCATCTTTATTTCTAAATTTGGCCGGCTCAAAATTTTTATTTGAAAATTCTTATGTGCGCGTAGAAATCTATAGCCATGGAGTTCTTAAAGGATTTACAAGATCCGGACGTATTAGACTTACTCAAGATTATTGGATTGACTTAAGAAATATTTCTTTTTTCAAAAAAGCCACTTTTCCAAACCAAAGCCCGGGAGTATATGTTGTTAAGGTGTATCTTGAGAATTTGTATTTTTCTGAAAGAAAATTTATTGGTTATAGTATAGTTGATTTAAAAGAAGATACAAAAATACATCTTGTTTGTAAACCAGATTGCAACATAGAGTTAAACGTAGTTGATCAAAATAATAATGGCATTAAAGATGTTGAATTAGAAGTTTTAAGTCAGGATGTTATAATTCTAAAAACATATAGTGATTCTAATGGACTTATTTCTTTTAGCCTACCGCATTGCATCAAAGAAGAATATCAGATTAGATTAGTTTATAAAGGTTTTTTAATTGCTCAAGAAAAAATAAAAACTAGTTTTTTAAATACTTTTTTAAGCTATAAAAAAACTTTTAATGTTAGCCTTTATGATTTTTCAGTTGAAATTAAAAATAAAGCAGAATCAAATGTTGTTTTTGATGTTAGTCTAAACAGTGAAAATATGTTTAATCAGTTTTTTATTAAACCAGATAGTGTTTCAAATAATATTTATCTTTTTACAGGTTTACCTGCATCAGATTATGATTTAATAATAAAATATGATTATTTAGAATTTAAAGAAAAAGTTAGTATTCCTAAACAAAATAATAAAAAGATAAATCTTTATGATATAAAAATTAAAATAGAAGATTTATGTGGTCTTACTCCGCATGCAGATATAAATATTGTTTTAACATGTATTGATTTTGAAGAAAATATCGATTTTCATGGTTCATTTATTTCAAATGATGAATATGGCTTTTCGCATATTTATCCAGGGAATTATTCTTTAAAAATTTATTATAAATCATATTTATTTGAAGAGCCTTTTGGGATTAATAATGAAAATGATTTTACTAAAACTATTGTCTTACCAATAATATACAATGTATCTATCAATTTTTATGATTCATGTGGGGGAGATCTTTCAAACGGAATAATGATCTTAAATAGAGAGGGTGAAAACATAAGCAAAAATATAGGTAGCAATGCTAGTGTTTTGTTTAGTGTTCCTCCTGGAATTTATAACATAGAAATTTATGATGATGAAAATTTAATTGCTAAAAGAAAAATTGATGTTTTAAATGATAAAAATATTGATATTGTTACAAATAAAATTTCTAGTTTTTTAATTATTTATTCTGTGTTTTTAATTGTGTTTTTATTAGGTTTTAGTATATTGTGTCTAAAAAATAAAAACTATAAAAATTTATTAAAAATAATAGTTATTTTTCTAGCATTAATAAGCATTGTTTTACCTTGGTGGTCTATTAATTGTGCATCTAACGATGTAGATGTTAAAACTTCTACTAATCTTTATATTAACACCGCAAGCATCATTACTTTAACTGAGACAAAAAATGTTTCTGCAGGATATTTTTCAACGTCAAACGAATTATTTGTTTCAGCAATAGATATTGTCGTGTTATTGATTTATGCTGGTGTTTTTTTATTTGGTTTAAGTATTTTTTTAAAACATTTCTTAAAAAAGAAAAAACTATCATTTATTTGTGTTTTATTATCAATTATTATATTTGTATCTAGCACCGGTTTGTTTTTATATTCTATGTCAGAGTTTGCAAATGCAACAGTTGGACGGCTTGTTGGATATGGTGATTTAAATGTTGATATTGTTGGTGAAAACATTTTTGAGCAGGTTTCTTGTAACTGGGGGCTGGGTATCGGGTTTATTGTGTTTGCAGTAGTTTTAATTTTATCCTTTTTTGTTTTGTTTTTAGAAAAGAAGGAAAAATATTAATTTTATAATGTTATTTAGTTAATTGGTTTTTAGCGGGACGAGGAGAAAAAAATGTTTGGCAAACCAAAAACAATCTACGCATTAGTTTTATTATGGGTAGCTCTTGCTGGCATTCTTCTTTTGTGGGGGATTTATTCTTTTGTTACTTTAGTAGATATTCCTACTTGGTCTTCTGAACCTCCTTCTGATTTCAAAGATGCTTTTGATTCGATACTTCCAATTCTTCATTTTGGTTATCTTTTATCAACTATTATTTTCACTGTTTTTTCATTTGTTTTTATAATTCTTGCGTATGGTACTTTAAAAAAGGATCATTGGGTTTGGACAACAGGCCTTATTCTTTCTACGATTTTTCTTGTAATATTTGGGCTTATGCTTGCAGGTTTTATTATAAATGTTTTAGTATTCAAAGATGATTTTTCAATTATCGGGCTTGTAAGTGTAATTGTTACTTTTATTACTAATTTAGGAGTAACATTTTATCTTACAAGACCTGCAACAAAAATATATTTTGAAACAGAAAAATAACTTTTATATTGTAATCTGAATTTCACTTAACATCCTATTAATTATATTTGCAGGTGCATCTGAGAGTAATTTTTTATAACTTGATTCAGGTATAAGATTTGATTTACTAAGTTCTTCTGCATAAGAAACATGTTTTTTAATTTCATTTAGATAAAAATATTTGATTTTTTCTTGGTTTTTTGCAAACATTTTTCTAAATTCACGTTTTTTAATCATACCAATTTTTGGTTTATTTTCAAGTCTATTTAACAAAGGAATTATTACACTATCTATCATCTCACCGTTTGCAAGATCTACCAAATCATCTGCTAGTTGATATGCAAGACCTATTTCCCGGCCATAATCTGAAAATACTTTGAGTATGTCACCTGCCATATCTGCTTCCATTGCACCTACTTTGCAGGCAGATGCAAAAAGACCTGCTGTTTTAAGATCTATTATTTTGTGATATGCCTCAAAGATTTGTTCTTTTGTTGAAGGATTTGACTTTGAGGCATTATTAAAATCAATCTCATCTATTTCTCCATTTACAACTTCGTTCCATGAATCAACATATAATTTTGCAATTTCTTTACTATGAGATAATGCTATATAAAAACCATGTACTAGCATTTTATGACCCATAAGAAGTGCTTTTCCGATTCCTTCTTTTACATGAAACGCAGGTTTACCACGACGCATTACATCTTTATCAATTATATCATCATGAACAAGGCTTGCTCCATGAGCAAGTTCGATACTAACTGAGGATTCAAGTGACTTGTGATATTTATACTCTGGCTCTATTCCGGTTGTACATGCTTTAAATGAAAGTTGTGCAAGAATTGAGCGGAGTCTTTTACCGCCGTTTAAAACGTTTCTCATATTTTCATCAGGAATTTTATCATTTAATTCTTGTTCAATATGATTATAAGTTTCATGAAAAAATGATTCTAAGTTCAAAGCTTTGTTTTCCATTTTGTTTATTCCCCCATTTGCTACAAAAATATGCATATTAGGAAATTTTGTACCTTATACTATTTGTAAGTTATAGGTTATAATATTTTTGTATATATATTAAATAGAACAAAACCTAAAGGATTATGGTTTTTAAACTTTTGCACGATGTAACAAATCAGTTTTTTATAAACGATTTAGCAATGATATATACCTCTGAGCTGCTCTTACGTGATGCCTGTGGATGATGATGTTTAACCATTTTAAACTTTGATTTGAGTTCATCGGTAAATTCTTTTAAATCCTCACCTTCAAAGGCTTTACAAACAAAATGTCCACCAGATTTTAGTAAAACTTCAGCAGTTTTAAGAGCTTGTTGGCAAAGAAAAATACTTTTAGCTTGATCTACACTATAGTTTCCTGAAATATCAGGTGACATATCAGAAATTACAACGTCTGCTTTTTTTGTATCAAGCAATTCTTCAATCTTTGTAATTGTTGAATCCTTTGTCATATCGTCTTTTAAGAAAATAGCACCTGTAATTGGTTGAACATGCAGAAGATCTATTCCAATTAATTGTCCTTCACCGATTATCTCTTTTGCAACTTGGCTCCAGCCACCGGGTGATGCACCCAAATCTATTACAGAGTCACCCTGTTTTAAAATATTAAATTTTTTGTTTATTTGTTTTAGTTTAAAAGCAGAGCGAGCACGATAACCGGTTTTTTTTGCTTGTTTGTAGTAATGCTCATGTTTTTTTTCAGAATACCAGCGAGTCATATTAAAAAAAAGAAAAATTTTTGGATTATAGAATTATATCTATATCCAAACGCTCCGCAAGTTCTTTGTAACGGTTTCTAATTGTAACTTCAGTGACACCTGCAACATCTGCAACTTCACGTTGTGTCCTGCGTTCTCCGCATAGTATACTTGCTATGTAAATTGATGCGGCTGCAACTCCTGTTGGACCTCGACCGCTTGTAAGCTCTTTATCTGCTGCGTCTTTTAGTATTTCTATTGCTTTGGACTGTACGTCTCCTGATAGTTTTAGTTCACTGCAGAAACGACTTATGTAATCCTGTGGACTTGTAGGCATGAGTCTGAGTCCTAGTTCACGAGCAATAAATCTATAGGTTCTTCCTATTTCTTTACGAGATACTCTTGAAGCACCTGCAATTTCATCTAGTGTTCTTGGTACATTGCACTGTCTGCATGCTGCATATAGTGCTGCTGCTGAAACACCTTCGATACTGCGTCCTCTGATAAGATTTTTAAGAACTGCTTTACGATATATCATTGCAGCTGTTTCACGAACGTTTCTAGGTAGACCCATTCCTGAGGCCATTCTATCTAGTTCTGAAAGTGCAAATGCTAGGTTTCTCTCTGTTGCATCAGATATCCTGATACGTCTCTGCCATTTTCTTAAACGATAAAGCTGTGCACGATTTCTTGTTGGAATTGATTTACCATATGAATCACGATTTTTCCAGCCTATCATAGTTGATAGACCTTTATCATGAATAGTATAAGTCATTGGTGCACCAACACGTGCACGTTTTTCTCTTTGATCTGAATCAAAAGCACGCCATTCAGGCCCATGGTCGATAAAATCTTCATCTATTACAAGACCGCAATCTTCGCAGACTAGTTCCGCTCTGGAATAATCCTTAGTAAGATGTGTACTTCCGCATTGCGGGCAACGCGTTATTTCTTCAATGCTTGGTTTTTCTTTCTTTTTTCTTTCACTTGGCATCATATTTTATATATTCCCCCAAATTCAATATATTTAAAATTTATGCAATACGCTTTTATCCCACATGATAGAACTTATATTTAAAATTTACTTTTGTTCTTCCTTTTAATTTGGATTAGATTTTTGGGTAATGTGGGCTTTGGGTTCTGTTAAATACTCCGGTGTTTAATCTACGGTGTTGAATTTACGGTTTTTAGAATTAAAACTTAGTTGTGTATTTGGTTTTATGGAATATCTATTGAAGGATCAATTTCATGAGCTTTTTCATATGCTTCTACTGCTTCATCATGCCTATCTAATTTATCTAAAACAACACCCTTGTTATACCATGCATGAGCATCTTGAGGGTTTATATTAGTTGCATTATTGTATGCATTTAAAGAGTTTTCATATTCTCCTAACAGATCGTATATAGCCCCAAATATTTAACCAAATATCTGATTCAAGTGGATTTATTTTAGTAGCATTTAAAAATGAATATAGTGCATCTTCAGTTCTTCCTAAGAAAAAAAAGAGAACAGTACCCCTATTGCCCCAAGCTGCTTCACTTTGTGGATTTAGCATTGTGGCGTTATCTAACGCATTTAGAGCATCTTGATATTTACCCAAACAAATTAATGCACTTCCTTTATTTATCCAGGCATCAACAAATCGGGAATCGATTTTTTTTTGCAATTATTCCTTTATTTTACTGTTTATTTATATACGTTTTGAAAGGGCTGTTGGAATTATTAAAGTATACTCCATTAAGATAATTATATTAATATAATAGCAAAAGTTATAAATGATAAAATGCAATATATAACTGCGGTGTCAACTTATGAATATGAAGAAAGCTACTATATTTAAAAGAACTTTGATAATTTTGACAGTTTTTTTAATGTTAACTGTCTCTGTTGTAAACCCTGTTTTAGGTGACAAAACAGTAAAAACGAAAGATGGATTTACAAAAGGAGTATCACATTTGCCAGTAAAACCTGTAGAAAAAGTTACAATGGTAAATTATGATGAAAACTCTTTTTTGGATGACTATGCATATTTAGCATCTGTTCCAACAGCTATTTTCAAATATGATGATAAACTAATATCACATCCTGTAGTATACTACCAAGATGAAATCGATATAGAAGAGGAAAACAAGAGCAGCCTTAACGCAAGACAAGGTCTTGATTACTTCATGGAAGATTGGATGAGTTACTGCAACAATAAAATGGATAAGGCAACACTAATAAATGTTGATAAAAGTGAAATTGACTCAAGTTGGAATGCAAATGAATACAAAGAAATACAAAGCGATGACATTTATGAACTTTCAAGTGAGCTAGCACTTGACGAATGGTCATATGCAGACAATGCAGTAATCGCAGTATCAGATCAAGATGTTGATGATGAAACAAGATTTATCAATGGGAGCTTGGAAGGGGCTCTTAGCGCAAAAAATATCTTAGTGGAGACTTTTGATATAAACCAAGTAAACATTATTACTCCAGTATTCAAAGATTTTGAAGTACCACAAGGATACAAATATCTAAAAGCACGTCTTTGGTGGCCTTGCTATTATTTTGCATTAAATATTCCTGGATTTTTTAATGCAGTAAACGTTAGCATTCCACCAGGCGATCCAAACCTTGAATTGTTCTGCCAATACGAAGATAAATGGATGCAGGTAGCAGCTACCCTTGGATGGAACCCGAAATCAGGAATGGATGTAGATTATACCGCGTCATATATTTATAATCCTGGCCCATGGAGAGTTTCGATGACTGATGTCCCAACACATGAGTTAGATGAAATTGAGGAGCAGAAACACAAAAACATTGGAATGTTTGCCTTTGGAAGATATGGCACCATCTTAGAAGCTACAAAAAACCTCAAGGATGTAAAATACAAAATCGATATAACAATGTTTCCTGGTGTAGAATTAGATTTAGAAGACAAACCAATGTATGGTTGTACCGATGCTGATTTCAAACTCACGTGGGACAATCCTGATGCAAATCTTGGTTTTTCAATAATTGGACCTGCTGGAGAAGAAGTATTTTCAGTATCGGAAGAAACAGATAATGGCGAACAAGAAATGTATCTCGAAGGCTTAGGCGAATGCCTTGAAGATGAAAATTACAAAATATGTGTTTTTTCAATGAATGATATGTCAAGTCCAGTTGATTTTGAAATAGAATATACTTTGAGACACAATCTCTCAGAAGATACAGGAAACTCATTGACATCTGCAACAGAGGGAGCTATTCTTGGAAGCGTTCTTAATGCACCTATGCTTTATACATCCTCAAAAGAACTTACAAGCTCTACAAAAGATGCACTTTACAAATTAGGTGTAGAACATATTTATATTGTAGATATCGGCGCTCGTTTGAAAAAAGACGCACTAGATGAAATACAAGAGATTGCTGATGTAGAAAAGCGTTACACAAAACTCGAAGACGTTTATAACAAGATACGAGAAGAAACAGATAGCAATGATGTTATTTTTTCAACTCTTGATCCTTGGAGTTATTGGTATGTCGATGAGAAAAAACCTCATGGCGAGTACCCTGGTGCTTTACATATAGGACCTGCTGCATATATTGCAGCACATCATGGAAGCCCAGTACTTATAGTAGATAATCATCCAGAATTATCATCAGCAATAAGATATCACACTGAGTTTTGGAATCGTATGGCAAGTAGACCTGCTTCTCCGAAAGGTCTTCCTTCGGTAGCAGAGATGCACATAACAGGAACAAGAGTATATGATTTCTTAGATAAATACGGCTTTGATGAAGAAGGCGAAGAAATGATGATCACAGTTGCAGGTCAGTATGACATTGGTGCATCATGGGATCGTACTTTCTTTGGCAAAGCAGTTCCAGGACGATTTTTAGGATCTCCCGTTGATACCGCTTATTGGATTTCAAGAAGTGTATTTTATCCAGCATTAATCTTTGTGAATCCTGCGACAAATCCCGATGGAATAGAGCTTATAAACGGCAGTGAAAGTGTTAGAAAATTCCCATACTGGAGCAAGCTTGGACTTAGAATAACAAAAGATTCAGGACCAGAAAGATTCGAGTATCCTGTACTTCACACATACCTTACATATAATCATAGATTCAATGAAAGAGCAAGTGATTATTGGGGATGGAAATATACCTGTGCAGATGGGCAGATCCCTGGCGAGTCACCCTCTTTTGAAGCAATTGACCGCGGTGTTAACCTGAAATACTACGGACAAGAAGGAGCATATTACGCTGATTTTACAGATAGTGAGACAATACCACTATACGCTGGTAGAGCAGGTTATGGAAATGTGTTTTCAACTAATACTGATGCTGTTTTTGAGAACATAAACAAGGGTGTTATGATGTGGATGGGTACTGCTCATGGGGGCGGTGCAAAAAATGGAGGAAGCATAAAAACCTGGAATCCAGACAGCCCACTTGTTTTTGAAGAAAATCCATGGCGCGGATATGAATGGTACCTTGGTTCAACTGTAGAGCCTGATACTATGAGTATTGAAAACTATGGGATTATTCCAATGATATTTGGAAACCCTACGGGCAAAGGACTTACAGGACATGGATTTTTCAGAACAAATCTTGATTATGGTCTTGCTAAAAAACCAGTACTAGATGGTATTTCTAAGCTTGCTAACTTACCACTTATTAAAATAGTTGCACCTGAATGGTTGAAAAACTCACAGGATTACTATGATGGAGTTGTAGGAAGCACACTAGTAGGTATTTTACATCAAGGGACAATGACTGCATATGAACTTGATGATAGATTAGAGAACGTTCATTCTGCAGGGTTTGTCAACGGATGCTGCCTGCTTGCAACAAAGTATTTCCACATGTCACTCATCAGACATGGTTTTGTTTTCCAAGTATTTGACCCATGGCCAACCTCTTGGTTTACATCATGGCAATCGGATATACCACGTAACCTTGCACTTGGTGATACAATTGGTGAGGCTTTCGTAAAAGGGATATCACATGTTGGAATACTATACTTAACAGGACAATGGTGGGCAGATATAAAACAAAATGTATGCTACTATGGAGATCCTGCTCTAAGACCACTCGTACCTGGAACTGATTACAGTACTGAAAACTACTGGGAAAAAGATGAAACAGAGCCTCTATCCTTCAGCGAAGATGTATCATTTGACGGTCATATGCCATTTGGTGCAACAGAATATCCAAATGAAAGAGAACCAAAGACACTATTCGAACAACACCTGGTCTTAATTGTGGTAATTATCTTAATTGCCGTAATAATGATTGCATTGATCATGACAAGAAAGAAATCTAAAAAATAATTTCTTTTCTTTTTTCTTTTCATAAATTCATCTGCTAGATTAAAGATTGATAAGAGCAGTATAGAAAAATATATATCTAATAATATAAGTCTATCTTATGCATCTTCTTGTAAACTTGGAAGTAAAACAAATTATTGTGGGACCGAATCTAGAATGGTTTTACTTGATTCAGATGGGGAAATTTACCCTTGTATAAATCACCATTTGCCAGAGTTTAAAGCAGGAACTATTAGAGAAAAATCTTTTTCTGAGACATGGGCAGAATCACCAATTCTAAAAAATATCCGAGAGGTTTATCCAAACGAAAATAGAAATAAAAAATGTGCTAATTGTGTTGTTAGACATTGGTGTCTTGGTGGATGTCATGGAGAGACATATCAAGTTACAAATTCAATGAATTCTTGTGCAATAGATTGTGAAGATATTAAAAAATCAGTCATTGAAATGTTTTGGCTATTGGCCGGACAAACAAGTTATTGAAAATTATAAAAAGAAAAAATCATAATTTACCAACACAAAAACACCAGAACGTTTACTAAAAAATAATAAATATATGTTTTTTATTAACCCCCATATACATACTACATGGGGTATAAATTATGAGTTTTACTATTCCACCAGAACCAACGGCATTAAAACAACAATCAAATGAAGAAGAAAACAAAAAATGGGATATAGATACACTTACAGTATGGTTTGGAAACAAACTACCAAGCTACCTATGGAAAAAAGGAGGATGGAGCAAACCTCTAAAAGCCATGGGATACAACTGGCAAAGTTTCCTAAAAATATTATCACTACATAAAAAAGAAATGATAAAATGGTCAAGAAACAAAATATCCTGGAAAGAACTCCTCTCAAAAATAGAAGAAACAATTAAAGACCCTGTTTTCAAACAGATACTAACAGGATAAAACTAAGAGGAAAAACCATGGACAACAATGAAAACTCTGACGGAATAAAAATCGTTCTTGCCGCATCCAGAGCAGAAGCAAATGAATACAACAACAATCCTTTTTCAGCATTTATATGTACTTTTCCAAAAAAACTATCAG
The DNA here is from genome assembly GCA_964517155.1 of uncultured Thermoplasmatales archaeon. GTDB lineage: Archaea > Thermoplasmatota > E2 > DHVEG-1 > DHVEG-1 > PFL35. Next base: position 22,963 of record CAZFAZ010000019.1, read on the forward strand.
GTTACGCACTAAATGAACACCTTGAAAATATGCAGAGTAACCCTGACGGGACTGCAAAAAGAACTATATATGGACTGCGAAAAGTAGAATCGATGCTAATAGATGAATTTGGAGAAGAAAACGTAAAAGTAGCCCATTACGACCAACTTCATAAATTCATCGGCAAAAAAACAAAAATCGTTGGAATTTCAACAATGGATCCTATGGGTCTTGCATACGTATCAACAACATACAACTCATTAATCGGATTTGGAGGAGAATCATTAAACGCCTCAGAATTTGAAAAACTACTAACTCATCCATCAATAAAAAAATACAGACCAAAAGTATTAGTAGGCGGACAAGGCAGCTGGCAGATTGCAGAAGCAAAAGCCCAAGAAAAACTAGGCATCGATGTAATCTTTCAGGGAGAAGGAGAAAAAGATCTGGTAAACATATTCAAAAAAATTTTAAATAATGAAAAAGTTCCAAGCTATTTTGAAGCACAAAAACCAGAAGGAAGCACAGTTCCTCTGATAAAAAATGCTGCAAGCTATGGAATGGTAGAAATAATGCGTGGATGCGGAAGGGGATGCCATTTCTGCAGCCCTACAATGCGTACCCGCCATAGTTTTCCAATTGAACATATAATGAAAGAAGTAAAAGTAAACATAAAAAGCGGAGTAAAAAGCATTTTTACTGTAACCGAAGATATTTTCTTATACAAATGTAAAGAAAATTTTATACCAAACACACCTGAAGTTGTAAAACTTTACAAAACAATTGCAAAATATCCTGATGTAGAACATATATTATTATCACATGCAAGTTTTGCACCAGTACTTTATGACAAAAAACTCTTAGAAGAACTAACGCCAATTTTAATTGAAAAAACTAAATGGAATCCAAAAACTAGTAAAACATACAAAAAACCATTCATATCAGTTGAAATGGGTATTGAATCAGGTAGTGTACGTTTAATGAAAAAACACATGAAAGGAAAAGCACTACCCTATAGTGTTGATAAATGGCCTGAAATAGTATTAGAAGCAGTAGGTGCTTTAAATGATCACGACTGGTGGCCTCTATGTACCATTATGACGGGTCAACCTGATGAAACAGAAAAAGATGTAATTGCAACAATAAATCTGATAGATGATTTACGTGCACATAACGCAAAAATGTTTTACACACCGGTACTTTTTATCCCTTTGAAAGAAGCAGTCCTTAAAAATAGCCGAAGAGCAAGTTTGAATACTCTAACAGAGCTGCAATGGGAAATTATTGCAAAATGTTGGAAAAACAATATTGATTTCTGGGCACCTGAAATGCAAAAATTCATATCACCAATTTTCTTTTTTGGACATTGGTTTTACGCTCGTTGGAAACATGGTAAAAATCTGACTCGTCCTGCTATGAAACTAGTTGGTTTTCCAATAGCAAGTAAAACTGATAAACCCTGTAATCCAGGATATTGCCAGAAACAAGATTCAAATGGATTTAAAGATATGTTTGAACAAGTAAAAGAAAGGTTTTTTTAATTTTTGAAAAATGCACTATATGCAAGATACGCTGAATAAATATCGACTTTACTAGTAATCTCATAAGGTGCATGCATACTCATCACAGCAGGACCCAAATCTATTACTTCCATACCCAGCCTTGAAAAGTATTTTGCAACTGTTCCACCACCGCCGTTGTCAACTTTACCAAGTTCTGCAGTCTGCCAGGGTATATTATTTTTATTTAGCATACCTCTGATTTCAGCAACATATTCAGCGCTTGCATCATTAGCAGAATATTTACCTCCATGACCTGTAAATTTACTCATAACAACACCATAACCAAGAGTTGATGCGTTTTTAAGCTCAAAAACCTCAGTATAATTTGGGGTGACTGCAGCATTTACATCAGCAGAAATAACTTTGCTTTTAAGCATGACGCTATCTACGTCGACCTTTGAATCAAGTTGTCTGATAATTGAGCGTAAAAATGTTGCAACTTGCGCTGTAGTATTGCCTTCACTGCCAATTTCTTCTTTATCAACAAAAAGTGCAATACAAGTATATTCAGGTTTTTCTAAATCTAAAGCCGCCTGAAGAGAACTATAAGCACAAGACCTATCATCTTGACCATATGCTACAACCATTGAACGGTCGAAACCTAAATCCCTTGATTTAAAAGCAGGTACTGCTTCAAGCTCAGCTGATACAAAATCTTCTTCGACAATTCCATAATCTTTGTATAATTTATCTATTATTGCAGTTTTAATTTTATCAGAATAATCTCCTTTTGCAGGTTCGCTGCCAACTATTATATCAAGGCTTTCACCAGTTATTGCTTCATCAAGCTTTTTATTATCTTGAACCTTGTGAGAAAGATGAGGGAGCAAGTCAGGTACTGCAAAAACAGGATCTGTTTCTTTTTCACCGAGGTTAAACTCTATTTTTTTACCCTGTTTTGTGATGACAACACCGTGAAGTGCTAGAGGTATTACAACCCATTGGAATTTTTTAATACCTCCATAATAATGTGTTTCAAAAAGTGCACAGTTACAGGAAGATTCTTCATAGAGAGGCACTTGTTTAAGATCGAGACGAGGAGAATCTACATGCGAAATAACTATTCTAAGGCCGTCTAAAATAGGTTTTTTTCCAGGTATTACTATTGCTGCTTCTTTATCTTTATTTACAAAAATTTTTTTCTTTGCTTTTTTAGCAGTATTTTCTATAAAAATTATTGCTTCACGCTCTGTTTTTGCAATATCTAAAAATTTTTTGTATTCTTCAGAGAAAGTAAATGCTTTTTTTATTTGTTCTTTTGAAAGTATTTCCCAAGCTGATTTTTTCTTATAAGCATATTTGCTTTCTTTGTCTTCTTTTTTCTTTTCTTTTACCATAAAGATTCTTCCTTAAAATAATGTGATATAAAATCTAAATAAAAAGATAACTAAGAAAAAAAGAAAAAATTATTTTTTCTTTTTTCTAAATATTAATAGTGCTATTGCAACTGCTGCAACAACAAGTATTAGTTCAAAACCTGGTTGATTATTGCCTCCATTACCACCTGTGCCAGAGTTATTAGCTGAAACGTCTATTTCAAAATAATCCATTCCCCAGTTGCCCTGACCATCATAAACATATAGTCTTCCAGTGTATGCCTTTTTGGTTTTAAACTCCTGAGTTGGGTTTTGACCTTCTATCGCTATGCTTGTGTCATCAATTAACCATAGCCAATTGTAATCAGACGGATCTCCTTCTGAAAGAGTTCCTGACAATTGAAGTGTTTCACCTACATTTAATTCATAAGAACCACCTGCATCTGGATAAATATTCATCCCAAATGACATATCATTAAAATCATCTGGAATGGCATCAGCATAAGAAGTAACATCGTCAACCTGTTTAATAGCTAAAGCTCCGATGCTTATTAATTTCTCATTATTTGTCATTAGATTAAACGAGACCGATAAAGTATTTGTATCTAATCCTGAAAACGATGTTGGACTTATCATATCTCCTTTTCCACCCATTATCAAAATAGGATCGGTCCCCCCAACTTCACCCAATATATCACTATTGTATACTATCATATATACGCCATCTTCATCTGTAGTAACCAGGGTTATCATATAATATACATTTATCGAATTTTCTATTTTTCCATCATCGTGAACTTTGAATGTTATTTCTACGTTTTTACCTGTTTGTACACATTTTAATTCATCGATATCAACATTTGGATGACTATAATTCTCAAGCAAGTTTCCTTCAGAATCTTCCAGGATAACATCATTTATTTCATCATTAATTGTCATCGTCGTATCATATGCATTTACATTTATTGCAGATATAACCAAAGCTGCTAGAATTAGGATAGCTATTGCTGTTTTTTTAATCATTTTTTATCTACCTCATATATTTTTTTGTTTTTTTGCAAATAGGTATCTTATTTATAATGTTTGTTTATAATCTTTGATATTTTAAGCTAAGAAAAGTTTTCTTTAAGTAAAATCTTATAGATATTTTTATTTTAATTGTTTTTTTAGACTTTCAACCTTTGTTGTAAAATCATCAAGGGTTGATTCAAGTGTCCCCATTGCTTCATGTATTTTTTCTGTTACAATTGCCCCTTGTTGAGATGGCTCGATTATCCCATTTTTTTCAAGTGTTCTAAGTGAATAACGTATCATATGTTGTGGTTGACCGGTCATCTGTGATAATTTAATTATTCCTATTGGGCCGTGCTCTTTTACCGTAGTCATAACTTCTAGATGTCTTGAGAGCAACTCTAATTCTTTTTCTGCTACGCAGGTGATTCCAGCTCGTTCTTTATTTTTTTCTTCCATGACAAATAACCTCCTGTTAATTGTTAACATCATTCATTATATATTTAAGCTTTTTTGTGCAGAGCGGCTTCCGTTCAAAAAAACCTTACAAAACAAAAAAATATAATACACACAACCAACATTCATGTATTCATGGCAATAGGATTCGCATTATTATCAATAAGCCCGTTAAATGAAAAAAGTGTTTATGCTGCTTTAAAAAATGTACCAGAAATAACTGAAATACATCCTCTCTTTGGAGAATATGATATTTTAATAAAAATTGAATGCAGTGATATCGATCGTATCGGTGAAGTAGTTATACAAAAAGTTAGAGCATTAAAAGGAGTAGTTGACTCAAAAACACTTATTGGTACAAAGAGCCTTTCTGGAGAATATTAAAAAAAACTATTTTTTCTTTTTTCTATTTATTCGGGCAAGATATCTAAATCTTTCTGCTACTATTACGACTTGAGCTACAAATATTGCTTCGTCTCGCTCTTCTTCGCTGCTTACTTCCCCTACAATTAACATATTTTCATATTTCCTTTTTTCATGTTAATAGTTAACAATGTTCACAATTATATATTTGTAGTTAATTAATATATATAACTTTCTATTTTTTATAACAAATAAAATTATTTGAAAAAACTTGTCAGGTATAGATTTTAATATTTTTCTTTTCCACCTAGCGCACATTTTTAGCAAAAAAAATACAAAAATTTAATTCTAACAATGTTATAAGCATTTTTTACATAATGAAAAAAATCAATTTCAGTAAAATTAGTAAACTAGTCCCAATTCTAGGGCTTATTGTCTTTATTTATATAATACTAGATATAGGTATTTATGATATTATTAGCGCTTTTTTGAAAATACCTATTTTATATTTCTTGCTTGCATCCCTTTTTACAATTCCTCGCTTAATACTTTATATTATAAAATGGAAATATATATGCGATAAGCAAAAATTTGATTTGAAAATTTCTTTCATATCAAAAACTTTTCTAATTACCTTTTTTTATGCAACTATCACCCCTGGTGCAATAGGATTTCACCTTAGGGCATATTATGTTAAAAGAAAAAGCAACGCAACACTTGGAAAATGTCTCGCTAATTCTTTTATAGATCATCAAATCGGTTATATTGCAGGCATTTTTCTTGCATTAATAGGATCAATTATTATTTTTGATAAAATACCTAGTATTTTTCCCATAATTCTTGCCTTTTTTATTTTGCATGCTGGTATTTTTATTGTTCTCATAAGGAAAAAAAGAGGGAAAATAATCAGCCGTTTTTTAATAAAACCAATCATACCTAAAAGATACCGGGAAAGTTTTGATAATTCAGTCGATTCTCTCTATGAAGATATACTGCCCCTTCGTAATACGATCTTGCCGTTTATAATAGAATTAGGCATTTTTTTTATAGCTGGTTTGCAGGTTTATATTATCTCTATTGCTTTTGGTGTTAATATACCGTTTTACCTGATTATTCTTATAAGTATTATATCCACTATTTTTGTAGGAATTATCCCCATATCTATCGGTGGTTTAGGCGTAAGAGAAGGAGCTTTTGTTTTTATTATGCAAGCTTTTGGCGTAGAACCCGGTATTGCTTTTGTAATTTCACTAGGTGGCTTTATTGTTAAAACTTTAATCCCCAGCATAATTGGATTGATACTTTCAATAACATATAATGAAGCTTAGTTATAATTAATTTTTAGAGAGATTTTCTTCCACTATTTTAAAACCTGTTTCTGATTTAACTTTTGAAATTACTAAAGGCAATGGTTTATTTTTTGGTGATTTTATTTCTTTTACCTCTTTAACTGTTATCTTTACATTATGGCCACATTTCTTTTTATAAGATTCTTCAATTTTCTTAAAAATAAAATCAACAGAAGGCCCAACATCTCTTAAATCGTTATCAATAACTATTAAAATCTCTATATCATCAATTTTATTTTGAATTGTTTGAAACTGAATAATTTTAGAGGTTTTAAGATCATTAAGTACAAGAGAAACCGATTCAAAAGAAGCAGCTGGATAAACCCGTCCATCTGGTAAAAATATTTGTGCACTAACCCGCCCCTCAACTCCATTTTTAATTATCGGAGTACATAAGCCACATCTACAATTGTAGTATGATGATAAAGTAACCCAGTCATCCATGCCAGAATATCTGATGATGGGAGTACCTTTACCAAATAGCCGAGTAATTATTACATGGCCTCTTACACCTGGTTTAACTAATCGCATATTTTCATCTACTGATTCTAAATGATAAAAATCATGATTTACATGCCAGGTTCCCTCAAAACATTCAAAAGCTATATCACCCGCACCTTCGACAGATTGATACAGGTTAATTATCTTGCAATCAAATGCTTCTTCAACATACTTTTTAGTGTAACCATCTAAGCTATAACCGCCTGAAAAAATAAACCTAGGTGCAATATTATTACCATATCCTTTCTTTTTAAAATAAGCTAACTGTTGAAGAGTAACTGGATAAGATAATATGATATCTGGTTTAAAATCATTTAATTTTTTAACGATGTTTCTCAAAGGGTCAAAAGCATTCAATGATAAATTATAATCGGCCTTTCTGGCAAATCGAGTATGCTGTAAAATAGCATCATTAAAAACATGGTCGATTCTTCCGCCAGCATATGTTCCAATAGCTGAAAATCGTATTTTCCGAGGATTAAAATTGTAAATAATGCCTTCTCTTGCACTAAAAAGTAATGTATTTGATAAAGTATTAAAATCAAAATATAATGAGACAGGCTTGCCAGAAGAGCCACCAGTAGTAGCAATAAATCCTTTTTCTTTTTTGTAATTTATAGGAATAATTCCATTTGGGAAGTTATCGATAAGTTCCTTTTTTGAGATAAAAGGGAGTTTGACAACATCATCAACCTGCTTAATATCATCTGGATGGACATGTGCCTCTTTATATTTTTTATTATAAACTGGGACGGTATAAGCATATTTAACAACTTTTCTAAAAGCCTTATCCCTATATTTTTTAATCTGATTATAATTACATCTTTTTAATCTACCTGGGTTAAAGATATAGTTTTTTAAAAATGGTAAACCAGTTATAGGATTAAGAAAGGGATTCATAAGATAAAAACTTATAATACTTAAATGTTAATATAATTTATTGAATCACAGCAAAACGATGATGGTGGTATTATTAAGATTAAAACAAAGCTTGATGATAAATACATAGAAAAAATTAAAAACATTGATTTTCAGCCTATTTTCATAATGGGCCTTCATCGCTCAGGAACAAGCATACTGTATAAAATGCTAGGTGAAACAGGTAATTTTACTATATTTACAATATATCATATTTTAGAGTATGGCTTCATCCCGTAATTAGTAGTTCAATTGCTTGTTTTTGACTTTGTATTGCATCAAAATCATGTTTTCAATCGTTGGTTTAGCAATGAATGCTGATGT
>CAZFAZ010000020.1:0-4052 GCA_964517155.1 uncultured Thermoplasmatales archaeon
ATACAAAGATGCAACTATCGGTAGAGAAATGAGAGTAATAGAACTAAAAAAAGAGGTAAACAAGATATGTAAAGAGCAAGGACTTGCTGTAAAATACAAAGATATCGAACAAAAAAGCATGGAGGCTGTCCCATGAATCTTTTTGTAGAATTTTATCTAGTAATTTCGATATGCTCTCTTGCTGCAGGTTTTGCTGTCTATCTGAACACATTTAATAAAAAACTAAAAACAATGTTTTTACTTTTCTCACTTGCTGCATCATACTGGGCATTTACAGGATACCTTCTTAGAACCTCTACAACTATTGATGAGGCAGTATTTTATCAAAAAATAGGTGGATTCTGGCCATTTGCAGTTGCAATTTTACTGCATTTCATACTCTATTACACAGGATACGAGGAAAAAATAAAAAATAAAATAATTTTTTATTCATTAGTTTACACCCCTGCCTTTCTAATATCAATAATAGAACTAATATCTCCTCAAATAAACGCGGTTAAAATATCCCCACTTGGTTTCTGGGAATCAACCTCACCACAAGGCTCAATAAACCATATCTTTTCAAATACTTGGAGTGCTGTTATTGCATTTATTGCACTTTTAATGATATTGAATTACTACTTAAAAGAAAAAGAAAAAAAGAAGAAACACCAAGCAATGTTTGTATTCATAGGATTATTCATAACAATTTTTCTTTCTATCTTAACCGAAGTTATTCTACCTTTATTTTCACTTCCAACATTAAAAATGACCATACCGGGTTATGGAATAGGGCTAATTTTTATATCATATTCAATATGGAGATATGGTCTGTTTGAAATAAGCCCATGTGCTGAATTTGAAAAAATAATTTCAACAATTCCTGATATTCTTATGATTGTTGATAAAAATAAAACAATTACAATGGTAAATTCTGAGTTTGAAAGAAGGCTTGGTTATCAAAAAAACATGGTGATGGGAAAAAGCGCAGATATTATAATTGATAATAATAATAATAATAATATATTTTATCTAAAAAAATCATTTGACCTAGAAACAAACCTAATAACAAGCTCAGGAGAAAAAATACCTGTTCAAATATCAACAAATGTAATAGATAGCAAAAATAAGGAACCACAAGAGATAGTAATTCTTGCAAGAGATATTTCTGAAAGTAAAAAAACAAACAAAGAACTAAAAGAATATGTTGAAAAAATGAAAGAAAGTGAGCTTGCGACGATAAGCATGCTTGAAGACTTAAAACTTTCAAAAGAAGAAATACAAAAACAAAACATCGAACTAAAAAATCTAGACAGGTTAAAGAACAATTTTATAAACGTGACATCACACGAACTAAGAACCCCAATGGCATCCATTAAAGGATATGTACAAATGCTTCTCAAACAAAAACTAGGAAACATTACAGATGAAGAGAAAAATGCATTGGAAATTGTTCTAAGAAATACAAATAGACTTGATAAACTAATACAAGACATACTTGATCTTTCAAGACTTGAATCAGGAAATATGAAATATATTCCTGAGAAAACAGACATAATCTCACTTATAGAAGAAGTAAAAGAAACAATGAGTGCAAAATCAGATGAAAAGAAGATAAAAATAAAAACCGAAGTCGACAAAGAAATACCACTGGCAGTAATCGACCCTGAAAAAATAAGACAAGTAATAATGAACCTTGTAGACAACTCAATAAAATTTTCAGATAATGGAACAGTAATTAATCTCAAGGCAAAAAAAGAAAAAAACGATATTTTAATAGAAATACAAGACTTTGGAAGAGGAGTACCTGAAACACAAAAAGACAAAGTCTTTGAAACATTTTATCAGGTAGACTCAGGTGAAGACAGAAAATACGGCGGTACAGGACTTGGCCTTGCCATATCAAAAAGCATAATTCAAGCCCATGGTGGAAACATCTGGGTCGAAAGCAAAGGAGTCCCCCATGAGGGGAGTACATTCAAATTTACAATACCACTTGACTCAGAAAAAGCAATACGACAAGCAATAAGAGATCAAGACATGTTCAAAGTTGAAAAAAATGAAAAGTAATTATTGTCGGTTATAACTTACAATAAATGGCTATTATTGTTACTTTAGGTAGACGAATACTTGACAATAAACAAAAAGCATGAAGGGTTAGATACATCTCACTTTGGAAATGGCTTCTAAACAAATAAGAAAAAGATAAATAAAGAAAAGAATATTACTAATAAGTAATAGAAGAGGATGGATGCGAGGGAATATTAATTGGATGAGGATGCACCAGACATTATAAAAACCCTGAGAGAAGAAGAAAGGCAAGGGTTACTTTGTTCTAAATCAAATAAAGATAGTAACACTCAAGATCTTAATCAAAAAAACTTGACAGAGGAAACAGATGAGAAAAAACAGATTGTGAACCTAAATAAAACAGAGTCAAAAATACTAAATGTAACCTCTCATGAATTAAGAACACCTATTGCTGCGATTAAAGGATACGTACAAATAATTTTAAAAGAAAAACTAGGAACTCTTACTGAGGAGCAGAAAAAAAGCCTGGAAATTGTTTTAAGAAATGCAAACAGACTTGACAGCCTCATACAAGACCTGCTAGATATTTCAAGGCTGGACTCAGGAAGAATGCGTTTTGTTCCTGAGAAAACAAATATTGAAAAAATGATACAAGAAACAATTGAAACAGTACAGCAAACTGCAAACAAAAAACAGATAAACTTATACGCATCAGTAGAAAAACCTATACCAGAAATAGTAATCGATTCTGAGAGAGTTAAACAAGTTATCACTAATTTACTTAATAACTCGATAAAGTTCTCAGAAGAAAAATCAAAAATATATGTCTATGTTAAAACAAAAAATGAGTATGTTTTATTTGAAGTAAAAGATTACGGTCGAGGAATAAGCCAAGATAAAAAAGAAAAAATTTTTGATGCTTTTTATCAGGTAAACCTCGAAGACAAAAAACTGGGCGGAGTAGGTCTTGGTCTTGCAATATCACGAGGGATAATTATCGCACATGGCGGAAAAATGTGGGTAGAAAGCAGAGGAATGCCCGGGGAAGGAAGCACGTTTTCATTTATTCTACCTATAAAAGCCGTACAAAACGTTGAAAACAGGTTTGATGAACTAGACATACTCTCAAGGAATAATTAATATAAAAAATATTATTAAGTGAAATAAAAAATAAAAGCAATAACAATAGCTGAATAAACGTTTAACATAGACAATCAAAGGCAATTTCTATAAACTGCCTTTGTTAAAAAAATTATTCCTCTTCTTTATCATCTCTGAAAGTTTCACATTTTTCACAAGTAGAAAAGATAGAAGAATTTACATGCCCGCAACTTTTACATTTCCACATACTCATTTTTTTAACACCTTTTTTATATTTTATTCAACGGCAAGCAGCAAGTATTTGCCTTTTTGAGTGATACTATAATAGATTTGTCGGCCATGATTCGCATCATACTTATCAACAAATCCGCTTTTATGCAAAGAATTAAGATGATCATAGATCGTTGACAGAGGTATAGATAGTTTTAGAGAGAGGTTGTAACCATATGAAGAAGTTACTGATAACTCCGAAAGTATCTGTCTCTTTGTGCGTCCAATAATTTTATATCAGCTCCTCACCAAAAACATGAGATGCATTATAAAAATTATAACGATAAAATACGTTATACTGTTCTTTTTTGTTATAGATGCGATTGTGAATAAGTCTATTCAAAGAAAGAATTTTAAGTAGAGAAAAAATAATTGTTAACCGACTTAATGCTCTTTTTGTAAAATCAAATATAACTAGTATTTTTATTGACAAATTTACCTCAAGTTAAAACAAAATTATTATGTCGAGAAAAGTAGAAATAAGCATATTATGCTTACAGGGAAAGCAACAACAATAACTCAGTTTTCAATAAACCTGTTACTACTTGCCATCATTTATAGTTATCTATCAAATAAAAAAACATAATCTTGAGGATTGCTATTATCTTGAATCGCCTTTAAATCTTGATGAAATGAAAGAGATTGTAACATTTGGCATAAGCAAATGTAAC
>CAZFAZ010000021.1:0-4872 GCA_964517155.1 uncultured Thermoplasmatales archaeon
GCCCGCATCGGGATTCGAACCCGAGTAGGAAGCTCCGCAGGCTTCCAGGATATCCAAACTACCTCATGCGGGCTTTATTTAATTATATCAATCAATGCAATCTTCTCAAGTATAAGACTGCTGTATTTATCTTTTGAGACTGTTTTTATCTGGCTTTCTTTTAAACCAAACTTTTTCAGTGTATTAACATCTCCCTCAAGAACTTTATCATCTCGTTCAAGTGATAATTTTCCAAGTAATCCACCTACTAATTCATCAGTTATTTTATTCTTTATAACTATAAAAACTATATCTGTTTGCCCTTTTTTTACACCCATCTTAGGAATTGCAAGTTTTAACTGCCTTTCACCTGATGCATAAAGAAGTATCTCCATTCCAAGTGAATTTGTTGTATTTGTCTTTTGCTCAAATGCTCTTTTTGCGTGTTCAAAAGCAGATATTAAATGTTTCTCTCCAAATATCATTTCAGCGTTAAAAACTTGAATAACAATATTTTTTTCCCTGCAAAAAACATTGATTTCTTTTAAAAACTCATCAATATTTGAAATATTTCCTTTTGCACCTATTATTTTATACATATCAATCATTGTTTTTCTATAAATTCAGATAGTTCTTTTTCTTCACCTGAAGTGCTTTCCCCTATTTGACTTTTAATGCTTTTTGCAACTGCTTCACCAATCGTTTTAATCTGAGATAAACGCTTCAAAGGCACACCGCGAAGATCATTAATTGTTTTAAAACCTTCATTAAACAACGCACGTGCACGAATGCGACCAACTCCTTTTAAAGAAACCAAACTGAGAAGTTCTTTTTTACATCCATATTCAACACGCATAAGCAAATCTGTGATTTCTGATACACAATCAAAATTATACATACGGGCAAACTCACGAGCAGCATGCAAAAGCCACTGAACCATTTCAACTATATTGTGTATATCACCAGGTCCAACATTATATTTGTTTACAATATTATCCTCATAGATTTCGTCTATCCAATCCTCAACAAGAGCTGCAGTTTTTAAATCACTTAAAAACCATTCATAATCATTACTTCCTGCAAAAGGTGTATCCAGTAAAAACTCACCACGAGACACCTCTGCTTTTTCTTCAACCCATGTATCACTACTGCGTAGATATAAACTTCTTACATCAGGTGTAGAACACACAGCATGCAAAAAACTAAGACTTGAAACCTGTCGATTACATGAATTTTCAAGGGCAAGTTTAAGCTGCAGAGCCGAGAGTGGATCAATATATAAACTGCTAGTTCTATTTCCAAGTAAAGTAGACATATATTCTGTATTGTTAATTTCTTCAATAAAACCGTTACTTGATAGAAAATTAATTGCGTTATCAATTTGGTTTTTAAGAGTTGAAACATCAGATTGATAAGCATAAAAAGTACTATCAATAAACTTGTAAACGCCTTCTGAATTATTTACAAAGTTTGTTGCAATTGCAGCAAGTAGATGCATACGTAGTGCAGATTCACTACCAAGTTTTGAAAAAATAGGCTCAGTATCACCAAGTATATAATTATTAAAAATCTCATCAACTTGTCTTTCATTTTTTGCAATAGTTATTGCTTCACCAAATTTATCATATCTAGGTCTACCTGCGCGGCCTGCTTGTTGTTTATATTCAAGTATTGGTATCGGATGCATACCAAAATTAGGATCATACCGCCATAAATCACGAATGATTACACGCTGAGCAGGAATATTTACACCTGCTGCAAGAGTAGGTGTTGCAACAATACATTTAATTATTCTTTGTTTAAAACCATTCTCAACAAGGCTTCTTTGAGAACTAGATAAACCAGCATTATGAAATGCTGCACCATTTTTAAGACTTAAAAAAAGTGCTTTGTCAAAACTAGTCTGCTCAGAAAGCTGTTTTTTACTTGTATCTAACAGAGTTTTAATATTATTTTTATCTTCATCTGATAAAATTTTTTCAATTTCTAAACCAAGTTTACCTGCAACAGATACAGTGGAGCGCCTGCTGTTTACAAAAACTAAAACCTGTCCGCCATTTGAAATAGAATCTGTTACAAGTTTTTCTAATGTTTTTTTACCAGAATCTTCAAAATCAGCAATTTTGCCGTCATCAAACTTTATACTTGATTTATAACAAACACCTTCGCGAAGTTTAACAGGTCTCCAATCAGATTTAACAAGTTGTGCATCAAGCCACGTTGAAAGTTCTATTGCGTTTTTTATAGTTGCAGAAAGAGCAATAATTTGAGTATCTGGGTTAAGTGATTTAAAATGAGAAATAATTACTTCTAGAGCCGGTCCTCTATCAGGATCATTTATAAGATGAATTTCATCTACAATTAAAACCTTTATTTTATCCATCCATGAAACTTTATGTCGCAATAAAGAATCTGCTTTTTCAGATGTACAGACAATTATGTCAAAACTGGCAAGACGAGGATCTGAATCGTCTAAATCACCAGTTGATATGCCAACTTTGAATCCAAGTTTTTCAAAAAGTAAAAGCTCTTCATATTTCTCACGAGCAAGGGCTTTTAATGGAACAATATATAATGCTTTTCCTTCCTCATTTGTAATTTTGTTTATAATGCCAAGATATGCAACAAGACTTTTTCCACTAGCTGTAGGAATAGAAAGAACAGTGTTTTTACCATTTAGAACAAAAGGTAATGCTTTCTCCTGAGGCGGATACAATTTATTTATCCCATGTTCTTTTAATATTTCGATTATTTCTTTTTTTAAAGGCAGATTTTCGACTTTCATTTTCTGTTTCTGTAATAAGAAAAGGGATTATAAAACAAAAGTATTGCGTTAATTTACGGCTAACCTTATAAAATAAGAGTATTATTCAGGGTACACAAAAAAAGTTTAGGTTGATGAATTATGGGCCGAAGACAAACCATGATGGAAAAATACAAGATGCAAATGAAAGCATATCGTAAAAAAAGAATGCAGCAGGATAACACTCCTTTCTTACCAATAGATGGTGCTGTTTATGTTATGGATACACTTGATGCTACAAAGAAATTAAAAGCAGAGGTAATTAAAACAAGTACAAAACAACACCGTGAAGTAATAGAGAGTCTTGCATGTCCAGTATGTGGCAACCCTATGGAATGGGACTCGAAATGGGAAGCATTCATATGTTTAAAACACGGTAAAAAAGCAATATATGAGATAGTAGATCAAGATTAGATTTATTTTTAAACAATTCTTTAAGTATAGCTTTTTATATTATTGTTACTTGGTGAACCTAATATGGTTGAGGAAAAAATTGGTGTTGTAGAACACTTTTTTGGTAATGTTGCTGTTGCTGCTATTAAAATCACTGAGGGTGAACTTAAAATAGGGGATACTATTCACTTTGTTGGAGCGCATACTGACTTCAAACAAAAAATTGACAGTATGCAAATTAATAAAAATGCTGTTCAAACAGTTAAAAAAGATGATGCAGTAGGCATCAAAGTAAAAGATAAAGTCCGTGAACATGATATGGTATATAAAACAACTGAGGGATGAAAAATGAAACAATTGGCAGAAGTAAGAACACTTAAAGTTGGTAGATATATGATAATAGATGAAGAACCATGCAAAATAATGAGTATTTCAACATCTAAACCAGGAAAGCACGGTGAGGCAAAAGCAAGAATTGAAGCAGTAGGAATTTTTGATGGTCAAAAAAGAAGTGTTGTGCATCCTGTTAAACATAAAATTCATGTTCCATTAATTGACAAAAGAAGCGCACAAATAGTAGCGCTTATGGGTGAAAACGTTCAACTTATGGATCTTGAAACCTATGAGACTTTTGAAATGCCGATACCTGAAGAATACAAAGGACAACTGCAGCCTGGAAGCGAAGTATTATATCTTGAAGCACTTGGTAGAAAAAGAATTACTAGAGCTTAAAATTATTTTTTTATAATTCTTTGGTGAATATGAAATTTCCAAACTATTTTGCAGATTCTGAAGCAAGTTTTAATGATGCAGATTTTATCATATTTGGCGTACCTTATGATAAAACTTGTTCTTTTAGGCCTGGTGCTAAAAAAGGACCTGCTCATATACGTCAAGTAAGTTGGAATTTTGAAACTTATAATATTAGAACAGATGTTGATTTTAAAGATATAAAAGTTCATGATTATGGTGATTTAAACGTTTTAAATATGAGTCCTTCTAAAATGATTGAAACAGTCAAAGATTTTACATTACGTGTTTTATCTAAAAAAAAGATACCTATTTGTTTAGGTGGAGAACATTCAATAACCCCAGGTATTGTTTATGCATTTCCAAAAGATATCTGTGTTTTATCTATTGATGCACATATTGATTTTAGAGCAGAATATGAAAATGAAAAATATAATCATGCATGCGCAACAAGACGCATAGCTGATCATATAAAAATTGAAAATATTGGTGTCATTGGTATTCGCTCAGCTGAAAAAGAAGAGTTAGATGATGCAATAAAGAATAATTTATTTTTTAAAACATCTTTTGAAATGAAAAATAAAGGTCTTAAAAACATACTTCGTGAGGCTAAAAAACATTTCAAAGATAAAAAAATGTATCTCACACTTGATATAGATGTAGTTGACCCAGGTTATGCGCCAGGTACAGGAACACCTGAGCCATTTGGAATTAATCCTTTTGAACTTCTTGAAATAATAGATTTTTTTTCACCGCAGATAATTGGTTTTGATGTTGTAGAGGTAAACCCTGATTTTGATAACGGTCAAACTGCGACTCTTGCAGCAAAAATAGTTCGAAATGTAATTGAAAATATCTACTCTAAAAAAAAGAGGGGTAGGTATATATAATATAAATTTATTTCGCAGAGCATGCAAAAAGAAAAAATAACCGCAATAATTCTTGTA
>CAZFAZ010000022.1:0-8774 GCA_964517155.1 uncultured Thermoplasmatales archaeon
AATTTCGTTTTTAACACCAAGTCTATCCTCTGTTTCAGCGATTTTAAGTCTTGTTTTTATAACTGTATCAGGATTTAGTGAAATACTATCTATCCCACATTCAACTAAAAACTCTGCAAACTCCGGAAAATCACTAGGTGCTTGCCCACAGATTCCTACCTTTCTTCTTGGACTGTGTGCATGTGCTGTTTCTATTACTTGCTTTACAAGCCTTTTTACTGCATCGTTTCTCTCATCAAAAATATGAGCGACCAAATCAGAGTCACGGTCAAGACCAAGAGTAAGCTGGGTTAAATCATTTGAACCAATACTAAAACCATCAAATATTTCTGCGAACTGATCAGCAACAATAACATTACTTGGAATTTCACACATAACATATATTTCAAGACCATTTTCTCCCTGAGTAAGGCCAAACTCTTTCATTGTTTGTATTACTTTTCTACCTTCATCGGGTGTTCTGCAGAAAGGTATCATAGGTTTGATATTTGTAAGACCCATTTCATCACGAGCTTTCTTTAATGCTTTGCATTCAAGACCAAAAGCAGGTTTATATTTAGGATCATAATATCTAGATGCTCCACGCCAGCCAATCATAGGATTATGCTCTTCAGGTTCATACAAGTAACCTCCTACAAGATTTGCATATTCATTTGTTTTAAAATCACTCATACGCACAATTACATCATTTGGATAAAACGATGCCGCAATCTTTGCAATACCACGTGCGAGAGTATCTACGAAAAACTCTACTTTATCTTCATAACCTTTGCTTTTTTCATCAATTGTTTTTATTACATCTGCAATCTTTGGATTTTCATTTACCATCTGCTTAAGTTTATTATATTCAATTAAAGCAAGGGGATGTATACCTATATGAGAATTAATGATAAACTCCTCACGAGCAAGACCTACGCCATCATTTGGAATCTGGCCCTGTTGAAATGCTTTCTCAGGAATTGCTGCATTCATCATAATCCGAGTTTTTGTCCTTGGCAAATTATCAATTTTAAGTTCATCTACCCGAAATTTTAATTTTCCTTTATATATAAGTCCTACACCTTCACTGCAGTCAACAGTTATATCTGCTCCATTCGTAATTGTTTGTGTGCCATCACCTGTACCAATAATACATGGAATGCCCAGCTCACGAGAGATTATCGCTGCATGGCACGTTCTACCCCCGCGGTTTGTAACAATTGCACCTGCTATTTTCATTATTGGTTCCCAATCTGGATCTGTCATATCAGTTACCAAGACTTGTCCTTTCTTGAAGTTAGCAATATCTTTTGCATCTTCGATAACGTTTACTTCACCTTGTCCAATCATGCTTCCAACTGCTTCACCCTCAGCTAAAATATTTCCTTTTTCTTCTAAAACATATGTTTTCATAACAGCTAAATCTTTTTGAGAATGAACTGTCTCAGGACGGGCTTGAACGATAAATAGCTCACCAGTGTTTCCATCTTTAGCCCATTCGATATCCATTGGTTTTTTGTAGTGATCTTCAATGATGCTTGCCCATTTAGCAAGTTTTATTATTTCATCTTCACTAATTACAAACTTATTTCTTTCTTCTTCACCAACTTCTTTGTTTATTACGCCTTTATCTGCATAAATCATGCGTTTTTGTTTTGCTCCAACTTTTTTTTCTAAGATTGGTTTAAAACCATCCTTTAAGGTTGGTTTGAAAACATAAAACTGATCAGGATTAACTGCTCCTTGTACAACATTTTCACCAAGGCCATATGCTCCTGTTATGTATATCGCGTCTTTAAATCCACTTTCTGTATCTATACTAAACATGACCCCTGCGGAGGCAAGATCTGATCTGACCATTTTTTGAACGCCAACGGAGAGATACACGCTAAAATGATCAAAGCCTTTGTCTTCTCTATATGATATTGCTCTGTTTGTAAATAAGGATGCAAAGCATTCACGAACTTTTTCTAAAAGGTCTTTCTCACCAGATATGTTCAGATAAGTTTCTTGTTGACCAGCAAATGAAGCATCTGGTAAATCTTCTGCAGTTGCACTACTTCTAACTGCAACATCACAGTTTTTACCATAGCGTTCTTCCATACCGCGATAATGTTTGCGTATGTCTTCTTCAAGTTCAGGCGGCAGTGGTGTATTTTTGATTAAGTTTCTTATTTTTTCACCGCGCTCTGCTATATTATTAACATCGTTTGTATTTAAATCTGAAAGAATTTGCCTTATTTTTTTATCTACCCCTGCTTTTTCAATTGTGTATTTATAGGCATATGCTGTGACTGCAAAACCTGATGGTACATTAACGCCTTTTTCCTTAAGCGTTCGTATCATTTCTCCAAGAGATGCATTTTTGCCACCTACACTTGGGACATCATTAATTGTTAGTTCTTCAAACCATTTATTAAACTCTTCAATCATACAAATCTCTCCTAATGTTGCTATTCGTTAACAAGAACATACATATAAAACCTTTTTAAAAGTAGATGAAAAAGAAGTTAAAATAAATGCGGTGTTTTTTTTATTTCTCTATAAAAACAGCAGCTGCAAGTACTGTAGTCCATAGGCCGTTTTTGTCGCCACGTGCTGTTTGTGCAACACTTTGTGTTCTAACAAATTGACCACTCATCTTAAACTCTTGTTTTCTTTCATCCCATGCTTTATCGGGATTAAAATCAATCCCAAGAGTTGTTGCAAGCATTGTTGCTGCAAGGTCTTCTGCGTAGTCTCCTATTTTTTTGCTTGCTTCTCCAAAGCAATGATGCTCAGAGATGTATCCATATTGTTGGTTCTCCTTTGGAATAGCAACACCTACTGCGGCGCCTACCATTCTGTTGGGTTCGTTTGTTTTATTTCGGGACATTACAACATATGTAATTTCTCCAGCATTTAGTTCTTCTACTCCTTTTTTACGTGTAATTATTTTACATTTAGGAGGAATTATGCTTGAAACGTTTACTAAGTTACATTGTTCAATATCTGCATCTCTTAATGCTAACTCAAAAGATTGTAACTCGTCTTTATGTCTTCCAACGCCTTTTGTGAAAAATACTCTTTTTGGAACCATATTTTTCAGGAATATAATCCCTCTTATAAATATATCTGAAACTTATTTATTTTTCATCATCTATTTCTTCGTCTTCTATATTTTCTTTTTCGGCTTTTTTTGAAGGATTCTGCATTTTTAGTAAATCACGCATTTGTTTTTGTATATCTACTTGTTCTTTTTGAAAGGTTGCTTGTTCTTTTTGGTATTCAACATTTTTCTGATGATAAGGGATTACATCTTTCTCTTGAACAAGTTCTTCGACTAGTTTTTTTATTTCTTTATATGGGTAGATGCCGTGTAGTTCATAGTAGCTGCGGGCTCTTGGTGTTTGTACTTCTTTGTTTCCTCCAAAAAGTCCCAAGAGTTTGACTTTTTTTTCTCCTAGTTGAACCCCGCCTGCTGCAAAGGCATGATCACTTCCTAAGCCAAAACCAGATTGAGATATAGGAATAATTGTTCCAAATCCAAAGATCTGACCAATTATTCCTTGTTTAGCATTTATATCTGAGATTTTGTCATAACGAAGAGTTCTTTCTTCTTTGGTTATTATTCCTCCTTTAAAGATTATTCTTTTGTTGGAAATTATGTATTTATGACTTCTTCTATACCATTCCACCAGTAAAAATCCAATAACTGAAATTGATACGGTATACAGAGGTATGAATATTTTTACATGTTCAAACCAACCCTGCCAAAAAACAATTCCAACACCGCTTAAAACTACTGCAAGATACATAAAAAAGATACTCCAGCGGATTGTTGTAAGCGCTGCAAAAACGCCTATGATTAGTAAAACAATAGCCCAGGCAAACATTACAATAGGCCACTCCTTAAGTACAGACGTGCTCCATTCTGAAAAATTAACTAGCCAACCTAATACAGCACCCCAAATTATCAAAAATATACTTAGTGCTTGATAACGCATAAAAGATAATGGATGTGGGGATAATATTTTTTCTAACTGCTCATTTTTTAACAGGTCGTCATCATTCATTTTTCTTTTTCCTCTTTGTTTTTCTTCGTTTTATCTTTCTTAAGGTTTTAAATTTATCGTCTTTAGAGTCTATACATAAATAAGTAATTAATATTGTTGAAAGAAACATAACAAACAAAGATAAACTTAAATCAAAATCTGATTTTATATAATAAAAGAAAACACGCATTAAGAGATAAGAGGTTAGAATAGTTAGATATGGCAGAATTTTTTTCTTCCCATTTATTTTATCTAAATTATATATAAAAAATATAACTAGATGTGATAAAATAAGTGAAACAATAGAAATTATTGACAGCCAGCCAAATATTGAAAACAATATCGAATAAAAACCTTGGTTTAGATAAAAAGAGATATAAAAAAACAGGTAGCTTGCTAAAAACAAAATCAAAACATATATTGGTTTACTGGAAATAAGATGCCAGATGTTTTTTAGATCATATATCATATCAACTTTATCGACTTTTTTTTCACCTATATAGCTTGGTCTTATACCTAAACCCAGGAAAATTAAAAATATTAGAAAGCCAAGATGTCCTGGATTTAATAGGTCTATGTTAAATAAGAATGCAAAAAAATTAGCAGAAAAAGAATAAAGATTACTTCCAAAAGCAGTTAGTTGCCCTGCAAAAGTATATTGTGTTCCTAAGAGATGTGTTGGTATTGTAGTATCGAAACCTTCTGTTAAAAGAACAAAAAGACAGAGCAATATAAGAAATGCAGGTATAAAAAAAGGGCCTATAAATAGAAAAGCATTTGCAATCCATTCAAATATACCTTTTTTTTCTTTTTTTGGTGCTACTTTACCATAGTTTACACTTATATAAAAACCAGATATACCGCTTTTTGTTACAGTATATCCTAAAGCATGACAGATAGTTTGGAAGAGTATTCCTAAAAAATTTGTAAATCTGCAGAAAGGTTCATGTTTTGCTCTTATTTTATCTATTAGATATTTCTGGCTTTCAATAAATAATAGTTGTATGAACCAGAATAATAATACGCCAAATATTGGTGCAAGTGGTGCAAAAATAACTACATCTACTGCTGAGATTTCCATCCTTCTCCAATTTTTGGTAGTAATTATTTAATATAAAACCTTATCTTTTAAACAATTTTTAATGTTGTTTCATTTCCCGCGTAATCATATGCTTTCCAAGAATTTTTATCATATGGATAAGCTATAATGATATGTATCCTTCCATGTTTTCTAAAAAGCTCTAAATCTGCATCAGAAGGAATTGGATAAGGGCTAGGGTGACTGTGTATTGTTCCAACAATGTTAAAATCAACAGGCATCATATGCAGTTTGAAAATAGCATGTGATTCACCTTGAATGGTTCCCGGTAAAAGTACTATCTCTGAAATAGTATCTTTTTGTTTGCTATCAACACTTAAAAGCGCTCCAAATTCATTTGGATACACAGATTTTGCGCTCTCAATTATTAAATCTAGACATCTAAGTTTTATTTTCCATTCTCGTTGTTTTTTTTGTATTTCTTTATTTTTTTTAAAAAACATCATGTTTTTATCGCACCAACTTGAGACGTACCATCTGATAAAAACTTTCGCCGAAACGCACAAATCTTGCTTTTTTTTCAGAGCCTGTAATTATTATTTTACTGTCAGGTGTTACTTCAAGGGGGGATTCGCCATCTATTACAATTTTAGATCCTTTGCTTTTATAAAGAAGTTTAACATTTATTTTTTTATCTAGTGGTACAACCCATGGACGTGCTGCAAGTTTAAAAGGTGCAAGTGGTGCTATAACCATTGCGTTAACACATGGGTCAAGAATGGGTCCACCGGCGCTAAGTGAATAACTTGTGCTGCCTGTAGGTGTAGCAATAATAACACCATCGGCGCCAAAAGTTTCTAGTAATTCTTCTTCTATTAAAATTTGTAGATAAATCATTTTTGCAATCCGTGAAGTCTGAATTGTCACTTCATTTGTAGCATCAGGCAGTCTTTTATCATCAACCATGATTTTTAGTTTTGCTCGTTCTTCTATGTTGTATTTGCCATCTATTACACGCTGCAAGCCTTCTTTTGCATATTTTGATTCAACTTCGGTTAAAAAACCCATTCCGCCTGAGTTTATCGCAAAAATAGGTTTTTCTATTTTTTCAAGAGCTCGAAGTATCGTTCCATCGCCGCCAACTGTTACAACAACATCTGCTTTTTTGTTTATCTCTTGTACAGAATATCCTTTAAAACCTTGTTTTTCTGCAAATTTATCTTCTGCAAAGACTTCTGCGTTTTCCTTTAAAAAAGTATATAGTTCCTCGGCAACAGAACATGCTTTTTTTATATGATAATTACAAACAAGCCCGAACTTCATTTCTTTTTTATCTCCTTAATTTCCTTTCTATGTTTAATTAAGGCATTAAGTTTTGTTGAAATCGGTAGATGTTTTGCAACTTCTTTTACAAGACCATGAGTACTTATTTCATCAAATTTTACATCTTTTAATGCATTTGCAAGTTTGTTAAAGGTTTTATCATCCATTCCCAGCATTAATTCTTTTACAAGATAGTTGCGTTTTATTTTTTGACCAAAAGCTTCTTTCCAGCGGGTTTCATATTCTGATAAAAATTCTGCGCTGTAGTTTTTTGCTTTAATGGCTTTTGCAATAACCTCGCCTGCAATTTTTCCACCTTCTAAACAATGTGTAAGCCCGCCACCAGTTATTGGGTCGACATGACGAGCGGCATCGCCTATTAATATTAGATTGTCTCGTACTGTTTCAACAGGGTTTGAGACAGGTACTGCTCCTGCAAGGAAACGTATTGGTGAGCCGTTTTTCATACGTGGGTCTTTTGATATAAAATCATCAAGTAGTTTTTTTGCCATACCTGCTTCTGATAGACTTGCAAGAATGCCTATTCCTACATTTGCAATGTTTTTACCTTTTGGAAATACCCAGATATATCCACCAGGTGCAATTTCTTTTCCAAGATAAAAATCACAATATGCATCTGTTACATCTATATTTGTAAGGGTATATTGAGCACAAGTTTCTAGATCTTTTGAGTCAAGACGTGTTTTTATTCCAGCCCACTGGCCAATTTTTGATTCTACACCATCGGCTCCAACTATTATATCGGCCTGTATTTCAAATTCTTCATCAAATCTTTTAGCACGTACCCCTTTTATTTTATCTGCATCTTTGATAAGTCCAGTTGCTTGTGTATTCATCATAAAAGTTGCACCTGCTTTTATAGCGCTACGTGCAAGTTCTTGATCAAAAATATCGCGATAAACAACGTAACCTGTTTCGTTACCCGCTTGCTCGGCACTAAGAGTTACACAGGTTTTATCTGGTGAATAAATATGTGCGCCATCCATTTTACCTGCTATCCATCGTTTGCCTTCGATTATTTTCCATTCATCTATTTTTCTGCTTATTCCTTCTCCGCATAGAACAGGAACGCCTACTTCTGCACGGCGCTCAAGGACAAGTACTTTTGCGCCGCCTTCTGCTGCAAAACGAGCAGTAACGCTACCTGCAGGACCTGAGCCGATTATTACTACATCGTATTTCATTGGGCATCACCACTTATTGCACCAACAGGGCATGTTCGAATACAAATCGCACAGCTAATACATTTCTCAGGGTTTACTTCTGCTTTATTTCCAATCCAGGATATTGCGTCTTGCGGACAGACAGAGATACATCCACCGCATGCTAAGCATTTTTTTTTGTCTATAGTTGCTTTAGGCTTTCCCATAACTTTCACCACGTTTCAATCCAGATGCTATAAGATGAGCCACACGAATTGGCTCTGGAATAACACCCCTTATTGTTGATATCTTTATTATTTCTTTTGCCTCATTTATCGGTAATCCAACACATTTTATAAATATAGGGTTATGATTTGTTTGCACTCTATATAGCCTGCCTTTTTTTATAAGTTTAAATCTATCTTTTCCATCTTTAAAATTTTTTTTCAAAGCTTTTTCAATTTTTACAAAATCTGGTTTATCTCTCGTCACGGTAATTATAGGAATATTGGTATAAGAATATAGTTCGTTTATATCTACGACGTTAAAACCACCTAGTGAAACACCATCGAAAAGTACTGCTTTTAGTTGTTTTTTATGACGAGTTTTTTTGATTAAATTTTTACAAACAAACGTTGCATCAGCACCATCGACAGAGACTTGATCATGCAACACACATTCGATGTAGCTTGAACCACGCATAACAACGCCTATGATGGAAGAATATTTATCATTAAATGTAAATGGGGAATCATCGATTCCAAGAACCCTTATTTCTTTTTTCATAAATCATTTTTATAATCATATGTATCTTTTAAAAATATTCCATGGTTTTTTCGACAAGTATAAAAAAGATTGCACGATTTTAGGGAAAGTTCGAGGAGGAAAAAAATGTTGAAGAAATATTTAATAGTTTTAGGAGCAGTTGTATGTCTAATGGGAGCAATTATAGGAATAACCGTCTCAGCCCAATCCGGGTCACTTACAGATCCAACCGGTGATGTCATGCATTATAGGGAGCAAGATGGAAGTTGGAGCTGGGGTGCAAACATTGAAAACAAACCAAATATTGATATCACTGAAATAAACTATGTGGTGACCGGCGATACAATTTCTTTATCGTTAACGGTAGATGGAACAAT
Organism: uncultured Thermoplasmatales archaeon; assembly: GCA_964517155.1. Lineage (GTDB taxonomy): Archaea > Thermoplasmatota > E2 > DHVEG-1 > DHVEG-1 > PFL35. The sequence goes on from CAZFAZ010000022.1 coordinate 8,681, forward strand.
CAGTAATTCTGAATTAGTGGGCTATTATGTATATTTGATTACAAGTGATTCGAGTTATACTTTTTGGCATTTAGGTGATGAAGATTTTGGCATA
>CAZFAZ010000023.1:0-23677 GCA_964517155.1 uncultured Thermoplasmatales archaeon
ATTACATACTGATGTTTGCTCAGTTCATGATATTTGTTACAAAGTTGTGTATACCTTCGGCCACATCTTGCCAGTTGTTATTGGAAAAAAAATGATGACAACCATCGTACAGTTCATATTCTGCATTATATTTCATAGATATTCGTTTAACTAATTCAGGAGCACATACTTTATCCTGTTTTGTTGCAATAAATAAAAGGGGACATCTGACTTTTGTTTCATCCACACGTATCCTGTTCATCCCTAATTCATACGTGACAATTGATGATTGTTTCTCTAATCTTTCATATATCTTTTTTGCTTTTTCTTCCTCTATCCCAACCAACATGTATTTTCTAACATACGTATAATCTTGTTTGAATGGAAGTCCTATTATAACATTCAGTGCGTACTTTGCAGAAGACAACACAATACTCCCTTGAAATTTCACTCCTTTAGGTGCTGCAGAGCATACAGCAACGCCACCTTTTATACTTGATTCTTCTGCTAGTTTCTGGACAATCAGACCACCCATTGAATGGCCTATAACGATATCATCCTTTGTTGCTATGCTCTTTACTTTTTCTACATAATCTTGAAAGTGAACTTTTCTCAGATCCAATCCTTCCTTCAAATCCACTGCTTTGCATAAAAAATTCCTATCATTAAAATACTTGATCATTGGATTCCAAACCGTCTCATTGGATAACATCCCATGTACAAAAATAAGCATATCAATCCCAGATATTGGTTAGATCACTATGTTACTTATTTGATGTACGCTTAAAAAGTAATGGGTTGATATAATTGCATAAAACTTGGATATACTGAAACTAGTATGGTTGTTAACAGACTAAAAACGTTGCTTATTTGTATATTCATTACATAACTCCCTATACATAATATCTATCTAATCACTATGGTTACACTATGGTTACATCCATGAAGATCTTTTTCGTAATCCCTAGATTGTTACCATATATATAGAGAAAATAATGAATCATATATTTTTAATATTTGCATTTAAATATTCATTATAGGAAAAAACTACTTGATATGTTTCTCCTGTAAAGTTTTAATAACAATTATACCCATATCTGTATTATAATCCTCATCAAAAAGGAAAATTAAACAAGGCGGGGCTGAATCATAAACAATACTACAGGTGAGAAAATATGGGGTTTTGTTAGACTTATTCGACCGGAGATTATTATTCTAGGGATAGTCTGTGTTTATGTTGGCGCCCTTGTTGCCGGATCTGAATTATTTACTCTTAGACTGCTTTTGGGGATGGCCGCTGTGTTTTTTATCGGGGCTGGATGTCATCCGTTTAATGATTATTTTGACTATGAGATAGATAAAATCAGTCATCCTAAAAGACCTTTACCTTTAGGAGTATTCAAAAGAAAAACCGGTATCTATATGGGTGTGATTTTTTTCGTACTTAGTATAGTTTTATCATCGTTAATCAACCTCTTTTGTCTTTCCATAAATATTATTGGGATAGTTCTCATATTACTTTATGAATCGTCATTAAAAAACAAAGGTTTAGGTGGTAATTTGCTTGTTGCCTTTACTGTTTCATTATCATTTAATTATGGTGGCGCTATTGCAGGTGATGTTTTCAAACCAATATTTTTCACTTTGATCACATTTTTCATTTTCTTTGGACGGGAGATTATGATGGATGTTAGGGATTTTGAAGGGGAAAAAAAAACAAGAGTAACATTACCTGCCGTAATTGGAAAAAAAATGGCTGTCTATTTATCTAGCGTCATGGTAGTAATTTCTATGATTTTTCTTTTTGTACCATTTTTAAATGGCTTGTTTAGTATTTGGTATGGACTTCTGGCTATTCCCCTGTCTATCTTTACTATTTATGCTTTATCTCTTTCAATTATTAACTTGGAAAAAGTTGGTAGAACAGCAGAGATGTTGAGGTTAACAATGATCCTAGGATTAATCTTGTTTATAGTCGGTATTTTTTCCTAATCACCTTTTTTCGCTGATACAATTGAGTCCACAGGTCATGTAACAGCTAAAACTCCATAGTTTTGTAACTCTAAAACTCCATAGTTGGAGTTGGGATTACTCATCTTAAAAAGTATGTTCTGTTGATATTTTACAGGGCTATTCGTACCTCTTTACTGTGCCCTTCAGTCACACCAGTCAAACGTAAAATGTCTAAATACTCTCCAAGAATCTCGGAAGAAATTCTCAATATGGGCTTAAGGAGATTCGAACTCCTGACCTCCGCCGTGTGAAGGCGACGTCATAACCAACTAGACCATAAGCCCTTATTTAAAATCTTATTAGGGTAGAATACGGGTAATAGATAAATGTTTTTCGACAGATAGCGGTGCGTTTGTTTTGGATTGTTAAGAAAGATTTATCAAGAGCGTTGTTTTTTATATATGTGAAAGAATTGGTTCATGCAAGGTAGTTTTCTATGAAAAAATTACGATTTATCAATAAACTAACACCTAAGACCGAACAAGAGGATGAGTGTTCTAAAGAACCATCTGAGCCCTCTCAACCAGTTGTCTCTGATCAGAAGAAGTATAAAGCGGAGTATCGTGAGACGTTGTATGCTAATGAGGATGTCTCTGCTCCATCGTTTGATTCATTTCGTTTTCGTAATGTGGAACACATTGAATCAACTGTGGATACTCTTCATAATCGTTCATCAAGAACCTCAGAGTCAGATATCGAGCGACGAGTGGATTCTGTGTTGTCCAAACAACCAACTCAACAATCTCGTAAACCCGCTAATGTCATCTATGTGGTGAGTAAACCTACTCCTGGGCAGGTGCGAGGTGATTGGGCGGTACGAAGTCATGGAAAGATCTATAGTCATCATCGTACGAAGGAGAATGCGATCAAGAATGCTCGTCAAATAGCATCTGAGAAGGAGGCAACGGTTCTTGTTCAGAATATGGATGGGACGTTTCGGATGAGTTACAAACCTAAAACGAAAAAGGAGTGACCGTTTATAGGGTATATGAGATACTCTTTTTTTGATATGTGTTCTTTTGTATGGATGTGTTATGTATGATAGCGGTGTTACGTCTTGGCCATCGACCGTTTCGTGATAAACGGATCACGACGCATGTGGCATTGGTGTCACGTGCTTTTGGTGCTGACGAGATCTATATTGATACAAAAGATGAAGGTATTGAACGCACTCTTACGTCTCTCTCACAGCGATTTGGCGGGTCTTTTAAGGTTCAAACTGGTGTGAACGCGTTAGGTATGGTGAAGAATTGGTCAGGGGTTGTCGTTCATCTAACGATGTATGGAGAGACTCTCTCAAAGGCAGTGGATGCGTTAAAAAAAGAAGCATCTAAGGATCTTCTTGTCATCGTTGGAGCGGAAAAGGTTCCTCCACAGTATTATGAGCTATCAGATTGGAATATATCTGTTGGCACCCAGCCTCATTCAGAGGTAGCGGCTCTTGCGGTCTTTTTAGATAGGATGACCGATGGTTCCTGGCAAGAGAAACAGTTCAATGGTGAAATGACCATTATTCCTTCAAGACAAGGCAAACAGGTCGCTTCAAACGTAGGATCTAATGGTGAACGCTAATGGATGAAACACCATCTAGAGAACAATGTATACAGCTTCTTCGAGATGTAGGATGTTCTAATGAGGTCATCTGTCATTGTAAAGCAGTACGGGATGTAGCGGTACGTATCGCTCAAAAAGCTGGTGCACGCATTGACCTTGTTGAAGCAGGTGCGTTATTACATGATATCGGGAGAGCTAAGACCAATACTATCCGACATGCTATCGAAGGAGTGAAGATAGCAAAGAGACTAGGATTATCTCAGGAGATAATCGATATCATCGAACGTCATATCGGTGCAGGGATCTCAATAGATGTTGCACGTTCCTTAGGTCTTCCAAAAAAAGAATATATACCTTTGACACTTGAGGAAAAGATAGTCTGTCATGCAGATAATCTTCTTGATGATTGTACCCGTCAACCAATAGAAAAAGAGATCGAAAAAGCGTTATCATCCGGTCATAACGAATACGCGGTACGGCTAGCTCGTCTTCACTGGGAGCTAAGTAAGTTATGCGGTATGGACCTTAACAAGATATAAGATACACTAGAAAAAGATATATATGGTTTTTAGAATGTAGCCCTTACATCTGTTATGTTTTTTCATCTATGCAGGGGTAGCCAAGCCTGGTCAACGGCGCAAGGTTGAGGGCCTTGTCCTGTAGAGGTCCGCGAGTTCAAATCTCGTCCCCTGCATTATTTTATTTATATAAGGTCACAAAATTACACAATAATTATAAGTATTGGATTTTAAAGTGCCCATACATAGTAATTGTTAATCTCGCATGGGCACAAAATTTAACAAAAAAAGATAACTTTATATAATGTTGTGCCCATACTTAAACATGGCTTATTTAGAGAAAATTGAGAGGAATGGTAAAACTTATTACTACATCACAAAGAATTTTAGAATTAGTAACAAGAAATGGAGGAAAATAAGAAAATATATTGGTGACAAACCACCTTCAAAGAAACAGACAAAGGAAGCAACAGAGGAAATTGAATCAGAGGCGTTAAAAAAAGGGTTCATGAAACCTGTTTCTAAAAATAAATATTTAACTGATGGTGAAACAGAAAAATTACAGGATTTAAAAGAAGTTTTTAAAAAATGGTACGGGAAGCTAAGCCTTATTGGTAGAAAAAAATATGAAGAAGATTTTGTCGTTAGATTTACCTATAACTCAAATGCTATTGAAGGAAACCGCCTAAGTCTTCGTGAAACAAGTATGATTCTAACTGAGGATATAATTCCTGCTGGTGTCACCCCTAAGGATTATAATGAGGCGATAAACTCAAAAGACTGTTATGCGTTTATCAAAAAATATACGGGAGAATTCAATCAAAAATTTTTACTGCAAATTCATGAATTAATCACCAAAAATACTGACTGCGAAATGGTAGGTGATTACAGAGACCATGATGTTAGGATTTCTGGTTCTGAGTGGATTCCTCCCTCTTATAAAAAAGTTAAAGAAGAAATGAGAAAAGTATTCCAGTGGTACTACTCTGCCAAGAAGAAACTGCATCCTGTTGAATTAGGCGCTATTCTGCATAACAAGTTAGTACAAATCCACCCATTCTCTGATGGCAACGGAAGGATATCAAGGGTTGTAATAAATTGGATATTAATGAAGAATAAATTTCCAATGTTTTACATAGAAGTAAGAGATAAGATCAACTATTATGAAGCAGTTGAAGAAGGAGATAAAGGCAATGATGGAGCAATAGTGCATTACATTGTTAAAGTGATGATACAACAACATACTTTCGAATCTAAAAAAGAGTAATATATGATGGATTTTACTACTCGTTAGGATATCTTATTCAGCATTTTTTTACCGGTAAACTCGAGTCAATATCTCGTCCCCTGCATTTTTTATATCTGTTAAAGAAAGGTTTATAAATAATAAATTATATAGTAACTATAGGTGATATATAATGGATAATCCAACTACAATTCAATTAGACAAATCTGTTGTGAAATCCCTTAAACAGATTAGAGAACATCCAAGACAAACATATAACGAACTAATTTTGCGTATGATAGAACTTTTTAAAAATATAAAAAAGAGAAACCAATATGATGAGTTTCTTCATAAAATCCAACAACAGAAAATGAAGGAATTATGGGATAACAAAGAAGATGAGGCATGGGAAGATGCTTAAATCAGGTGATGTAGTAATCGCCCAAATACAATTTACAGATACTTTTGAAATAAAAAAGAGACCAGCACTTGTTCTTTTTGAAGAATTTGATAATGTAGTAGTTGCAGGGATAACAAGTAATCTTGAAATGAAAGGAGTTATTCTTACAAAAAAAGAAGGAGCTATAAAAGATAGTGTGATAAAGTTAAATTATATATTCACAATATCAAAATCAATGATATCAAAGACTTTGTTTCATCTCAGTAAAGAGAAAAAACGTATGATTTTTGATGAGTTAACAAAGCGATTAGATATATTAAATAAATGAATTGATACAACGGGAGAGAATCTATTTATTTTACCGGTAAACTCGAGTCAGTATCTCGTCCCCTGCACTAATTTTTACAAAATACTCTAGGGTGTCAATCTTGTTCTATCCCTTGGAAATAAAATACATTCTCTAACGTTTTGAATATCCAGTAGTTCCATAAGAAAACGCTCAATACCAAAACCAAAACCACCATGAGGCGGCATACCATATCTAAATGCTTTAAGATACGACTCAAAATCCTTAGGATTCAAATTACATTCTTTTATTCTCTCTTTTAAAAGCTCAACATTATGAATACGCTGACTACCAGAAGCAAGCTCTACTCCTTTACATTCTAAATCAAAACTTCTAGAAAGACTATCGCTTTCAGGCATTGTATAAAATGGTTTAGCCTTTAAAGGATACTTTGTAATAAAATAAAACTCAAAACCATCTTTTTGCATAATCTCTCCAAGTAATTTTTCTTCTTCAGAACCAAGATCTATGCCCCAGTCCATTTTGCAGCCATTATCATTTAATTTTTTAACTGCATCATCATAAGATACACGTTTAAATGGAAGTTTTGGAACTTTAATATCTAAATTTAAAAGTTCTAATTCATCTTTGCAAGTGCTTGCTTTCTTCCACATACTATGAACAAGACCTTCAAGTATCTTCATAACATCTTCTTCACTTTGAATAAAACTCATCTCAACATCAACAGCAGTACTTTCATTTAAATGACGACGAGTATTATGCTCTTCTGCTCTAAAATACCAAGTAATCTCATATACCCTATCAAAACCAGTAGCCATCATAGTTTGTTTATAAAGTTGAGGAGATTGAGCAAGAAAAGCTTCTTTTTCAAAATATTTAAACTTAAAAACCTCGGTTCCACCCTCAGAACTACTGGCATTAATATTAGACGTATGAATCTCAGTGAAATCCTGACTTTGCATATACTCATGAACTGCCTTTAAAACCTCATTTCTTATTTTAAAAATCGCTTGAATTTTAGGTTTTCTAAGGTCGATAAAACGATTATCAAGACGGGTATCCATCTCTGAATCTATTTTATCTACAACACCAAGCGGCAAAGGCGTCTCAGCTTTTCCTAAAAGCTTAAAACTCTCAGGGATAATCTCATAACCATTACGCGCTTTATCGCTTTTTTGACAAAGACCTGTAACTGAAATAACAGATTCGCGTGGTAATTCTACAAGTTCTTTGAAAAGATCAGGATTTTCCTTTTTTAAACCTGTAACCTGCAGAGTACCTTTTCTATCACGTATGATAATAAAGGCGATATTGCCAATATTTCTAATATCTTCTAACCAACCGGCAACACTAATCTTTTTATTATATTCTTTACTTTTAACATCAACTGAATAATGACTTCTTAAAGCGTTCATACAATATACCCCTAATCAAAACAAAGATTTTAGTCTTTTTGAAATAAACTCACAAGCCTCCAAAATCATTTTACGATTATCCCAATTAGAAACAAGTTCTTCTAAAGAAGTTTTATCCTGGTTTTTTAAAAGTTTAACCCATCTTTCAATATTTGGAATCGCACGAGTAACATTATCTACAATTGTAATACTTGCATTTTTTGCGGTACGCGATAAAGGATTTAAATCAATTGCGATAACTTTTTTATTCATATTTTTCAAAGCCTGACAGCGATCTCCATCCTCCAGAGGAACCAAAATAACATCAGAAGAAAAAATACCGTCACTATCACATATGCCCCGATCGTGTTCAAGACCAGGGATACGTGCATCTCCTCTGCAACCATATACTTTACTTGCACCAAGAGTCTGAAGATTCCTAGTTAAAAGTCTCATACGTTTATCAGTACGATGAAAAAGATTAACCTCAATTTTTGCAGGTATCTCATCTGATAAACTGATGCACTCTTTACCTACAAGTGCTACAACATTACCATTAACACTAATAACAGGATTATTTGCAATAATAAGAGCGGCTGCTGCAACCTTTTCTGCATCATCTGCCGTAGGAATCGTCTTTTCACCTATCAAATAATCAAAAGCTTCTCCTCGACCATGTGCGATAAGACCTGTTTCATGAACAAGTCCTTTCTTTGTAGCATCAGATATTTTTTTCCTCGTTATCAAAGACTCATAACGAGGATGACTCTTTGGTATATCATCCATAAATAAATACAGCAATAACAAACACTTTTATAAAAACTCTTTTCAAGAAAAAAAATAAAAAAAGAAGAAAAATTTTTTAACCATACATATTAGGCTGAGGTGCCTGAGTTGCAGAAACCATTGGTTTCGCCTGTTTATGAATCTTCTGCAGTTGCTTTTCAATACGATCAGATTCATCATACAACGGTGTAACATTAATCTCAATATCCATGATGAGAGCCATAACATTAATTGCTGCGGCTGCTGCACGAGCATCAGGATAATTTGGATGCGCTTCAGCAAGAATACTTATCACATCAAACTTCTGCTGCTTGCCAATATTAAGCAATACACCAGAAACACCAGCAATTATACCATTTTTAAACTGAGGAATGTTTTTACCAAGAAGCATACTGCGAGACATTTCAGTAGAACCAATGGCATAAGCTTCTACAGTTCCCTCTTCTTCATCTGATTTGCCTTCAACAACCATTCCTTCAGGAGAAATCAAAAGTTTACAATGTTTGTCTTTAGCCCATTTCATAATAACCTCAGAAATAGAGTTGATAAGATTAGGTTTTGGTTTAAACTCAGATACAAAAACCACGATTTTACCAGCACGCGGTTGGCTACCTGCATAAATTCTAACCGGTGATAAAGGTTCACCAGTATGAACTACTGAAAGTGCAGGAAACTGTGGAGAACTAACACAACCAATCTGTTTTAAATTAAGTGCATCAATCAGATAATTAGCAGCAATAGTGCTAACAAGACCAATAGATGGAAAACCTGCTATAACTGTTGCATCCTTCAAATCTACTTCTTCAAAATCACAGATATAAACATCATCTTCACTCAATTATACATCACCATCCTAAAGTAAATACCTAATACGTTTTCTAGCATTTAAAATTAATTGGTGTTTATTTATCCCTTAACCACACCAAGAGGCTTAAGTTTTGCAACCTTTTTTGAAAGCCCGGCACCATGTGCAATTTCTACAACTTTTTGTATGTTTTTGTATGCACCAGGTGCTTCTTCAGCTGCAACTTTTATACTTGCAGGATGAACATAAATGCCTATGTCTCCCAACTCTTTTACTATTTGTTCACCACGCCAATTTTTCAAAGCCTGATGACGAGACATAACTCTTCCAGCACCATGACAAGTCGAACAAAACGTTTCTTTTGATTCCTTCGTACCTTTCAAAAGATAGCTTTCTGTACCCATATCACCAGGAATAATTACGGGTTGGCCTATATCGCGATATTTAAGAGGAATTTCTTTTTTATCTGGGCCAAATGCACGGGTGGCACCTTTGCGATGAACACAAACCTTTATTTTTTTACCATCAACTGCATGCTCCTCGATTTTTGCAATATTATGACAAACATCATAAACTATATGCATACCCATATTTTCTGCAGAGTCATTTAAAACTTTTTCAAAAGATTCACGAACCCAATGAGTAATAAGCTGCCGGTTTGCCCATGCAAAATTTGCAGCACAAGCCATAGCCTTCAAATAATTTTGTCCTTCATTAGAATTAATAGGTGCACAAGCAAGTTGACGATCAGGAAGCCAGATATTATATTTCTTAACAGCATTTTCAAGAACCTGCAGATGATCTGTACAAACCTGATGGCCGAACCCTCTTGAACCTGTATGAATCATAACACAAATCTGACCAATATCTGTAATACCATACGCTTTTGCAGCCTGGTTATCATATATTTCATCTACTTTTTGAATTTCAAGAAAATGATTACCTGCGCCAAGAGAGCCAACCTGTGAAAGACCACGTTGTACTGCTCTATTAGATACATAAGCAGGATCGGCGAAATCAATGCAACCATTTTCCTCAAGAAAACTTGGATCTTCTGTCCAGCCATATCCTTTTTCAACAGGATATTTTGCACCAGTTTTCATAATTTCTTCAAGTTCTTTTTTGCTGAATCTGATTCTAGCTTTAGAACCTAAACCAGATGGAACATTCATAAACATTTCATCTACAATAGTATGGATTTTATTTTTGTCTAAACCAGAAATATTTAAATTTGTTTTAACAAGTCTGATGCCGCAATTTGAAACAACAAAATTATTTGCAATAAAATTATGAAGAGGGTTAGAAACACTAATATCAAAAACTTCTTTTATTTTTTTTGGCTTGATACTTTTTACAACATCAAAATTAAACCTTTCATCATAATATCCAATTAAGTCTCCTACTCTTATGTATTTTAATTCCTTCATTCCATCGGGGGTAAAAATTGGATGTTCTGAGGTTAACTGAAGTTTATAATTTTTTATGGTTGTTATTTCAAAAGTTTTATCTATTTTTTTAAGTGAAAAAAAAATTCTAGATTTTTCTATTTTATTTTTTAAATGGTTAAAAACAAAAACGTTGTCTTTTATATTTAAATTTTTTATTTCCTCAAAACTTCCATCTCCCATTAATATTTTAGTATCCCCTGAAATGCAGTTAATATCAAAACCTACTCCACCTGGAGAAACCACTCCATTTTCAAAATCTGTTGCTGCAACACCGCCTATCGAGAAACCATATCCCCAATGGATATCAGGCATAGCCATTGATTTTCCAACAATTCCTGGTAGCATAGCAACATTTGCAACCTGCTCTGGAGCGTTATCTTCACGTAGTAAAGGAATCATTGTTTCATCAGCATAAATTATTGCTGAAGTTTTCATTTTAAGATTATTTTTTTCTCCTTTGTAATCTTTTGGTATTTCGTATCTATATGCATCTATTTTTTTCAAAGGTCCATTCCAGGTCATCAATATCTTACAAATACTAACTATGTAAAAAGATTTTGTATAAAATAAATATCTTTTTAATTTTTTATTTTACGAAGATAAGGTACACCAGATTTATTTTCTTCTACTTCGTAGCCTTCAGGTATATCAATTGGTTTGGCATTTTCAGGTTCGCCTTTACTAAAAAATCTAACAGTTCTTTTATTACCTGATTTTGTTGTAATTTCTTTTTCATAAAGACTGTATTCGTTATACATAAATCCATAGATTGTTCTATCGCCTTTACTTGATTTTTTCTTATCTATACTTTCCCATTCCTCTTCAATTTCGAAATCTTCATTTTTTATATAGGGGTTTTCGTTTATATTGTTATATTCTTCATCTTCAGTAGTATTTACTTTTGTATATAGTTCTACTTCTTTTTTGATTTGTTTTGCAATTTTTTTACGGATACCTCTTATCTTAGTAAGATTATTTATTGGCGTATCATTTAATTTTTCAATTGAATCAATACCGTTTTCTATAAGAAGGACACTTATTTTATCATCAATGCTTTCTATACTACTAAAAACGCTATTATTTTTTTCGTCAGGTTTGATTTCTGGTACATCTTTTTCTATTTCTTCTTGGAAAAACTCGGTATCTTCTTCGTCTTTTTGTATTTCTGGATCTTCATATTTTTTTATTTTTTCATCTACTTTTCTAAGATCTTCGTCAAACTCTTCTTCAAAATACTCTGTATCGTATTCTTCAGCTATTGGGTTATCAGATTTTGTTTCTTTAAATCTGCTTTCAATTTCAAAAATTATGTCTTTTGCTTTTTTCTTTTTAATTCCTTTTACTTTTTTCAAATCTTTTATAGTTGCATTTTTTAACAAATCTACTGATGTAAAACCATTATCATATAGTAGTACTGCTGTCTCACCGTCTATGCTTTCAATTTCTGCAAATGTTTCTATTTTTTTGATATCTTCATCTTCTTTAATAGATTCTTCATCATAGGTTTCTTCTTTGTTTTTTTCTATTTTTTCCTCTTTAAACTCTTGTTCTTCGTCAACAGTTGCCCATTCTGATTTGCTTAATTCAAATTCGACTTTGTGGTCGTCTTCTTTTTCTTCTTCAAAGACTGTTTTGTTTTTTATCTGCTCTTCTGTTATTTCACCTTCTGCTGTTTCATCGACATTTATAGGTTTTGGTTCTGCTGATTGAATTATTTTTTCTTCTATTTCAGAAATTATTTGTTTTGCTTTTCTTTTTTTGATACCAGCTATTTTTGACAGGTCATTTATTGTTGCGTTTTTTAGAGTGTCTATTGTGTTGTAGCCGTTATCATATAGTGTTATTGCGGTTTTTTCATCTATACTTTGAATTTCATTAAACACTGCAATTTTTTCTTCATCTAAAATTATATCTTCTTCTAATTCTTCATCTAATTCTTGAATCTGCTCTTCAGTTACTTCAACTTGTGCTGTTTCTTGTGTTTCAATTGGTTTGTATCCAAATATTTCATTTGTTTTTTCGTCTATTTCTTTTTTTATTTGTTTTGCTTTTCTTTTTTTGATACCAGTTATTTTTGTAATGTCTTTGAGTGATGCTAAATTTATTGCATCTATTGATGTAAAACCATTATCATATAGTGTTATTGCTGTTTCTTCATCTATACTCTGAATTTCTCTAAATGCTTCTTTCTTTTTTTCTTTTTCCAGATGTATTTCTTCAGATTCAACAGTTTCTTCTTTAATGTCTTCTTCTAAAACGGGTTCTTCATCAACTGATCCTTCTTTTATTTCTTGTTCTTCTTCAACAGGTGTCCATTCTGAGTTACTTGGTTCAAATTCGACTTTGTCATTTTCTTGTTGTTCTTCTGTTATTTCACCTTCTGCTGTTTCATCGACATTTATAGGTTTTGGCTCTACTGATTGAATTATTTTTTCTTCAAGCTCTTTTTTTATTTGTTTTGCTTTTCTTTTTTTAATTCCAGTAATTTTTGATATTTCTTTAGATGATGCTATAGTTAATGCATCTAAAGATGGAAAACCGTTATCATATAGTTTTATTGCTGTTTCTTCATCTATACTTTGAATTTCTTTGAATACCTCTATTTTTTTATCTTTTTCAGTATCAATTTCGACTGTTTCTTCTTCAACTTCTGTTTCATCTGTTTCCTCTGATGTTTTTTGATACCAGTCTACATCATCTTTTTCTTCTTTTTCAATAGGGATAAAACTTGGGAGTGTCTCTTTTTCATCAGATTCCTTTTCTTTTTCTTCAAAAGTTTCATTAATTTTAAAGCCGCATGTGTGGCAGAAGTTTACATCTTTTTTTATTTTATTTCCACAGCTTGGGCATAAATTTTCAGGTTCGATTTGTTGTTCTTGAATTTTTTCAAATTCTATAAAAGACTCATTTTTTAACTCAGATATTTCTTCTTTTATTTTTTGTTCTGTTTCTTCTTCGTTTTTAATAGGTTCCCATTCTGTTAGTTCTTCTTCATTTTTTTCTTCAGATTTGGTAAAATCTTTTTCAACAGCAGGCTCTGAATAAATTATTTCTTTTTTTTCTGGTTTATCTTCTTTTTTAACTACTTTTGGTTTAACTTCTAAAAACTCAGGTTCTTTAATCTCGACTTTTTTAATTTCTATTAAGTCCTCTTCAAAATCTTTTTCTTCTTTTACTTCTTCAAACACTGGTTCAGGCTTTATTTCAATGGATTTTTCTGCTATAATTATCTTAGAGGTTACAGGTTTAGTTTCTTGTTTTCTTTGATGAATCGTGACTTTTGGTTTTAAAGAATATGTTTCTGTTTCACTTGTTTCAACTTTTTGTTTGATAATTACTTTTTTATGGGTGGATTCATCAAGTCTTTTTTTCAAAGTAATTAGGTATTTTTCATCTTTAGGATCTAGTTTCTTTGAGGATTTTTTATCTAATATTATTCGTAATTTTTCAATCCCGTTTTTTTTATTTTTTTTATCATCTGACATTTTTTAATTCCTGCCATTAAATAGTTAATAGTTATTATTATATTTTTATTAACTCGTATTTAAATACCTTGTTGAACAACTGTTATCATAAATACTATAAGATTTTTATTATATTAATAAATTTTCCTAGTTTTGAGGGTTTTTTTTAAATTAAAAAGTTTATTAAGCTGATTTTGCATGTCTTTTTTTTTGATTAGAATGGATTTCAAAGGAAAAGATATAATATCAATTAAGGATTTTTCAAAAAAAGAAATTGATGATATCCTTGCTTATGCTGAAAAAATGATTCCTTATGCCAAAGGTGAAAAATACAAGGATGTATTAAGTGGAAAAGTACTTTCCAGCCTCTTTTTTGAGCCAAGTACTCGTACCCGCCTTAGTTTTGAGTCAGCGATGAACCGCCTTGGTGGAAGAGTGATAGGTTTTTCTGATCCAAGTGGTACTTCTCAGAAGAAAGGCGAGAGTCTTGCAGATACAATTCGTATGGCTGATGCATATAGTGATGTAATTGTTGTAAGGCATCATCAGGAAGGGGCGGCTCGTCTTGCAGCAGAGTTTGCAAATGCGCCAGTTTTAAATGCGGGTGATGGAGCAGGACAGCATCCAACTCAGTGTTTACTTGATTTACTTACAATTAAACTCGAGAAGAAAAAAATCGAGAAAAACAATATAGTTCTTTTAGGTGATCTTAAATATGGTCGAACTGTTCATTCTCTTGCTTATGCACTTTCAGTTTATGGTTCTGAGTTAACTTTTGTTTCTCCTCCTGGTTTAAAGATGCCTAAAGAGGTCATTAGTGAATGTATAGAACTTGGCGTTGAGCCTACTCAGACGTCAAGTCTTGAAAAAGCAATAAAAGATGCTGACGTTTTGTATGCTACGCGTATTCAAAAGGAGCGTTTTCCTGATGCTGAGGAGTATAACAAGGTGGTAGGTTCTTATAAAATTAATAATGAACTTTTGAAAAATGCTAAGGAAAGTTTAATTGTGATGCATCCTCTTCCACGTGTTACAGAGATAGATTCTGAGGTTGACAGTACATCTCATGCAGCATATTTTAAACAGGCTTTCAATGGTGTTCCTGTTAGAATGGCTCTTCTTTCACTTGTTTTGGGGGAGAAATTATGAAGAAACAATTAAAAGTTCCAGGTCTTAAAAAGAAGGATTTGAAGATTCCAAGGATAAAAGATGGTACTGTAATTGACCATATCACTCCGGGTTATGCTGTTAAAGTTTTGCATATACTTGGTATCCCACGAAGTAATAGTTCTTCTGTTGTTAGTGTTGCAATAAATGTTAATGGTAAACTGGGTAAAAAGGACATAGTTAAAGTTGAGGATCGTGAGCTTCAAGCTAATGAAGTTGATAAAATCGCGTTGATATGTCCCAAGGCTACAATAAATATTATACGTGATTATGGTGTTGCAAAAAAATTTAAGGTTAAACTTCCAGATGAGATAATTGGTATTGTTTCTTGCTTTAATCCTACATGTGTATCTAATGCAAATGAACCTGTGAAAACAAGATTTAAGGTAATAAGCAAAGACCCTCCAAGAATAAAGTGTTATTATTGTGAGCGTGAACCAGAAGATATTGCAGAGCGTATTATCTGATTTCTTCTATTATTTCTTTTGCACGATCTAGTTTTACTTTTCCTTCTTTTACAAGTTTTTCTGCCACTATTTCTATCTGTTTACCCGTGGCTCCTGCCATTACCGCAATATTTTTTGCATGTAGATTCATATGCCCTTTTTGTATTCCAACTGTAGAAAGTGCAAATACTGCTGCAAAGTTTTGTGCAAGACCAAGAGATGCAACTATTTCAGATAATTCCTTTGCTGTTTTTATCCCAAGTATTTTTTTGCAGAGTTTTGCTTTTGGATGAATATTTCCTGCACCGCCAACTATTCCAACGGCTACTGGTAGCTCTATTTCACCTACTAGGTTTCCATTTTTGTCTTTTTTATAATTTGTAAGAGAAGTATATTGTCCATTTCTTGCAGCATAGGCATGAGCACCTGCTTCTATTGCACGAAAATCATTACCTGTTGCAATAATAAGTGAATCTATGCCATTCATTATTCCCTTGTTATGTGTTGCAGCGCGGTATGGATCTATTACGGCTAGGGTGTATGATTCCAGAAAGGCATCTACATTTTTTTCTCCGCCCATTGTTTCTTTATCAAATACTGCTTTTGCTTTTACAATTCTTTTATCTGCAAGGTTTGATAAGATTTTAAGGCGGATTTTTCCTCCTGTAAGTTCCTCAAGCATTGGTGCAAGGGCTTCACACATAGTATTTACTGCGTTTGCACCCATTGCATCACGTACATCTACAATTATATGTGTAACAATCATTTTATCTGTTGGGCTGTCAAGAATCCTTACTTCGATGTCTTTTGCGCCTCCTCCAAAATTTACAAGAACTTTATCCTGAGAATTTGCAAGAGTCAAAAGTTGCTTTTTATGTTTTAAAATGTTTTGAGCAGCATCTGCTACATCCTCAACATTTAAAAGTTGTAGTTGTCCAATCATAAGTGGATCAGAACACTGCGTTTTAAAGCCACCTTTAACACGGGCTATTTTTGCAGCGTTACTTGCAGCTGCAACAACACTTGATTCTTCTGTAGCCATTGGTATAAGATATTCTTTGTCATTTATCACAAAGTTAACAGCTATACCAAGTGGAAGTTCAAAGGTTCCAAGCACGTTTTCTATCATTCTATCTGCTGTTTGAATGTCAAGGCTGGATGAAAATAATTTTACATCTTCTTCAGATAAATCAGAAAAATTTTTTACAAGATCTATTCGTTTTTCAATTGAAAGTTTATAAAAACCAGAGATTTTAGATGTTTTTTCAGACATTTTTATATATCCTCCCTATCTTGGGATTTTCAGAAAACAACTAAATCTTTTTAAAATTGTTTATTTTATACTCGTCTTTTGCCGAATTAACCTGTTATCTTTTTAATAAGATAAAATGTTTAAAGTTTTTCTCTGCTTTTAACTGCCATTCCATAGTTAAACGAAAGCATTTCATCTCTGTTCATAATACATCTTCCAATAGCTAGAAAATTATCTTTCTCATCAACTATTAAACATTCATCCATAGGTCTAAGTTCAGGATCGCAGTCCTTTACAAACTTTGCAAAAACACTTTTTCCTTCTTTTATAAAATCTACTGCATCAGTATCTACAACAACTCTGAGACAAGGATATTTAAAATTTTTATGAAGAATCTTTCCTCCATCAAGTTTTAAAGTAAACATGCCGTCATTTGCACGCATTGACAAAACGTGTTTACCATCACAATAAACATTGCGTATTTTACCAGTTTTTTTAGATTTAACAATCTCAACTTTTCCATTGAGTAAAACATTTCCTGCACCTTTACAGAATTGCATATTGGCAACAGCGCTAATTCTTCTTATATCAAAATTAAAATCTTCTTCATTATCTTCTATTTCCTCTAATGTTTTAAAGCCAGTCCAACAGATAACATTAATGTTTTTTGTAAAAAGATTAAAAAGACTAGTAATTGTTTTTTCTGTTTCTTCATCAGTAAAAACTGGAAAAACAGATTGTGCAAATGGATACATTTCATCAAGCTCAACCGGAACTGGGCCAAGCGTAGAATCAATTATGATATTCACATTACTATTTTTACGATAAATCTGCTTTATTTCATCTGAATAATATGCTGAGAAAGGTTTACCAGATTCTGGAAAAACAACAAAATTTGAAGAACGAGGAGTAAAACGTTCTAATAACCTTTTATGTGCTCTATAAATAATAGGTCTGTGAACTGTTTGACTTCCAGTATAAAACATAGCTTTGTTTTTGGAAATCGGTTCAAATTTTTCAAGCCAGGCATTGTTTTCATCTGTTCTAAGAAGTTTAACGGCCTCTAAAAGATATGGGTTTTCAGTAGCTCTTGTTTCAACAAGCTCCCATAAAGATCCCTGTGAAATAGCATTTCTAATCTTTTTTATTTCAGCAAAGCTGACATATAGATTATGTTTTGCAATCTCTTTTGTTTTTTCTTTTCCACCTAGTTTTTTAAGTTCATCTGCAGTAAAACTTGAGCAGACTGGACAGCAGCATGGTAATTCTGTGATATCCTCTAGTTTTTCTGTGCCCCATGAAAAAATCATGCGATTATCATTTGCATATTTAACGTAGGCTGATGAATCAAAAAAATCACAGCCAAGTGCAACAGCAATTGGGAATACAAGAGGATGTCCTGCTCCAAAAAGATGAACTGGTTTACTTGGGTCTAATCCTTTTTTAGCATTTATTATAACAGTTATAAGATCTGAATAGCGCTGGTTTTCCATTAGTGGAACTACTCCTCCAATTGGATAAAAATCCCCGTCAATTTTTGCTAGTTCTTTTGCACATTTGAGTCTTAAATCAGGATAAATTGAACCTTGTACCGGCATTGCAAGAATCATTTCTCCTTTGAGTTTAACACTTTTTTTTGCACGTTTCACTGTTTCTTTAAAGCCACTTTCTGCTTCAGCATATGTTTGGTCCGGTGTTCCAAAGATATCAAGTATTGTTCCAATATCGCTTCCAATGTCGCTTTGAAACTTGACAATTTCAAGGGGATCTAAGTTGACATCTCCATAAACATATGATTGGAAAGTTCCTGAATCAGTCATTATTGGTCCGTCAAAATCTATTAGACTATGCACACCATCTCTGAGTGCTTTTTCTCCTAGTTTTTTATCTTTTTTTATAATGTATGAGTTTGTAATTACAATTTCTGTTCCAAAAAGTTTTTTCATTTCTTTTGGAGTAATTAACATTTTATTTGGGTTTATCACAGGCATAAGATTTGGCGTAGTAACTGTACCATGTTTTGTAGTAAATTTACATATTCTTCCCGCTGCATCTCTGTCTTTTATTTCAAATTTCATAAAACTATGCACCTATTTGTATAGGATTAACAATTCTCTTAAGTGTCGCAATTGCAGAAAGTGAAGCCATATAACTACTCTTTGGGTTATTAGGATTAGGCATATTTTCAATTTCAGCACGAAATCTACCAAAACCGCCGTGAGCAAGAATTTTATGACTGTTTCTAGTAGCAACAGGATCTGCAACAATCTCAACACGAGTTTTATCAAATCCTACGCCTGCAAGAGATAAACTTGCAGCAACATTAATATTCTGAGGAAACTTTTTTACTGCATCTCTTGCGCTACCTCGGAAAACAACAGTGCGTTTCTCAAAATCTTTTCCTAATGATTTAGGGGATTTAGTAGTGACAAGGGTGACCTCATCAATTTTGTCTATACTTGCTGCTAATATTCCATCAATTCCGCAAATTGCTCCAGAGGGAACATAGATCTTACAATGTTTTTTCTTTGCGACTTTTTCTAGTTTCTCTCTAAATTTATCTTCAAAAAGACTGCCGACGCTCATTAAAATAAGGTCTTTACCCGATTCCAGCACGATTTCGGCATATTCATTAACCGCTTTTTGTGAAGCAGCCTCAAAGACGACATCTACATCTTCAAGAAAATCTTTAACAGATTTGCATTTTCCTTTATGTATTTTTTTTAGAAGAACGTCTTCTGCTTTTTTGTTAATATCAAAAAGATAAATCTTTTCTATTTCATTCATTTCATCTGCATAAACTGTAACATCGGTGCCAATAGCACCACAGCCAATAATTCCAAGTCTCATATTTGTTACCAAAACCTTAAAACACTGTGCATGTATAAAAAATATTGTTATGTATGATATAGAAAAATTTCTAAAAGAAGATTTAGGTGATGAGGGAGATATAACTTCTGAAGCTTTATTTTCTTTTGAGACTGCAAAAGCAAAAATTATTGTAAGAGAGAAATGTGTTATTGCAGGTGTTGAAGAAACAAAAAAATTATTTGAAAAACTAAAAGTTAGAACAAACTTTTTTTTAAATGATGGCGAGTTTGTTAAAAAATCTGAGGTTATAGCTGAATTAAATGGCAAGGCGGCATCAATTTTAAAAGGTGAGCGATTAGCATTAAATACGCTTGGAAGAATGAGCGGTATTGCAACAGAAACAAAAAATCTTGTAGAAATTGTTAAAAAAATAAATCCAAAAACAACTATTGCTGCGACACGTAAAACTACACCTGGTTTTCGTAAATATGAAAAAAAAGCGGTTTTAATAGGAGGTGGAGAGCCACATCGAATGGGACTTTATGATGCAGTAATGATTAAAGATAATCATCTAAAAATAGTAGGATCTGTAGAAACTGCAATAAAGACAGTTAAGCATAATATAAAAAATAAAATAATTGAAATCGAAGTTGAAAATGAAAAAGATGCATTAAAAGCTGCAGAGTTGGGTGTTGATGTTATAATGCTTGATAACTTTGATTGCGAATATGCAAGAAAAACTTCAGAAAAAATAAGGAAAATAAACAAAAAAATATTAGTAGAGATATCTGGAGGAATAACGCCTGAAAATATCAAGAATTATGCGTCTTTTGCCGATCGAATATCTCTTGGATGTATTACGCACTCTGTAAAAAACATAGATTTTTCTCTTGAGGTTATTTAATTTTTTAGGAAATATTTAATAATTAATATTGCTTTACAATATTGACAATAATATAAAATTCATACAAAAGAGGGGCTTATTGTTGTGAGGATTTGGTGATTGATGATGAAAAAGATTATAGAAGATGTAATAGCTAATGAAAAAAAGAATAATTCTGCAAAATCAAAAAAAGTTAAGAATAAATCAAAGAAAAACAACTCTTTAGATAATTCTTTAACTCGTACAACTATCAACAAAAGTATGATAGACCGAGAATTGGAAGAAGTTTTATCAGGTCTTATAACAACTATAAAAGTTGTTGGTTGTGGCGGTGCTGGAACAAATACTATTTCTCGTTGTATTACAAGTGGTATTACTGGTGCAGAGTTAATTTCGGTAAATACTGATGCTCAGCATTTGCTTCTTGCAGAATCGCCCAATAAAGTTCTTATTGGTCGTCATTTAACTCGAGGTCTTGGTGCTGGCTCACTACCTCAAATTGGTGAAGAGGCGGCAAAAGAAAGCGAGCAAGATATACGTACTGCACTTGGTCATGCAGATATGGTTTTTGTCACATGTGGTCTTGGTGGTGGTACAGGAACTGGCTCTGCGCCAGTTGTAGCACAACTTGCAAAAGAAGCAGGTGCTCTTACAATTGGTGTGGTAACACTGCCTTTCAGCGTTGAAGGTCTTATTCGTATGGAAAATGCAGAATCTGGTTTGAAACGCCTTAGAGATATATGTGATACAGTTATTGTTATCCCAAATGATAAACTACTTGATATTGTTCCAAATCTTTCACTTAATGCAGCATTTAAGGTTGCAGATGAAGTATTAATGCGTTCAATTAAAGGTATCACTGAAATGATTACAATGCCTGGTCTTGTTAATCTAGATTTTGCAGATCTTAAAACCGTTATGAAACGTGGCGGTGTTGCAATGATTGGCCTAGGTGAAGCTGAAGGAGAAAATAAAGCGGTAAATGCTGTTGTTGAGGCGCTTAACTCACCACTTCTAGAGGTAGATATATCTGAAGCAACTGGTGCTCTTGTAAATGTCACTGGTGGTGAAGATATGACAATTTCTGAAGCAGAACGTGTTGTAGAAGAAATATATTCGCGAATTGATCCAAACGCAAGGATTATCTGGGGTACAACTGTTGATCCAAATCTTAAGAGGAATATCCGTGCAATGCTTGTGATTACTGGTGTTAAATCAAAACAGATCCTTGGTCCTGCTCAAAGAAGCTTTGAAAATAAGGAATATGGTATAGATTTTGTTGCGTAAATCTATCTAAACCTTATTTTTCTTTTATTTTAGCCAAATTCTTTATATATAACTATTTATTTTGCCCATTAGGTTTTAGAGGTGTATAACTTGAAGCTCTTTAATCGTGAAAAAACAATTCAGAAAAGTGATAAAAGTTTCGTTGAACGTGCTCGTGATCTACAAAAAGAGTTAGAAGCAAAGAGAAGTAGAATCGGTAAAGGTAAATATGGCCGTGTTCTAAAAATGGCTCGTAAACCTACAAATGATGAGTTTACAAAAACTTCAAAGATTACATTTTTAGGAATACTTCTAATAGGAAGCATAGGTTTCGCAATTTTTTTAATTGCAACTGAAGTTGCTCCTTGGGTAGCAGGTATTTTAGGCTTATAAAAAAGGTGTGTAAAGATTATGAATAATTCGGATTTTATTCAGGCAGATGAAGAAAAAACAAAGATATTTACATTAAAAACACAAGTTGGGAAAGAACAAAGTGCAGCAGATTTGATAAATAGTCGTGCTGGTAAATCAAAAGTAAAAATTCCATCTATTCTTGTAACACCTGAGTTACGTGGTTACTTGTTTATTGAAGCATATGAAAGAGAAAGGATTAAAGAAATGATAAAAACTATTTCTTATGCTCGCAACATGCTTGAAGGAGATATTCCTCTTGAGCAGATTAAACATTTCTTAGTTCCAGCATCTGCTGTTGCAAAGATTTCTGAGGGTGATGTTGTAGAGATGGTTGCAGGTCCATTTAGAGGGGAAACTGCAAAGGTTACACATATTGATGATGCCAAAGAGGAAATCACAGTTGAACTCTTTGAGTCAGTTGTGCCTATACCTATAACGGTTCGTGGTGAGCAAGTTAGAGTTATCAAAAGAAAGGAAGAAGATGATAGAAAGAAAGAAAAAAAGGAGTGAAATAACATATGACAGAAACTGTTAAAGCATTAGTCGATGGGGGAAAAGCATCTGCGGGTCCGCCACTTGGTCCTGCGTTAGGTCCACTAGGTGTAAACATAATGCAGATAATAAACACAATTAATGATAAGACTAAACAATTTCAAGGAATGAAAGTTCCTGTAAAAGTAAAAGTTGATCCTAAAACTAAAAATTTTGAAGTAGAAGTAGGTACACCGCCTGCATCATCTTTAATTCTAAATGAGATTGGTGCTGAGAAAGGTTCAGGATCTGCAGGTTCTCATAAAATTGGTAATCTTACAATTGATCAAGCGATAAAAGTTGCTAAGATGAAACAGGATAACTTACTTGGTAAAGAACTTAAACAAAAAACCAAGGAAGTAATTGGAACATGTATTTCAATGGGTGTAACTGTTGAAGGTAAAAAACCAAAAGAGATACAGAAAAGAATTGATGAAGGCGAGTTTGATTCTAAATTTCAATCTTAATTTCATCATCGATTTTTTCTTTTTTTTCAGTAATATTTTTAGTTTTGTTGTTTAGTATTCTACTATGCATTCTTTCACGAGGATTTCCTGATAATATATCTTCACGTATCCATCTTTGTTCTTTTTCAATTGCAGTAAGTCTTTCTTTGATTTGTCTTATTTCTTCTGTTAAGTTATTGAGTGTCTCCTCATCCATACAAAAAATATGAATGCTTTATCATTTTAAACATTTTTCCTATATTCTTTTAAAGCCTCTTTCAAAAAATTGTTTTACTGATTTAATCATTCTATCGCGACGGTAATCTAACTCTAAGGTGTTTCCTTCTCCCCATGTTTTTTTCTTTTCAATTAAAGAAATAATTGAATCGATATTTAGGTTATTTGTATCTACTGTAGTGTAGGCTTCTCCTGCAAAACTTGGGATATGTGAATCACTACCGCCTGTTCCACCAAGATTATATTTTTTTGCAATTTTCATTGTTTTAAGATTTGTTTGTGAAACACTACATGCATTAAATACTTCTATTGCTGGAATTTTTTTTACAAT
>CAZFAZ010000024.1:0-16829 GCA_964517155.1 uncultured Thermoplasmatales archaeon
ATAAACTTCTAAAAGTCACTGACAGCATCCAAATGATAGAGGGTGTAATAAAAACAACTACTCAAGTTATTGAAAAAGAGATAACATCATGAAGATAAAGATAAGAAAGCGATATCTATTCTTTGTTCTTGCTTTTTCTTCAGCAATAATTGCAGCAATAGTTGCAGGTATAGATACAATTGCTGTTGAAGAAATAAAAGATCCATGGGCTGTATCTTTATCTTGTTTTATTTTAGCACTTGTTGTTTCGGGATTATGTGGATTTATCCTTTCTATTCCAATTAAAGATAAAAGTCTTGGTGGAAAAACAATTGATCCAACTTTTAAACGTTTACGGATTATCAAAAAAACAGAGCTTAAATATCATCTTTTAGCAGGTTTTGGAAATGCTATTATGACTATCGGATATTTTGCGATGTTTCCACTTATGAATAACAATGCTGCTCTAGTTTTACCTTTTTCACAAGTTGCAATATTATACTTGATTATTACGGAGTCAATCACTGAAAAAGATACACCCACGCTTGTTGAAGTTCAATCAGCTGTAATAGTAACATTCGGTGCGATACTTGGTTCATTTAGTATTGCAGGTGCTGCTGCCAATCTTGATAATATTTTTCAAGCTTTATTGATTGTTTTTTTAGTAATTAACCCGGGAACTGTTCTTTTTAGTATATATCAGAGAAAACTCAAGATGATGAAAATAAACGAAAGACCAAATGATGCAATAAATATCAGAGTATGGAATGTTGTTTTTGCTTTGATATTTACAATTATCATTGTTTTACTTTATGATGCTATTTATGGTGGTAATCATTTCATAGATGGCATCTCAGCTTCAATTGAAAAATTCTGGTTGATGGCATTAATCGCATTTGGAACATTCTTTGCCTTTGTATTTTATATCCGTGCTCTTGGTATTGGAAAAGCAAGTGTAACACAAGCTGTAAAAGCATCATCAATTATTTTTAGCATACCTGTTACTATGCTTATTGCAGGAGTTGCCTCTTTTATTTCAGACCCAACTATGCTTGTAATCCGCGTTATGGGTATTGTACTTATGATGCTGGGTATTACAAGTTTTGCTCTTACTCTCACAAAGGCATATATCTTTATTAAAATGAATCCAGGATATCCAATTGAAGGTACCATGAAACGTTTATGGAATATTAAAGGTGTAAATAGGGTTACGGCGGTTGCAGGACAATATGATTTCATAGTTAAGATACATACACGTACACTTATCAAAGGATATGAACGGATACTTCGTAAAGTCCAAGAAATACCAGGTATTAATCAATATCGCTGGCAATCTGTTCTTAGAGAATGGGAAGATCTTTAATATTATATTTTATTTTATTAAAAAACCATTAAATAATGCTTGTTCATTCCCTTTTTTACCATGTGCGGTATAGTAGGAATTATTGGGGGAGAACCAGTTTCACGAATAATATATCATGCATTGTTTTCAATACAGCATCGTGGACAGAGTTCAGCAGGCAAATTAACCTATGATGGCAACATTCATGTTACAAAGGATGCAGGTCTTGTCCGTGAGATTTTTAATGATGATAAAAAGATTGATACACCTGGTAAAATAGGAATTGGCCATACTCGTTATTCAACAGCAGGTATGGATGATTTAAGCTCCTTGAAGCTTAATGCTCAACCAGAATATCTTGTAAATCCTTTTCTTGCAGCTGTTCATAATGGTAACATTTTCAATGGCGCAGAAATAAGCAAAAGCGTTTCTAGAACGCCAAGAACAGAATGTGATATTCAATGGTTATTGCTTCCAATGGCTGATAAACTTTATAAAAAAGAACTAAGCACAGAGCTTATTTTTAATGCGTGTAAAGAACTTATTCATGAAGTAAAAGGTAGTTTTTCTGCGTTATTTCTTGCGGATTCAGGTGACAATCCTTTTCTTTTTGCAGTAACAGATCCATATAAGATAAGACCACTTGTTCTTGGTAAAAAAAATGGCATGTACTGTTTGACCTCTGAAACTCGTGTTTTCAAAAAAATTAATTTCGAATATGTTAAAGATATACCTGGTGGCTCAGTGATAATTATTGATAAAAACGGTAAAATTTATGAAAAACAAGTAATAAAAAGAGCAGAAAAACCATGTATGTTTGAGTTTGTTTATTTTGCAAAACCAGATTCCCGTATAAACGGCCGCAGTGTTCATCTTGTACGTGCAGAGTTAGGTAGACTCCTTGCTAGAAAATATCCTGTAAAAGCAGATATTGTAGTACCAGTTCCCGAATCAGGTCGTCATTATGCTACGGGTTATGCTCGTGAATCAGGGATTCCTTTGGATGAAGGAATTATGAAGGATAAAGATGAACGTAGTTTCATTCAACAAACACAAGAAAGCCGTGATAAAGTTGTAGAAGAAGGTCTTTCTTATCTTCGCTCGGTTTTTGACGGGAAAAGAGTTGTTTTAATAGATGATTCAATAGTTCGTGGTACAAACATACGCAAACTAATCCGCGGTTTGAAAGACGCGGGTGCAAAAGAAGTACATGTAAGAATTGGTTGCCCTCCTTTAATCGCACCTTGTTATCTAGGTATTGATATGCGTAGTAAAAAAGAGTTTATCGCTCGTGATGAAGAAGGCAACATCAAAACATGGGATGAAATTGGAAAAGAAATCGGTGCAGATTCTTTGGCTTATACTAGTATTGATAGTTTAACTGAGGCAATTGGGTTTGACACATGCAAAGGCTGTATCGATTTTCCTGAGGGTTATCCTGTTGAATGGAAGAAAGATGTACTTAAAATGTTTAAAAACGATAAAAAAGGCGTACGTGCCTATGATGTATGCAACGGTAATTAGTTAAAATGCTTGGTTTTTTTTATGATTGAAATAAACCGCGGTACATTAGATGAACAAATAATTAAGATTTTACAAAAAACGTATCCTGTAACTGTTGAAGAAATTAAAATAAAACTTCATCTTTCAAAACAACAAATCCTGCGGGCTTTACAAAAGCTACAAGTCAAAGGTATAGTACAGCTTGAACCACTACCAAATAAAACATATATTAGACTTCTTAGAAATGATTTTAGTTTTATTGCTAAAAAAAGACAGCGTAAATTTATAAAACATTCAAAGACTAAAACACATAAATCAAAAGATTATGATGGAATGATGTATTCCTAATAAAGTGGCTCAACAACATTTACCCAGATTATGGGTATGTCTTTTGGGGTTTTTGTCTTAATTTTTTTGTTTTTCTTTTTCATTCCTATCCCTAGCTTATATTTTGTAGCTTTTAGTATATAAATTTTGTTTAGTATTTTAGCATTTAAACTAAATTACAATTAACCAAAAAAGGATTATCCTATTATCTGTATAACTTGATTATTTACAACAAGAAACTCTTTAAGCTCCTCAGAATCCTTAAATTTTTTTAATAAATCATAATCTAAAACATGTTCATAACGAGATATAACTCGGCTTCCACTAGGGCTCCAACTTGCAATCTCAACTTCTTTTAAATCAAAACTTTTAACACTTCCAAGAATCGTAAAAGACTCTGTTCTAATCTTATAATCACACTTGGTACATTCAATGATACTGTCATAGGCTACATATGGATTTTGATAATCTTGTATTGGATCAAGCTGTATCATAATCATTTTACTGCCACATTTTGGGCAAGCCATAGATTCTTCACTGTTTCTAGACCATAACTTTGAAACAACATTCATATTTTTTTTATTATAACCTGTAGCCACCCTGATCCAACCTACTATATATGTAACCTTCTACCATAAATAGTTTTTCGTAAAAAAACATGTGTTTTTAGCATTCATAGTTATATAATAAAAAAATATTACTAAGAGAAGTATTTGAGGAGTAGATTTCATGAAAATTATAACTTTTACAACAGATTTTGGAATAAATAGTAACTATCTTGCTCAGATGAAAGCAGTAGCATTATCATTTGCTCCCGATGCAAAACTGATTGATATAACGCATAGCATTTCAAATCATAATATCTTGGAGGGTGCATATTTTTTACAAACAACTGTTCCATATTTTCCAGAGGGAACTGTGCATGTAGCGGTAGTAGACCCAGGTGTTGGCAGTAATAGACGAGCAATTATAGTTGCTACAAAAACACAAATATTAATAGGTCCAGATAATGGTCTTTTAATCCCGGTGGCAAAAAAACTTTTTCCATTTCAGGTTTATGAAATAAAAAACCAAAAATTTATGCTTAAAAAAATCTCAAATAATTTTCATGGGCGAGATATTTTCACACCGGTTGCAGCACATATTCTAAATGGTGTTTTATTTGAAGAAATAGGGCCAATTATCCATGATTATATTGATTTAAAACTCGAACAAGCAGAGATAACAGATAAATATGCAACAGGAAAAATACTTTTTATTGATGATTTTGGAAATATAATTACAAATATTCAAACTCAACATATCTTGCAAAAGTTTTTAGAGCCAGGTAAAAAATTTATGGTTTTTATAGGTAAAACAAGAAAAGAAATACCTTTTGCTAAAACTTATACTGATGTTAAAAAAGCAGCACTTCTTATAACAAATAGCAGCAGTGGATATTTGGAGATTTCTGCAAATCAAAGCAAAGCAAGTGAAATCTTAAATGTTAAGCCGGGTGAAGAAATAAAGATATTATTTGGTTAAAACTCTTTTTTGATATCACTAATAGTAGTATAGATATTACTTCCAAGGTAATAGCAAGGTTGAACTTTTTTGTTATTTAGTATATCTTTTTCAAAAGCAGATTCATCTATTTGCGTATTTACAACTTCTCCAACAAAAAACGTGTGATCTCCTAGCTTAACTGATTTGTAGAGTTTGCATTCAAGATTTGCATAGCATTCATTTATAATTTTGGTTTTAATTTTCTTTGAATTAGAAAAAGTCAAACCAGTTTCTTTTATTTTATCTGTGTTTCTTCCACTTTTTGTTCCACAGAAATGAATTTTTTCTACGATTTCATATGGTGCAAAATTTATCGAAAATTCTTTTGATTCTGTGATTAGTTTATATGAAAATCTACTCGGAGCTATTGAAACGCCGTACAACGCAGGTTTTTTAGAAATTGGCGTATGCCATGCAACAGTAATCGGATTTGTTTTCCCGTTTTTATCTATACATGTAAGAATTGCTGCTTGCATTGGAAAAGCATATTGATAAAATTTTTCTCTATCTCCTGTTTTTTTAACCATTTATTTCACCTTAAAATTTAATTATTGCATCTAAAAGACCATGTGCATAATTAATGCAGCCAAAACTAGTAAAATAATCTTTTTTATCTTTGTAGTATTTTGAATCCTCATAATATTGTGTTGCAAGCTTTATTGTTTTTTTTTGAGAACTTGTTAAATCTATTTTTTTTGTTTCTTTTATGTTTTCTTCAAACATTACTATGTCTTTTTGAATGCGTGTTTTTTCATCCATAAAAATTTTACAATAAAAAAGTACTAAAATACTTTATGATAAAGTTTTTAGAAAAAATTAAAAAAAATAAAAGAGGTGTTTTATAATGGTTCAAAAGTTGGTTGGAAAAGGATAAACTTTCCAATCAAAAATCCGCTGAATTCTTTTTCTACTTCATATTCTCCAATACTGGCTTTTATTTTTCCAGTAATTTTTCCAAATCCTGCGCCTATTGAACCTGCTCCAGAATTAATCTTTTCTAGATCGTCGCTTTCTATATCGACTGTTCCATTTGCAGATACATTTACTTTACCAAGCATTCCACCAGTTGCAGTTATTTCCCAGTCAATATCTGCTAAATCATCTTCACCATAGTTTTCTATACTTGCAGAAATCATTCCTCTTGAAAACATTGGGAGGGTTATACGAAGATCTATTGGATTTTCAATGATTGTTATTTTATGTGGGTAATATGACCAGTCGCTTTGTACACCATTTTCATCTTTTGCTTTTGCATATACTTCATATACATCTGCTTGAGTGTATGTATGTTTAAGTGTTATCTCTTGGCTGCTATTTGATGGGCCAACCCATATACCTTCTGATTCATCACCCCAATCAATCATATAGTATACTTGATCTCCATCTGGATCAGTGGTTTTTACTTTTATTTGGATTTCTTCGCCTAAATCTGCAATAGTATCACCAGTTACACCAGGTGCACTTGGTGGACAGTTTCCATCTGAGTGTATAAGAACTTCATCTTCCATGAAAAAGTTAGGATCTTGTGTGCAACCAATTTTCCCGCGTACATTTGCATAATTGTAGAATTCTTTTTCGCATTCGCATAACGGACATCCACTAACGCTTATACCTGTTACAATTGCATCAAATTCTATGACGATTGTATCTCCATCTTTTACTGTGATGCCTGTTAAGTTCCACCAAATATGCTTGCTATCATTTGAAACTTCTACATACTTTTCTATGTCTTCAATGTTTGAATAAAGATTATTAGCATATTCAAGTATGCAAGGAAGCTCATCATAGAATTGAACTTCTTCTAAATCTTCGGCACCATAATAATCAAGCTTTAATCTGAATCTAAGTATACTTCCTTTAGTTGTTTGTATTTCATCAACCCATTCTTCAGATTTTTCATCCCAGACTAGTTTTTCAAATGTTGTTTCTTGTGGTGTACAGTCAACTGATGCGTTATCTTGCCCATAAAACGTAGGTCCGCTGCAGCCCCAAGCTTTAACGTAAACCCAGTTTTCATCAATTTCTTTACAGTAGTTTGTAACAACGGCATCAAATTCAATGATTAAACTATCTCCGCCATTTAATGTTACTTCGTTATTATATGTCCAATCCCAGATTATTTCTTTTTTATCAGAAGATACTGTGATATCAGCAGGTTGTGCTGCTCCATTTCCGGTTGTTGTAACTACACTAGAACCATTAACGTATTCAAGACAGCATGGTAAATAATCTGTGACTATCATATTTTTTATCACATAATCATCACAAGCATGATATATAATCTCAATTTTGAATTTTACAATATCTCCTAATGTAAGGTCACCAATGTATTCGGCCCATGCAGTTCCATTCCATACTTTTTTTATAACTTCGATTCCTGGTTCGCATGGTTCTTCACATTCGACAAAAACAGTTGCATAATCATGACCATATAATGGTTCATTGCTACAGGTTTCTTTGCCAGTTACATATACATTGTT
The DNA here is from genome assembly GCA_964517155.1 of uncultured Thermoplasmatales archaeon. Taxonomy (GTDB): domain Archaea; phylum Thermoplasmatota; class E2; order DHVEG-1; family DHVEG-1; genus PFL35. The sequence goes on from CAZFAZ010000024.1 coordinate 7,177, forward strand.
TACATTTTCTCCGCAGTCAACTACTGTTGCATTAAACTCTATGCTTACCACATCTGGACCAGATTCTGGATTAAGATATAATTCAATGCCATAATCTTCTGTTAAATTCCACCATATATTTTTACCATCTACAAAACTTTCGCCATAGTATGTGTCTTCTCCAAATGTTATTACTGCATCGTTTGCATATTCAAGACATGTAGGAAGTTCATCCATTACAACTAGATTTGTAGCTTTATATCCTGCGGGTAAAACTTGATCATAATCTATAACTATTTTAAATCTAACTGTGTCTTCAAATTCTGCATTAATACTATCTGTCCAACTGCATCCATCCCAAACGGTTTTTTCAACACTGAGGTTTTCTTCGGTATCACTTGCAGTTAATTCATTTGCGTTTACAGACATTGCACTAAATGCAGATGCGATCATCAAAAGCGTCAATAATATACTTATTGCTGTTTTTTTATTCATTTTGTTTTTCCCCCAATAATTTTTATATTTTGGATAGGATTTCCATATATTTATATACTAAATACTATATAAATATTCCTATCATATTATAATTATATTTACCTATTATTTTACATCAAAAATAACTTTATATATCTAACGGTTATTTTTTAAATAAAAATCAGTTAATTTTAATTTATATCATAGTATATAATACATCTTTCAATAAGTTAGAAAATATTAAATTTTTCCTAGAATCTTAGATATACAATTGATATATTATCTTTTTTTACTATAGCTGGTATTTGTTTAAACTTAAACAGATCAGGATTCTTGCATAGAATAATTCAATCCAAAATTAATCATGAAAACATTCATCTCCTGAGTAACAACTTCACTTTGACCATATGCAACTACTTTTATTGTATAAATGCCAAATGCAAATTCATTGAAAACAAATATATGTTCCTCTGTAATATTATGTTTAAGTTCATTGTTTATATAATACTCCACTTTATTTACTTCAGAAAGACCTGTTTCATTTAAATCTAATTCTATAGTAACAGGACCTATTGTTAATGCATTATACTCAGTGTTTTCAAATAAAGCACTTATATCAATTATAGGTTTATCCCATAAATATAAGTATCCTTCTTTTGGATTTTTAATAATACTTGGTGATCTTTCTGTAACAAACACAGTTACAGATCCTACATCATATTTACCCTTATTATCTGTTATATTATAGCTAAATACATCTATTCCGACAAAACCTGGATTTGGTGTATAAATAACCCTGCCATAACTTATTTCTACTGTGCCGTTACCGGGTTGAGTCTGGATTTTATTTAAACTTATAGGATCGCCATCTGGGTCATAATCATTATCCAATACATCGATTATGTTATTTGTACTATTCTCAAAAGCATAAGCTACATCATCAACTGCTACAGGTGGACTATTAAATAACACTTCATATACTGTAATGTAAACTGTTGCAGTTGAGTAGGCATTTTTTCCATCTGAGATATTATATACAAAACTATCAAAGCCTATATAATCTGTGTTTGGATTATAATTTATTTTATCTGAGAATACTGTTAGAGTTCCATGTTCTGGATAAACATTTATTCCTTGTATAGTTAATATATCATCATCAAGGTCGTAATCATTTTCTAAAACATATATGTCAACAGATGTATTTTTTGCAGTGCTTATATTATCATTTACGGCTACAGGTGCGTTATTCGAATCAAACACAGTGATATAAACATCTGCGATAGATTTAGCATTAGAATTGTCAAGAATCATATATCTAAAGTGATCTTCTCCTATAAAACCAGAGTTTGGCGTATAATATATTATTTCATCGGTATATGTTACAGATCCGTTATTTGGATCAGATACTGTAGCTATCCTAATTGTATCTTCAGGATCCTCATCTACATCATTTTCTAAAACATTTAAAATGTTATCAACAGAGTTTTGTAAAACGCTGTAATAATCAGTATTTGCAATAGGTGGGTGATTTGCAGGTTTGGGCAAAACTTGAACATTTGCAGTGTCTTGTACATCTATTGTTAGTTCTGAAGCAAATTCAGATGATTCTTTAAATATACCTATAACTCTTGCTAGATTATCCTCTAGACCAGGTGCTGTTGCAAGTGAATCAAATTCTATTGTGATAATATCGCCTATATACAAGTCTTGGAATTTCCATAATAAAACATCTGGGTGAATATCAGGCTCGTTTGGTGTGGAATTACCTTGATATGAAAGAATCTCTGCAGGTAAACTATCGGTAATTGCTAATTTTGTGAAATTTACTTCTCCATCGTTTTCAACAATTATTCTAAATCTTACTGTTTCGCCTTCTTGAATAGTAGTATTTTCTTCCCAACTACTTGTATCTTTGTTGAAAACTTTTTTGCAAATATGAAGTGATGCATTTGCCTCTTCAGAATTTGAAGAAATATAAATCTTTACTGTTTGTTTGTTAGTTAAGTTTATATCATTCATGCTTTGTTCATATTCTTCTATATCTAAATTTAATGTGTGTATCTCTTGTTGATAATCTGTTTGCTGGGATTCCAAGTCTTGGATGTCCAAAATTATTTGTTGAGAGTGTATGGTATTACTTTCTAACAGAATATTAAAATCTTCTAATTGTGTAGAAAGATAATTGTTGCTTTCTTGAATTCCTAAAAGAACATTATTACGGCTAGCGATTTGTGTATGAAGTCCTGCTTGTTGTTCAACTGCAGATGTCTTAAGTATCTGTAATGTTTGTTTTTCTTCAAGTTTTGAGTATTTTAATGTCACAAAATCAGACAAAACTATGTTTGCATCTGTTAAATCCCTCTGAGTTGTTTGCATCTCCTGTGTTTTTTGAACTATATTTACTTCAGTAATCGACTTTTGTTCTAATAAGTCATTAAGAGTTTGTTCTCCTTGATTTATATTTTCCAGTGCTGTTTGTAATTCAGCAGATATAGCTGCTAACTCGGCTTCTTTGTCTGTAAGAATATTTTGCTTATCGACGATAAAAGTATTCTTATCATTTATTAGTTGTTGAGATTCTAAAATTTGAGCGTCTAATAGATTTTTTTGCTCTTCTTTTGTTGTTTTTAAATTTATTAGGCCCGTAATTGTTGCATTTTGATTTTGTATATCAGATTCAAACTGTATTTTCTGCAGATTATATGTATCTATATTTGCTTCTAAAAGTGAGATATCAGTTAATGATTGCTGCTTCTGCAGAGATAATGTATCTAAATTATTTTGAATGTTTAAACCTGTTTGCTGATTTGCAGGAATTAATGATTGTATACTTTCAAGATCTTGTTCATAAGTGGCTTTTGAGATAGATAATGCATTTAAATCCAAGTTTAATGCGTCTATTTGTGGTTCTATTTGAGCAATAACTTCTTCTAAATATATCTTCTGACTTTGAACTGTAGATATTTCTGATTCAAGAGCTTGCTCATCGTTTATCGATTGATCTAATGTATTATGTAGAAGTAATTGGCTTTCTTGGTTAGTTGAAAGTTGATCTTGAATATTTGATAGTGATTGTTCATATGTTATTTTATCACTTAAAAGAGAGTTTACGATGAGTTGTTGAGCATTTAGCTGTGAATACAATAAAGATTTTTGCTCTTCATAATTTAGTATTTGATTTTCTATACTAGATACATCGTTTAGCAGACTTTGCTTTTGTAATATTAATTGGTCTGATTCATCTAAAAGTAAGTAGTATGCATCTCTATTTGCTGATATTTGAGCGGCTATATCTGTAAGAGTGTTTTCATAATAGACTTGATCAGAATGTAACAAGTCAAGATCTGTTTGTAGACCTGATATTGCACTATTAAGTTGAGTTTCTTGCGAACCTAAAATTGTAAGTTGTTGTTCAAAGCCTGTAATTTTTATCTCGTTTGTTGTTTCATCATTGTATAGCTGTGCCAAAGTGCTTTGGATATCTGCAATTGTTGCTTGAACATTTGCTTTTTGTTGTTCAAGATTTAAAATATCTGCTTCTTTAACTGAAATTAAATTCATTAAATCTGTAGTTACTTGGTTGTTCTCTGATAGATATGTTAATATCTGGTTGTATTCTTGCTGTAGTTGAGAAAGTATTTGTTGCTCTGCAGATAAACTTGCTTGCAGAGTTGTTTCTATATTATTTTGATCTTGGAGTAAAGTTTGTTTTATAAGTATTTCATCAGAGTTTGCTTGCATATCAGCTTGTATTTGTGTTATCGCAGTTTCTAAACTTGCGATTTCGTCTTGTAAAGCCGTTAGTTGTAATTGTGTTTGATCTTTTTGTGAAGTTGTTAGAGTTATTTGCTGAGAAATTGAATTTATGTCGCTGTTTAAACTTATTTGTTGTGTGTCAAGTTGATTCAGGATGTTTTGTATGGATGTTTTTTCAGAGTTAGCTGTTTGAAGTTGATTATTTAAATCAGCTAATATATCATCTGAAGCTTGAATCTGGGAAAGATATCCATCTATTGTTGCATCATTCTGACTCAAATCTGATAAAAGTTGTTGATATTGTTGGTTTAGTTGGCTCAATGTTGCTTGCTCATTTGTTATTGTTTGTTGGAGACTTATACATAAATTTCCCGCGTCTGTAAGTTCTAATTGTTTTGTATCTATTGATGAAATTGCATCTGCAAGATTCTGCTGATAAGTTGCTAAATCGGAATTCAAAGTAGTAATTTCTGTTTCTGCAGATAGTATACTTGCTTCAAGGTTCGATTTTGCAGTGTATAAAACCTGTAATTCTGCATCTATACTTTGAATATTTGTCTGGCTATCTGCTTGCTCAACTAGTTTTTCATCAAGGCTCAAGCTTAGGCTGTTGTACTGCTGTTGGAGTTTTATATGAGTATTTACAAGATCGTCTTTTTCTACTAAACAAGACCTAATGATATTTTCTTTATCTGTTATTTGTATGCTTATTTGGCTTATCGATGATTCTTTCGAATCTATTTCGGTCTGTGTTTGTATTATTTCATCTTCATTTAAAACAGGATCGGTTATTAAATTGCTTAGATGTTTTTCAAGGTCTGAGAGCTCTTGTTCTTCAGTTGCTTTTTGGGTTTCTAATGTGGTTAAAGTAGATGATTCTATCTGAATTTCTAATTCTTTCTCATCTATTGCAATTTGATTGTTTTGCAACTCTATTTCTTTATCTGATATCTTAGTATTTAATAATGTTATATCTGCGTTTATATCGCCTAATAAAAGTTGCTCCTGGCTTTTTTCTGACTCTTTTATGTAAATATCATTTATTTTGTTAGCTAGTTCATTTTCAAGATTGATTTTTTCTTGCGTTTTTAATGGGAGTTGTGTGTTTTCTATAGAATTTATATCTTGCTCAAGTTGACTCTTTGTTGATTGTAGTTGTTTTATTTCTTGCTCGATTGTACTCTGATCATTTTGAGCTGTACTCAGTTGGTTTTGTACGTCTGTTATTAAAACATTCTGCTGGTCTATTTGATTTGATAAATCGGTTAGATCCTGATTTGTTAATTGCTGACTGTCTAGCTCTTGTTGAAGTAAAGCCTTTAGATCGTCATTATTTGCCTGCTCAGCAAATAATTGTTGCTCTAAACTTGCTATTAAATCAATCTTATTTTGAAGCAAAGCTTGATTTTGTGCTATTTGATCGTTGACTGAAATTAATGATGTTTGTTTGCTTGCAAGTGTTTGCTCAAGGGAAAGTATGGTGTTTTCATAATCTTGAATTTGTAAAATAAGTTGATCTGCTTGTTGATTTTTTGTAGAGATTTGTATGGTCTTTAAAGCAATGCTTTGTTGAAGTTGATTTTGTGTTGATTGTAGTTGTTGTATTGCTTGTTGTATAGTATTCTGTTCGTCTTGTGCTATTGTTATCTGGTTTTGTATCCCTGAAATTACTGTTTGTTGCTGTTCCATTTCAAATTGTTTATCTGCTAATTCTTGATTATTTAGCTGTTGATCTGCTACTTCTTGTTGCAGTTGTTGTTGTAAAAGACTGTATGCATCTTGTTCTTGGACTAAACTTTGTTGCAGGCTATCAAGGATGTTTTGTTTTTCTAAAAGAAGTGTTTCTTGAGAAGCAATTTGAGTTAATGTATCTTGTAGTAGTTGTTCTTCTGCTGTTTTTAATGAGTTTGTATTTTGTATCTGAGCTAATATGTCATCATAATGAGATTGTTTTTGTGTAAGACTTGCTGTTTTTGTATCTATTTGTGCTAATGTATCTTGTAATAGTTGGTTGGTTTGTGTTTCTTGGTCTATCAGGTCATTATATTCTACTGAGTTTTGATTCATCTGTTGTGTTTTAATTTGTATCGATGTTTGTACGCTCTGTAAACTCTGAGAAGCAGTAGACAAATCATTTGTTAAACTCGTTATTTGGCTTTCTAAGTTTTGCATATCTGCTTGAAGTTGGGATAAAACTTGTTCTTCTGCTGCAATAGAGCTTATAGCTGACTGTAGGCTCTGTTGAGCCGAAGCTTCTTGTGCGACTAATTGACTTTCTAGAGATGTTAAATCATTTAATTGTTGTGTTGTTTGTTGTATCGAATCCTGCAGATTTTGTAAATCGATTGTTTGAGTATTTAAGTTAATATCCAAATCAGCAAGATTTTGATTTGCTGTCTGAAGTTCTGTTTCAAGTTGGTTTAACTCATTTGTATTTAGATTTATCGCATCTATATCTGCTTGTAACTCTTGTTGCAAAGTTGTTTGTTGTGCTATAAGCTGGTTGTACTCTTGTGTATTTTGACTTAGTTCTTGTGTAACTTGTTGAATATTTGCATCAAGATTTGCAAGATTTTGTGTTTCTGTTGCAAGATTATTGGATGCAGTATCTATTTGTTGAAGGGTATCTGAATATGATGTTTGCATTTGTGACAGGCTTTGCGTTTCTTGTTGTATCTGTGTTTCTAGAGAACTAATCTCTGATGTTAAATCGTTTTGTAGAGTAATCATTGAATCAAGATTTGCTTGTTCAACTGCAAGTTCATCTTCTGCAGTTTGTATCGTTTGAATTAATTGAGCTATTTCAGTTTCAAGATTAGATTGTGAATCGATTAAACCTTGTACATGCTCTTGATTTGCATCTGAGTTTTCTAGCGCTGTTTGTATTTCCAAGTTTATGTTGTTTAAATCTTGCTCTAGGCCTTGTAGCGTTTGAATTTGTTCATATGTTAAATCTTCAAGATATGTTACTGTATTTTGCTGATTTAAGATTTGATTATCTAAACTTTCTAGTTCTAAATTTATACTATTTATGTTTTCATCTAAATTAAGAATATTGTCGTTTATTAGTTCAAGATTAGAATTTAAAGATGTTATCTCTTCATTTAAACTTATGATCTGTATCCCTAGGTTATCTATATCTTGGATTATAGATTGTATATTTTCATTTAGTGACTCGATTTCGCCAAGTATGCTGTTGTAATCTTCTTGATTTTTATATATCTGTAAATTTATCAAATCTAGTTGATTTATCTTATCAGTTAGTAACTGTTTCATTAAACTAAGTTCTTCATAATATTTTGAATGTATTTCTGCTGTTGCAGCAACTGTGTTTTCTATACCTGTAAGAGTTGTTTCAGCAAGTGCTATCATGTTATACTCTATGTATATTTTTTCTTCTGTGTTTAAACTGTCAAAAAAAACTACTAAAGTATTTTCAATAAGTTGATTAGTTGAAATTTTGCTTACATAAAGTGTTTCTTTTAAAAAACCTAAATTCTGTTCAGAGGGTAATACGTTTATGATTTTGATATTTGTAAGATCATAATTTTTAATATTTTCTATTGTTATTCTAAATCTTATTGTTGTCCCGATTTCTACTTTTATTTCATTGTCCCAATCATTATTGTTGATTTCAATATCATTTATCTTTGTTGCCTGTATTTTTATGTCTATTGCTTTGTTTCCTTGGATATCAACATTATTTATTATTTCATGTATATCATCTATAGTGATTAAATTTGTATGAGTTAGGCTTTCTGCAGTAACAAATGATGACGATAACAAAGTAAGGGACGTCAGAAAAACAATTATGCTTTTTATTTCTTTTTTCCTATTCATAATTTTAATCACCAAGATAAAATCTTTCTACTATAACTAAATATGTTGTTTATAATATAAATAAGTTTTTATAAAGTTATAAAAAGTTTATTATACAAATATAACCAAAAAAATAAAAATTTATATATTTTAAACTGCCATTTGCAATTATGTATTTGTTTCTCAGCATCGTTTTAGCAACACATAAGAATGCAGTTAAGATAGTCGGTCGGTAGCATTTGCAATCTATGAATCTAGTAATGTTAGTGCACCGTCAAAATCATTAGTTATAAAACATCTTCTTTTGTTTTCTCCGATATTTGATATTTCGTGGTATTTTTTTCATCTTTTAATAGTTTTTTAGGCATAATTTCGTCGTCTTAATTCCGATTTAATGTTTTGTCGTTTTGCAGACGACATAATAGAAAACTATTTAAACCTACAAAACAACATTATTATTAAAAAAAATTAATAAAAATGGTGCAATTTAATGCAGAGATCAGGTTTAAAATCAGATAAAAACATCGAAAAAACAATTCGTGATATACTTAAATCTAAATCTAGATCTTGCATTTATGCATATCTTTTAAGAAGAAATGGTGCAAAAACAGAAGAAATTGTAAGAGGGACTAAACTTCATCCAAGCACTGTTCGCGAAACACTCTCCAAGATGCATTCTCAAAAACTAATCTACAGAAAAAAAATAAAAAACGAAAACATAGGAAAAAACCCATATCTTTATTATCCAATACCGCCAATTGAGCTTTTAAAAAGATACACAAAGGATATAGAAGACAGGCTAAATAAACTAGCAAATATCGCGATTCCAAAAGAAAATCATGACGATAGTCTTGCAGTTAAAATAAAAATATATAGGGGTGTGAAACAATGAGGATTGGTATTAAAACCCTTGCAAACCTACTCACAAAAAGACCCCGAACAGTAATACTTTTGTTTGTTATTTTTACTGCACTAATAGGTTCACAGGCACAAAACCTTTACATGGTTTCAGATTATTCAAAATATTTACCACAAGATGACCCTACACTTATGCTTTGGAATGAAATCAATAAAGAATTTAATATAGGATCGACTATAATTATAATTATTAATCAAAGTGGAAGGGCATATGATGATATTAGATGTCCCGAAATACTTGTCGAAATGGATGAAATATACCGGGTTTTATACGAAAATAGGATAAATCGTGGTGAAAAAACAGATATTACTTCAATAAAAAGCCTTTCTGTTCTGATAAGACAAGAAAATGCAAAACCAAAACCCGAGGGTAACAATGATAACAGCATTCCAAAAGATAAAAATGATGTTTACACTTATATGGAGCGCTTGTCAATCAGCAGTATGAAAGGCATATTATATACTGATGATTACGAATATGCTATTATAATAATCCAATTAGAGGATAACGCAGATTTTGATGAAGTTCTTAAAATAACCCAGGATGCAGTTGAAAACCGCGGTGTAAAACATGCACACATGACAATCACTGGAACAGTCGCAATGCAAAAAGCAATACAGCAAAAAAGCATGCAAAATATGGTAATAATATTCCCAATAGCAATTATACTTGTTTCAGCTGTTATTTTCTTTTTCCACAGAAGTGT
>CAZFAZ010000025.1:0-9416 GCA_964517155.1 uncultured Thermoplasmatales archaeon
GATATATGAACGTGTCCCTACTTTTAATTTTGAGGTTGTGCCTTATCATACTTATAATGTGGTTTGGGGTGATATGGCAAAGTCTCTTGTTCATAATGACGGCCACCACGACCAAGTTGAAGAAATTGGTGGTCAAGTTGGTGGCGATTCGGTACCTAATCCAGGGCAGCAAGGTGCTGAGTCGGGTAATAGTGATGATTATATTATGACTAAAACTATGTTGACGGAGGCTCTGGCGACGCCTGTTCCTGAAGCAAGTCCTGAAATTGCTAATGCAGGTATGCCTTTAGACATTGAGGATATAACAACTGCTGAAACGTTTCATATGGCTCCTAAGGTTTTTGGAACTGAATCTTTTTCAGTTACAGCTAATGCAATGGGAACATATGATCTTCAGTTTGAGGGTGTTACTGTTGCAGAGAGTTTAAACGCTGAGCAGGTTAGAGCTGCAGCATTAAACCATGTTTCTTCATCCTATGGTGGCAGTGATTCTTCTCCAGGTTCTTCTTCATCTGAAAGTTCAAGTTCTGAGTCAACACCAACTATTTATAGTTTATATGATGGTGGAATCAATATAGATTTCAGCTCTTATGATCTACCTGTTTCTGGTACTCCACTTGGTGTTCCTGTTGAATTTGATGGTACAGGTAGCATGGAAGTTAGCACTCATGGTTTATCTGCGGATACAAGAATTTTTGTCGTAGATAAATATTTTCCAGAGTTAAAACCGTGGCTTGGTCCAAATCCAATTATTCCTATTCCAAATATTATACCTATAAGTACTCCAAATTCAGCAAATCCAATTGATAACGAACCTGTGAATACAGATACAAATACTATTGATACGAATCCTGTGAATACAGATACAAATACTGGTACAGGTACAACGACCTCTTACCATTTTGGTTTATTAAAAGATTTGATGCTTTTTAACACTCCAGAATTAAACTCTGAGGATAGAAATGATGATGGTTCTATAATTAATGATAATCAAGATGATAACCCGTGGGATACTACAAATCCTCTGGATAACAATGAAAGTGAAGACACAGAAGCTCCACAGATCCCAGGATTAGGCTGTACTCATCCAAGTGCTATAACAACTGTTGCTACTAATGAAGATGGATATCATGCTTGGTCTGGATATTACCAGGTTAAAGATATTTCAAGATATGATATAATTGAAATCTATAATTCTGAAACTCAAGAGATGGATACAACAGTTGTAGCAGATGTCATAAAACATGTCACGCCTGAAGAATATGTGTCTATCAGTATTTCTTCACAAGGATATATCCAGCAGGATATTCAGAGTAGTCAAGAATTTCTAGATGCATTACAACAATACAAGGACTGCATAAATAGTAATTTTGGTAATACACTTCAAGCTGCTTATCATTTTTCTCAAGATGCGGAATATGATATTATTTATCCTGATATTTTTGGTGAACATATTCTAGTAATTGGACCAGAACAATTGGTTTATACATCTGAAGGTTTCAAAAGAGCAGATGATATAAAAGTTGGAGATATGGTTTTTACTGAAGAAGGTTTTAAACAAGTTACTCTTGCTGAAACAAATCAGGGTGTTATTACAACTTATTCAATTTTAACCGATTTACATCTTGAAAGACCCAGTTTATTAGATCAACTTAACGCAGATTCTAAAGGTGGCGGTGGATCAGCACCAAGTGATGATGATGACGGTGATGATGACGGTGATGGTGGTGGCGATGGTGACGAATCAGAGACAAATATTTGGAGTGGTCTATACAATGGTTATTTTGAATCAGCAATCAATAGAGATGCAGGTGAAGGAGTAAATGAAGAATCAGTTGGATCTGCAGAGAAATCAATAGATTCTGTGAGACAAAGAGCCACTGATATTTATTTCGCAGATGGCATACTTGTTGGAGGAAATAAGACCTGTGTTCTTGATGAAAGTAGTTTTGTAAACAAACCTGCTGCGGATAAAAGCATCGGGGGCGGTTTTACAAAGGGTACAATGATAAAAATGGCTGATGGCACCTATAAAGATATCAGTATGGTTTCTGAGGGTGATCAGATTAAAGCATATGATACTACAAGTGATACATTGGTTGATTCATCTGTTACAGTAGTTGAGCATTATAAAAAGTCAGTGTTTATGTCTCTTCTTGAAAAACATGGATGTAATAGCGGTTATCTTGTTGTTGATTTAGCAGGTGTTGAAGTTGATTCAACTGTATATAATGGCGAAATTGGTACTTTCCAGGATTCACTTGTTCAAACAGATGAAAAATATGAACTGAATTTAACTTATGATCAGCAGGTATATGTTTTAGAAAACCCTGCGCAGGGTATTAATAAAGAAAATATTGTTGTTATACCGGCGGTTGAATTGAGTTATGGTTATGTTTTGATTACAAGTAACGGTGGTTTGGCATATGTACTTGGTGTAAGCAGTGTTTCAGAGCCTGTTGATATTTACAGCATACAAGTGAAGGATTATCGTAATTATTTCGCAGATGATATTTTAGTAATTGGTAGTAGATTTAGTGGCACCGAATTGTCTTCCCAGGAAATTAATGATGAGGACGATGATACTCCTTCTGGTGGTGATTCTGTTGAGGTTGGAGATGGTATACAGCTTAGCTCTTATGATACTTCATACTTTGGTTACTATGATTCAGTTGATTACGGTTTGTTTTTCAAGGAGAACCCCATGATTAGCCACCTTCATGTTTCAAGTATTATAGAAAATTTTATTTTAAAACTTGTTGAGAAGTTCCCAGTTCTTGAAAAAATATCTTTTATACAAAAAATAATTGGAGATAGAGCTTCTCAGGATGATGCTGCTGAAGATTCTGATGTTGATAAAGAAGTTGAAGATGTTGAGGACATAGTTGATCCTACTGAGCAGGATAATACTGGCGTGCAGGATACGGTGGATAATACGGAAATAGCAGATGATACATATTTAGGTTCAAATGTTGAAAGCCTTAGTCAAATAGCTGAAATTGCAGATATTATCGTTTCTAATCCAGATGTTCTTGTTCATTATGTATGGAAAGTTGGTGACAGTTTTATTTATGGTCAAAAACCTACGCATGTTTTTAAGTTTGAATCAGATTCTAATGCTGATGATGACGGTCAGATAAGTTATAATGATCGGCAAGTTTCAGTGGTTTTATATATGTTTAGCAGTAATGTCCATCTGATAGATCAGGATCATACAGTTCTTACTTTTGAGGATGTTCCTTCTAATCTTGAGATTGTATTTGAGACAGATAATTATCTAGGAATATTATCTCAAAGTGAATCTTCTTTTGATTCTTCTTATTTTTAATATAAATATCATTTAGAAAATGTGTGTGTGGGGGAAATTTTCTTTTTTATTTGAATAACAAATTATGATATATCTCTGAAGGATAACATAAAACAAGCAATAAAATATAACAAATACAATAACATAACGTTGATACATAAAATGAAAAAAGCAACATTTGCGGCAGGATGTTTTTGGGGAGTTGAAGCTGCTTTTAAAAAAATAAAAGGTGTGAAGGATACAAAAGTAGGATATACTGGAGGAAATACTAAAACTCCAAGTTATGAACAAGTATGTACCGGTAAAACCGGTCATGCTGAAGCAGTACAAATACTGTATAACCCTGAAGAGATAAACTATAAAGAGTTATTGGATGTGTTTTGGAATATACATGATCCAACACAGCTAAATAGACAGGGTGTCGATGTTGGTACACAATACCGCTCTGCAATATTTTATCACAACTTGGAGCAGAAAAAAATTGCTGAAGAATCAAGAAAAGAGCAGCAACAAAAATATGATAAAATGATCGTTACTGAAATAAGTCCTATGAACGACTTCTATCCTGCAGAGGAATATCATCAGAAATATTTTGAAAAAAATAAATCTGATTCTTGTAGGATTTAGTTTTTTTTATGTTATTTTAGATTATAAAGATTTATTTGGGAAAATCCAAATAACTCTAATAAACTATTGATTTTTTGTATAATAAATTCTATCAATTGTAGCAATAGCTCATTTATTCCAGTAATAAGAAATGGCCAGTATATTTTCCCTCCTGAAACTACGTACGAAAACTTAGTTGGAGTTTGTTTTAAAATCTCGCCGTCTTTTGAAATAGTGATTGTACAGCTATGCAATCCATAAATGTTGTTAGGTGGAATTGAATCATTAGAATCATCAGATGTGTTAACTTTGAATTCGTAATATCCATTGCTATCTGTTGTGGTTTCTACTCCTTTGCATGTAACATTTGCACCCACTATTGGCTGTCCTAGTAAATTGGTGGCAGTCCCCTTTATAGTTATCTGTTCATTCCAGGGCTCCTCGTTAGCTATCCAGCCTAAGAAATCTGATATATCAGATACATAATTTTGGAAAGGTTTGAAAAGATTTCCCAGTACAGACAATATGTCTCCTAAGGTTTGTGTTATAGCGTATAAATCACTGGTAAATGTACCTGTAAATTCCTGTATTTTAAGCGAAAAACCTTCTAATTCTAAATTAAATAAATCTTTAACTGACTCTGAGAAATAGTATACAGGAATGTATACGACTGAATTAACAGCAGCTGTAAATAAAATAGCAATATTTACATCTTGAATACGATTTATAAAATCTTTAGCCAGATCAACTCCCTCGACAAAAAGGCTTCCACCTTGATAAAACAATTCATATAACCAACCCAGCCTATTTTTTATGAGGTTTATTATCTCGTTTATCAATTTTCCAAGTGGTCTTGCTGAAAAATTCCAGCGGTCATTAATTAATTGATTCAGCTTTGATTTTGTGTCTACTTCTGCAAGTTCACTCTCTGATATAATCTTATAATAACTATGCTCTTTGACGGCTTGTATTAGATTATTCATATTTATTTTGTAATGTTTTTCTTCAGAGTCATAAATAGTAACATTTTTTACAATATTTATTGCTTCTTGTTTAACTTCTCCTTGAAAACTAGCTTGAATAAATGTATCTAATTTTGCATACTGTGCCTGAGTTATAAATAGTTCAGGTGAATCTTTATCTTTTTCAGATATGTTTTCTATGCTGTAAACATCAGTGGATATAACCGCAGTATTAACTGGAAGTGTTAATAGAATTGCTGCTAAAAAAAATACAACAAATATTTTTTTCATATGTTTCTTTCATACTCCCTTACTGTTATAATATTATGTATACAACTACTATATATCATTAGTGTAAAAATGCTTTTTTGCTGAGATATCAATTAGAAAATATTGATTATGCATTATTTTTCTTTGAAATCAAGACTTTTAGAATTAATACAAAATCTTTTACCCAGGGGTTTAGGGTCATCTTTGAATACATGACCAAGATGACTATTGCATTTACTGCATATAACCTCAGTTCTATTCATACCTAGACTTTTATCTGTTTTTAATTTAACACAGTCTTTTGATAAAACATCTGAGAAACTAGGCCAGCCACTTCCAGAGTCATACTTTGTCTTAGAAGAAAACAAGGGGTTGCCACAGGCCTTGCAAACATACAAGCCTTTTCTTTTGTTTTTAAGATATTCTCCGCTAAAAGGCGCTTCAGTTCCTTTTTTTCTTAGGATATAAAACTCTTCCTCTGTAAGTATTTTTCGCCATTCTTCGTCCGTTTTTGCTAGATCTTTTTTTTTCATAATAATCTATAACTTTTCAATATCTTTTAAATTTGAATGCGGACAACACGGCTTAGCCTGTAGCCTATTACTATCATCATAAATTCGTTTTTTTCAAATTTTTTATCAAGTTTTTTATCTCCCGTGTCAACTCTGATTAAAGGAGTACTTGCAAGTTTGCTGGGAGTTGATACAACAATGATATTATCCAGTCCAATTTTTTTAATCACTTTAGAACTGAGTTGAAGATTACCTCTTCCGAGGATAAAACCTTGTGCACCTATCGGACTTAGGATTACCTTTGCTTTTGGATATTTTTCAAGTAATTTTAGTATTTCCTCTTCATTTATATCATTTCCAACAACTTTACTGCGGTAAATTGCATCTATGCCTAGAAGTGTATTTTTAAAACCTAGTTTTTCTGCGATGTAATCAATTGTTCCACCAGAGCCGAATAAATACAAAAAATCAGAGTTTTCTTTTATTTCATCCTCTATGTGTTCTGCAAGTTCCTCTTTGACTGTATTATCTGATACTGATTCAAAACTGGTTTTTCCAACTTGAATATATGTAGGTTCTACTATTCCTTTGGCAATACCAAAAAGTTTGATATTCCATTCACCTTTACGGTAGCGCTCTTCATCAAGATCCATGATTTCTGCATCGCCTATCATAAGATGCTTGTTTATAAACTCATGAAGCATTTTTGCTGTTGCTTCTGTGTTTATCCCAAAAACCGCGGAATGCATCTTTACACCTGAGGGAATGCCGAGTATAGGAATTTTATTTTTTACTGCAGAAAATACATCTCTTGCAGTTCCATCACCGCCACAAAAAACAATTATATCAACTTTTTTTTGTAGAAAAATCTTACAGGCGTTTGTAGTATCTTCAGATACAGTCACATCTTTTTTTGATGTATATACAACGTTAATGTTTTCAGCATCTGTTTTTTTAAGGATATATTCACCCATATCCTTGGAACAGGTATACCAAAAAATATCTTTTTTCCCTGAGTATTTTGAGAAAAATTCTTTTAACATATCTAAAGCTTTGTTTGGTGCAACAGCCTTGGCTCCAAGTTTTTTTGCTTTTTTAACCACGCCATCTGTTCCTTTAAGACCTACACGGCCACCCATGCCTGCAATAGGATTTATAACAAAGCCAATTTTTATATCCATATTTATCAAAGTCAAATCATTGAATAAAGACTAGATATTTAAAAAAATCTCTTTAAAAAAATGTTATGAGCCGACAAAAAAACTTGTCAGCTCTTGTAATTTCGTTATATTTTTTTATTTCTTTTTCAAGTATGGAAGACCTGTTCTTTTATTTACTCCAACTGTGTAACCATCGGGTTTTTCACAGGGTGTTCCACTCTTAGGTGATCTTTTACTAAAGAAATATATTGTTTGGTTTCTCCCACCTTTGAGTTTTACATCTCTTGTATAAAGTGTCCAACCATCATGTACGTATGCCATAATTTTTTTACCTCCAACAGATGAATGTTTTTTAAAGCATTTAAGGTTTTTCCCTGTTTTACTCCTGTAACTAGTCTGAAATGCCACTTTGGTTGATTGTAAACACTGCTTCTCCTTCAGGTAGATGCGGTGAATCAATTAGACGTGCTATTCTTTTAGGGCCTTTGCTTTTACGAAGATAAAGTCTAAATGTTGCAGTATGTCCTACAATATGCCCACCTATCGGTCTTGTTGGATCGCCAAAGAATGCATCTGGTTTTGATGAAACCTGGTTTGTTACACATACAACACCATTGAATAGATCACTCCAGCGTAGCAGGTCGTGCATATGTTTGTTTAGTTTCTGCTGACGATCTGCAAGAGCACCACGGCCGACATATTCTGCTCTAAAGTGAGCTGTGAGAGAATCAACTACTAGCAAGCGAGCTGGAATATCTTTTGAGATTTCTTTTACTTTTTCAACAAGCAGCATCTGATGATTTGAATTATAGGCACGTGCAACATGAATTTTTGATAAAACCTCCTCCGGGTCAAGTTCAAGGCCTTCTGCCATCTGTTTTATACGCTCGGGTCTAAAGGTATTCTCAGTATCTATATACACAGCATGCCCCTCCATACCGCCTTTGTCTTTAGGAAGCTGTACCATTACACAAAGTTGATGAGCAATTTGTGTTTTTCCAGATCCAAATTCTCCAAAAAGCTCAATTATGGATTGGCTTTCAAAACCACCACCAAGTAACTCATTAAATGTGTTTGAATTAGATGAAAGATGACCTATTTGCTGTCTTTTTTCTAAAAGTTTTGCACCTGTTTCAAAACCACCTATATCTGCATGTTTACGCGCATCAATTATTATCTTTGAAGCAACTGCTTCTCCTATCTCAGCAGCATCAGAAAGTTCAGAAGGAGAAGCCACAGCAATACTCATAACATCAGTGTATCCTGCATCTTTAAGTTTGTCTGCAGTTGCAGGTCCTACCCCTGAAAGTTTATCAATCAGGTCTTCTTCGTCTATATTATTATCTTTTTTCACCATGAAATGTCCCCTTGTACCCAGGTAATTAATAAATCTTTATAAAGGTGTGGTAGGGTACACTAAAACTATTATTAAACATGTACTTTATTTAGGATTTGAAAAATAAATGAATGATGAGTATTATCCGTGGGGTGGTGAGTTTACCACAGGAAACCCGCAAAACTGTGTTGCCATAGTATTATTAAATACTACTTATAAACCTGTGCATAATGTTGCTATATATGGTCCGCTTAAAACAGAAAACATTGGAATTGAAAAGATAGTTGCAAATGTTATTTCAAACCCCTATATTAGATATTTAGTTGTATGTGGGGAAGAGATAAGAGGGCATAAATCAGGAGAATCTCTTATCTGTTTAAATAAAAATGGCGTAGATAAGACAAATAGAATAATTAACGCACCTGGTGCTATTCCCTATATAGAAAACATAGATAAACATGCGATAAAACGATTTCAAAATCAGATAAAAACAGTTGATCTAATAGGTTTAACAGACAAAGAAAAAATTGATGAAAAAATAAAAAAATGCTTAGAAAAACCACTGCCTTGTTATGGAGAGCCTCATATTGCAATAAGAATTATATCTGAAAAAGTAAAGCTTGATGACAAAAGAGCTCTTCATTCAAATATAACTATAGATTATCTTGGAAAAATAAAAAAAAGAGGTGAATAACTTTGTTCTCATTTACAAAAGAGCAAAAAATAGAAGATATATCAGAAGTAAGAATAGGTGGACAACCTGGAAACTATCCGACAACGCTCTTCGGTGGATTTTTCTTCAAAGGAGAACCTGATTTTACACAGGCAAAAAAAGATTTAGATACAATGTATAACTGTTCTCAAAAAACAGGAAACCCGGCGGTTGCTGATTTTTTTATAAAAAAAGAAGAATTCATTGATGATATAATTAAATTTATTATAAAAAATATCCCAAAAAACAAGCCCTTCTCAATTGATATAATTGAGCCGGATTTAAAAATAAAAACTCTAAAACTTTTATCTGAAAAAAACCTTCTAAAAAGAACTATTTATAACTCCATTCATATAGGAACGACTTCTGAGGAACAAGAAGCTTTGAAAAAGAACACTCCCTCTGCGGCTATACTAGTTGCTTTTAATCCTAAGGATAAATCACCTGATGGAAAAATAGAGGTTTTAGAAAATGGTGCAAACCTTTTAGATATAGGATTACTCAAGCTTACAAAACAGGTGGGAATCAAAAAGATTTTGATAGATACCGCT